>JBGSTO010000659.1:0-32322 GCA_041736465.1 Anaerolineales bacterium | reverse complement strand
CGTCACGCCCGACGAACGGGTGGCGGAGGCGATCGAGCTGGTTGCGTCGAAGCGCGACGGCGACGGGCGCTGGTCGCTCGAGACCCGCTATCCCGGCGTGATGCCGGTCGAGATAGACGAGGGCGAGGGCCGGCCGAGCCGGTGGAACACGCTGCGCGCCTTACGAGTGTTGAACTGGTATTCAGCACGAGACTAACGCAGATGCCGCTGGAAGGAGACTGGCAGCGAGCCAAACTGCCCTTCCAGTGATACTCCCTATACTAAAGCGAATAAGCTGGTCGCACGTAGTGGGCCACGCAAAAGGCTGTCATCCTGAGCGAAGCGAAGGATCTAGATTCTTCGGTCGCTGCGCTTCCTCAGAATGACAGATCAAAAAGGATCTGGGAACTTGAGAAATCCATGAATATCATCGTCTCAATCGGTCAAAAGGACTGCGCCAATGCCTTTATCACGGGAAGAACAACCGAGGTGCTTGATTGTTTATGACTGAGCCATCCGCAGAATCCTGGGATTCCACCCATGCATACGAGCAGTACGTCGGGCGGTGGAGCCGGCAGGTCGCCGCCCATTTTTTGCGCTGGCTCGCCCTTTCTCCAGGCCTCACCTGGGCGGACGTAGGCTGCGGCACAGGCGCACTGGTATCTACGATCTTGACCCTCGATACGCCGGCTTCCGTCTCCGGTATTGACTCGTCGAACGGCTTCGTGTCTCTGGCCCAGGAACGCATTCGAGATCAGCGAGCCCATTTCCTGGTCGGAGATGCCGCTCGCCTGCCCTGGACGGCGTCTGCCTGGGACGTGGCAGTGTCCGGCCTGGTGCTCAACTTTGTGCGGGATCCCGACGCCATGACTCGAGAGATGGTACGCGTCACGAAACCGGGCGGATGCGTCGCGCTGTACGTTTGGGACTACGCCGGCGGCATGCAGATGATGCGGCACTTCTGGGATGCTGCTATTTCTGTGAGCCAGGATGCCGCCAGGCTCGACCAGGGCGAGAGATTTCCGTTGTGCCAGCCCGGGCCGCTCCAGGCCCTGTTCGAGCGCCATCAGCTCAAGTCTGTTACAGTTCAAGCCCTGGATATTCCAACCGTCTTCCAGAACTTCGATGACTACTGGCGACCCTTCCTCGGTAATACCGGCTCTGCCCCAACCTATCTGGCCGCGGTCAGCGACGATGTACGCGAACGAATCCGCATGACACTCGAGTCGCGTCTTGCGCCAAGGCAGGGCCGCCCCATTGAGCTGAGCGCCAGGGCCTGGGCTGTCCGAGGGATCGTTTGAAGCGCTGCAGCCCGGCACGGTATGCAGCGGACAGAGATGCGCTTTTGAGATTTGGTATCAGCGTAGAATTTCCTTACCAGCCTGGTCGGCCTCCTGAAATATTTTGGTCACTTCGCTTTTAATCTCGGCCGTTGCGCTAGGGGTATACGGGATAAATTTGACCATGTCGCGTGCTTGCTGCAGCACAGCTTTAACCTGGGCGATGTAAGAAAAATCGTGCTTCCCACTCCCGGCCGGGACGGGCAGATCGCGGGCTTTCTGAATTAAAGCCCGGGCGAGGATAATTCTCTCAGAAGCTGGTATTAAGCGAGGCATAGGTGCTCCTTGGTCAAGAAACCGGCGAGCTGAAAGCCAGGGCAATTTTAGATGTGCATAACAGCCATTGTAACCCGATCCTTCGGAAGGAAGTGATTGGTTAGAGTACGATTGTACATGGCGAAAAGAAGGTAGAGATTGTTGAGAGTACGTTTGTTCAAGGTGAAAAGAAAGAAGTGATTGACGAGAATACGTTTGTTCATGGCGAAAAGTTAGAAGAGAGCCTCTGTGTTTCAAGAGGCTCTCTTCCGGTAAATTACAAACCTTTGTTCAAGTGATAGTACAAATCATTCCAACGTAGTTTCTCACGGAATTCCTGCACATTGGTATTCTCGTCGATAACCAAAAATTCGATTCCAGCCATGTCAGCGAAGTCTTGCAGATGTTCAGCCGTGACCGAGTAGCTGAAACTGGTGTGATGCGCTCCGCCTGCATAGATCCAGGCTGCACCAGCCACTTTGAGGTTCGGGCGCGGAATCCACAATGCACGCGCTACCGGAAGTTTGGGAAGCGGCGCATCCGTCGGGACGACATCCACGACATTGGCAACCATACGGAAGCGCCCTCCCATGTGGACAATGGATGCGCCCACCGCGGGACCCGTTTGCGCATCGAAGACGAGGCGGACGGGGTCTTCCTTCCCGCCGATGCCGAGTGGGTGAATTTCCAGCCTGGGTTTGTGCGCCGCGATGGATTCGCAAATTTCAAGCATGTGCGCGCCGAGCACTTTATCACCCTGGGTGTGCATGTGATAGGTGTAATCTTCCATGAAGCTGACGCCGCCCGGCATACCGTGATTCATAACCTTCAT
This sequence comes from Anaerolineales bacterium, assembly GCA_041736465.1. Classification (GTDB taxonomy): domain Bacteria; phylum Chloroflexota; class Anaerolineae; order Anaerolineales; family UBA4823; genus JAJUJL01. The sequence continues at coordinate 29,916 of JBGSTO010000659.1, read as the reverse complement.
GGCGCGCACGAGCGCGGAGGTCTTCCAGTCGCCTTCCGCGCCGAAGCCGTAGCCTGCGCTCATCAAACGCTGGCCGGCGAGACCGGGCAGCTGCTTCAGCCCCTGCAGATCTTCGAATGTGTCGGTGAACGCTTTGAAATTGCCAGCCGTGAGGAAGTTACGCAAACCGATCTCGATGCGCGCGCCATCGCGCAGGGACTCATGCTTCGCGCCACCGGGTCGGAGTTCAGGGACGACTTCGTATTCGTCCATGTAGGTTTTAACCAGCCTATCCACTTCTGCATCGCTGGCTTCGTTGACTACCTTGACCAGATCGCCAATGCCGTAGCCGTACACATCATAGCCAAATTGGATCTGTGCCTGTACTTTATCGCCTTCGGTGACCGCGACATCGCGCATGTTGTCACCGAAGCGGGCGACTTTCATTCCCTGCCAATCTGCCCATGCGGATGCAGCTCGCGCCCACACGCCGATTTCGGCTTGAGTGCTGTCATCCTGCCAGTGGCCCACCACCACCTTGCGCTCAATGCGCAGGCGGCTGCCAATGAAGCCGAACTCACGGTCGCCATGTGCAGCCTGGTTAAGGTTCATGAAGTCCATATCGATCTCAGACCACGGGATTTCACGATTGTACTGCGTGTGCAAATGCGCGAACGGTTTTTTAAGCAGGGTCAAGCCTGCGATCCACATCTTGGCAGGGGAGAAGGTGTGCATCCATGCGATAAGCCCGATGCAGCTCCTGGATGAATTCGCTTCGAGGCACAACTCGCGGATGGCGTCGGGTGTTGTGAGAACAGGCTTGAATACCACTTTAACAGGCATGTGCTTCGATGCGCCCATCGCTGCCGCGATTTCACGGGAGTGCTGGGCGACGATTTCGAGTGTCTTGGGACCATACAGGTGCTGGCTGCCGGTCACAAACCAGACTTCATACTGGGTCAAGTCAATCATGATGATGTCTCCCATTTACGACTTTTTTGTCTGTCCATAATAGGCGTTTGCGCCATGCTTTCTCGAATAGTGCTGATCCAACAATTCCTGCTGCATCGGCGAAATGCCCGGCTCGAGCAGCATGGTATGGAAGTTCATGAACGCGACCTCTTCCAACACCACAGCATTGTGGACGGCGTCCATAGGATCAGAGCCCCACACAAATGGACCATGGCTGTGAACGAGCACGGCGGGGATGGCATCGGGGTCTTTCCCCTGGAATGTCTCTTTGATCACCAGGCCTGTTTCCTTTTCATATTCACCCTGGATCTCATCTTTTGTCAGCCTACGGGTGCATGGGATCTCGCCATAGAAATAATCAGCATGCGTTGTACCGAGCGCCATGATTACACGGCCTGCCTGTGCAAAGCTCGTTGCCCAACGGCTGTGAGTGTGTACAATACCGCCAATATTGGAAAACGCTTGATAGAGGACGAGATGCGTCGGTGTATCGGAAGAAGGTTTCAAACTTCCTTCCACCACCTTTCCCGTTCCCACTTCCACGACCACCATATCCTCGGCCGCCATTTCCTCATAGGTAACCCCCGAGGGTTTGATAACCATCAGCCCCAATTTCCTGTCGATTCCTGATACATTGCCCCAGGTAAAGGTGACAAGGCCATGCCTGGGAAGCAGGAGATTTGCCCGGAATACCTGTTCTTTCAATCCTGCTAACATATTTTTACCTCAGCCCATCCACAGCGGCTCGTTCGATGGCCAGCCCCTTTTTGTAGCGCTCCATAAACTCCGTAAAGCCAGCGATATCGCTCTCAACAGGTGCGATCGTCGTGCAATTTTCTCCTGCGAAGACTTTGCTGGAGAGATAAGCCTCCAGAGGTTCGTTGGCTGCCTTATGGAGCAAATAAGAGGCGAGCAGGGCAATCCCCCATGCGCCGCCCTCGCCAGCGGTCTCCATCACAGAAACGGGCACGTTCATCGCCGCCGCCATGATCCTTTGACCGACATCCTTGGTTTTAAAGAAGCCGCCATGACCGAGGATTTGGTCAATTTGGACTTGCTCTTGTTCAAAGAGGATATCCAACCCGATCTTCAACGCACCGAGCGCCGAGAATAGATGCACACGCATGAAGTTCGCAAGGGTAAAACGGCTTTCCGGTGTGCGTACGAACAGCGGGCGACCCTCTTCAAGATGTGTGATATGCTCGCCCGAAAGATAATTGTAGGCAAGGAGGCCACCAGCATCCGTGTCGCCTGTGAGTGCCTTTTGATACAGCATTTCAAAGAGTTTGGTTTGGCTGATCTCCACGCCAAGCGCATCGGTGAATTCCTGGAACAGACCAACCCATGCATTGAGATCGGATGTGCAGTTGTTGCTGTGCACCATAGCCACAGGCTTGCCGGTGGGCGTTGTTACCATATCAATCTCAGGGTAGAGCTTCGACAGGGCTTTTTCCAGCACGATCATGGCAAAGACGGATGTTCCTGCGGAAACGTTGCCGGTCCGCTCTGCAACACTGTTGGTTGCGACCATGCCCGTGCCTGCGTCCCCTTCTGGTGGACAGAGTGGGATGCCCGCCTGCAGTCCTCCTGTGGGATCGAGCAGCCTTGCGCCTTCTTTGATCAGGACGCCTGCCGCATCTCCTGCGAGGAGGACGTTGGGCAGGATATCCTGAAGTTTCCATGGGGGCTTTTCCACTTCGAACCGCTCGTTGAACAACTCGAGCATGCGTTCATCGTAGTCATTGGTCTTGCTATCGATGGGGAACATGCCCGAGGCTTCGCCCACTCCCAACACCTTTTGCCCCGTCAATTTCCAATGCACATAGCCTGCCAGCGTAGTCAAATGGCTGATATCCTTGACGTGGGGTTCTTTGTTCAAGATCGCCTGGCAGAGGTGGGCAATGCTCCAGCGCTGGGGGATGTTGAACTGGAACAATTCGGTGAGCTTTTCTGACGCCTCTCCGGTGATGGTGTTGCGCCATGTACGAAACGGGACGAGTAAATTTCCGTCCTTGTCGAATGCCAGATAGCCGTGCATCATGGCGCTGAAGCCGATGGCGCCAATCGTCTGGAGCGATGTGTTGTACTTCTCGGACACTTCGGTGCTGAGATTCCGAAAACATTCTTGCAACCCCACCCACACATCGTCAAGGCTGTATGTCCATATGCCGCTTTCGTAGCGGTTCTCCCACTCATGGCTTCCCGATGCGATTGGCATGTGATCTTCGCCGATCAGCACTGCTTTGATGCGCGTCGAGCCGAGCTCGATGCCAAGCACGGTCGTGCCGCTTTCAATTGCTTTTTTAATATCGTTTCGGTTCATGTTCATCTTAGGATGAATTCTTTCGCTTCAAATAGAACAGGCTTTGAATTCCGATAGCGATCAAGGTCAGCACACCAACAGCAATGCGAGTCCACCATGAGCTCAAGCTGCCATTAAATTGGAGAATTGATACGATTGTGCTGTTGATCAACACCCCGAACAGAGTGCCGACCACATTTCCAACGCCGCCGCTCAACGAGGTACCGCCCATCACGACTGAGGCAATGGCGTCAAGTTCCATGCCTGTCGCAAATTGTCCATAACCGGCAAGCAGGGACATGCTGAAGACGAGACCAGCCAGAGCGGAGCAAAGACCGCTAAAGGCGTAGACAGCGATCTTTGTGCGGGCTACAGATAAGCCCATTAATAAGGCAGACTGTTCGTTGTTCCCAATTGCGTAGATTGTGCGGCCAAACCGCGTGAAGAAAATCAGATAAGTCGCCACCAGCAGCATGATCGGCGCCACCAAGGTAGGAAGGTAGATATATGTTTTTTGAATGAAAGGAATATAGACCGGGGTCAATGCCAGCTTTTTGTATAGACCATCAGTAATTGTAACAGAAGTCAGGCTAATGATGTACGCCATACCACGGGCAAAGAAGAGCCCCATAAGCGTGGCAATAAAAGGTTGCACTCTAAGATACTGAATGATGGAACCTAAAAGCCCTCCAAACACTACACCCATCACGATCATCAATGGGATCACAAGTAAAGGGCTCATCCCATTCTTGAGTAATGCTGCCGAGGCAACAGTTGTCAATGCAAGAACCCCTCCCACTGAAAGATCGATCCCGCCAGTGAGGATGACCAGTGTCATCCCAATAGAAACAAGTAACAAACTACCATTGTTAATAAATAAGTTGAAAAATACCTGCGGCTTTTGCATGGCAGGATACATCCTGCTTCCGATAAAGTAGGCCACAATGAAGATCGATACCGTGGTCAGCACCGGTCCGTGACGCCACAATAAGGGTTTAAGTCGCTGCACCATGTTGAGATCCTTTTCGTTCGAATATTCTACTCATCAATCGACGGCTGTAATCGGAATACAGGAAGATTACAAGCATGACCAGTACTGCCTTGGCGGCCAACAACGCATTCGCCGGTATTCCCAATGTATAAATCGTCACAGTGAACGTCCAGATGACCGCAGCCCCAATGACACTGGCCAGCAGGGAGAACCGCCCGCCGGTCATCAACGTTCCGCCAATGACGACGGCCAAGATCGCATCCAGTTCATAGTTCAGGCCGTTGTTATTACCATCAGCGCTATGAACATAGGAACTGAGGATAAGTCCGGCAATGGCAGCGCAAAACCCGCAGAAGGTGTAGGCCAGAAGTTTTACGTTTTTTTCATTGATGCCGCTGTAGAAGCTGGATTTCGAATTGATTCCAACCGACTCGATGAACAATCCGATGGATGTCTTGCGCACCAATACCCACCCAAGCACGAAGACAAGGAGCACAATATAAATGGATACAGGCAACCCGAGGATATATCCGTTCCCGAACCAGAAATAGGGAGTGTAATATATAGTCATGATCTGCCCGTTTGTGATGAGTTGGGCAATGCCACGACCTGCCACCATCAAGATGAGTGTGGCAACCATCGGTTGGATCCTTCCCCTGGAAACCAGGAGACCATTCCACAAACCGCACAACGTGCCCGCCGCCAAATTAGCCAGGACAATGATCGGCAAAGGAGTGTTTGTAGCGTTTTTGGTGAGGATATCATTCGTAATGAGTTGATTACCAAGAGCCGGGTTGATCAATACCGCACCCATCGCCGCTGATATGGCAATCACTGCTCCCACGGAAAGATCGATCCCTCCTGTAGCGATCACCAACGTCATCCCGATCGCCACCAGCATGAGCGGGGCGCCATTTTTGAACACATCGATCAAATTGCCGTACAAATGTTTCCCGTAGACGGGGTCATCGATGATCCCAAGCTCAAAGAATCCGGGCTCGACAATCGCATCGAAGATCAGTATTAGAGCCAATGCCACCAAGGGCCAGAACAATCGGCTTTCACGAAATTTTTTCAAAACCTCAGATATGTTTTTCATGCTTCCCCCGCCATTGTGTGGATGATGGTCCTATCATCTACACCGCTAGAGTATTCAGCCACCTTCCTTCGATCGCGTAATACCGCAACACGGTGGCTGATTCGCAATACTTCTTCTAATTCAGAGGAGATGAAAACACACGATTTGCCCTCCTCTGCCAATTTCATCACCAGTCTTTGAATTTCGGTTTTCGCTCCCACGTCGATTCCACGGGTCGGTTCATCCAAGATGAGAACCCTGGGATTCGTTGCAAGCCAACGAGCAAGGATCACCTTCTGTTGGTTGCCGCCGCTTAAATTCTTGACCAGCTGCTCAGGGGAAGGTGTAACAATTCCCAACAACCGGATATACTCTTCAGCAATCTCATTTTGCTTCTGAGTGGAAAGGAATTTAAACCATCCATAGCGTGCCTGCAATGCGAGGATGATATTTTCGCGGATGGTCAGATCGCCTATAATCCCTTCTGCCTTGCGATCTTCAGGGCACAGGGCAATTCCACGCTTGAGAGATTCCAGGGGAGAAAAGCCAGTCACCCGCTCACCGTCAACAATCAGGGAACCGCTATCTGGAATATCGATCCCAAAGATCAAACCTGCCAGTTCTGTACGTCCAGAACCCAACAACCCGGCAATACCCAAAACTTCGTTAGCATTTAATTCCAGATCCACTGGCTCCAACGAGCCTGTCCGCCCCAGACCCTTTGCCTCCACCAAATGTTGTTTGTCCTTCTTCTCTTCTTCATGAGACTTCACCTTTGATATGGCTTCCAACTCGGTCAAACTGCGTCCCAGCATTTTGGCAACCAGCTCAAAGCGCGGCAGGGAAGAAGCATCATATGTACCCACCAGCTTTCCGTTCCGTAGGACCGTAATCCGATCTGCGATCTGATAAACCTGATCCAAAAAATGAGTGATGAAAATAATACCAATACCTTCGCTCTTTAGCTTACGCATTACGGCGAAGAGCAGGTTCGTTTCGTGAATATCAAGGCTGGAGGTGGGTTCGTCTAAAATCAAAACTTTGGTAGACAGGATTTCCAGGGCGCGTGTAATGGCGACCATTTGCTGGATGGCAACAGAGTAATTTCCCATCGGCTGGGTTACATCAACATCGATATTCAACCGGTTGATCGCCTTTCGAGCCAATTCGTTCATCTTTCCCCATTGAATGCTTCCGAAACGATAAGGCTCATGTCCCAGCATGATGTTCTCGGCAATCGAGATATTGGTACAGAGATTAATTTCTTGATAAACCGTGCTGATCCCAAGCTCCTGGGAGTGCCGAGGGGACCGCACCTGGACAAGCTTTCCATCCAACTCGATCTTGCCTGTGTCAGGCTGTTCCACACCCGTTAATATCTTGATGAGAGTGGACTTCCCTGCCCCGTTCTCTCCCATCAGGGCGTGGATCTCTCCTGCTCTCAACAAGAAGTCAACATCCTCAAGGGCTACCACGCCCGGAAAGGATTTTGCGATGCCCAACATCTTCACGATATATTTTGGATCCATCATGAAAATAACCTGCCTCTGCCCATTTACGCTTGGTATGGAGAAGCGACGCCGACAACGCGTCGCTTCTCCATCGATCCAGTTCAGTCTTCGTACCTATACGGAGACCTCATATTGTCCGGTTTAGTACTTGCGAGACGGCAGTAGCTCGGCAGCATTGTCCGGGTAGTAGACGGTTTCGTTGGTGAGGATTTCGCGCTCTATCGCTTCACCATTCATTAACTTCAAACCGAGTTCGAATACTTGCGGCCCCAGCAGCGGATTGCACTCGACATCCGCCTGGAACCAGCCATCAACCATCGCCTGGAAGCCACCGCGTGTACCATCAACAGACACAATGAACAACTCACCAGGTTGGACGCCCGCAGCCTTCAAAGCCTCAATAGCGCCAATACCCATGTCATCATTGTGAATGAAAATTCCCTGGAAATCTACGCCTGATTTGTATTTCTGCAGGAAGGCCTGCATAACAGGGAGTGCCTCAGCGCGAGTGAAGTTGCCGGTCTGAGAGTCAAGAATCGTGATGTTGGCATTGAGTTTGTTTCGGAATCCTTCAGCGCGCCCCACTGCCGCACCAGAGCCTGTGGTTCCAGACAGCTCGAGAACAGCACCGCCATTGGGCATCGCTTTATTGAACTCCTCAGCAGCTCGTTCGCCTTCCAGGACCATGTTAGAACCAATGTGGGCAGCATATAACGATGGATCAGCACTGACGCTGCGGTCTACGATAATGACCGGAATACCGGCATTCTTGGCTTCGGTCAAAACAGCGTCCCAGCCATCTTCAACCACTGGAGGTAGCGCAATCACATCCACGCTCTGCGCGATGCAGGAGCGAACGGCAGAGATCTGATTCTCTTGTTTCTGCTGAGCATCAGAGAAAACCAACTGTTTGATACCCAACTGGTCAGCGGTTTCCTTAATTGAAGCGGTATTGGCCGTGCGCCAGTCACTTTCAGCACCAAGCTGTGGATAGCACAAAACCATATCGGCATAGGTTTTTGTGGCCCCGGCAGCAGATTCGGCAGGAGCAGCGGGTTCGGCAGCTGGTGAACCACACGCGGTGAGCACGAAACTAGCTACCACCAGAAAAGCCAGAAGGTTTAGCAATTTTTTCGACATTTTCTTCTCCTTAATAGGTAGAGGATAGGATAAACTGTTGCTGTTATAATCAGGCACAGACAGATTGTCCTCCGCAATGAAGGCAATCTCGTTCGGGAGCGTACACCTCAGACGCCAATCTAGCGGTGTGCGCTTCCTTCTTTACTCGCTGGTTTTATCGCTTCACCTCCTTAACCCTGATTTTTCTGCTCAGGCTATTCACACAAATGGATGTGCGAAAATAGCCAGACTCACACCATGCGGAGATACTAACGTTAACGGGTTGTAAACAGAATACAACTATACAACTTCGAAATCCATGCTTTCTCTTTGGAAAAAAGTTGGTTTTTTTATTATGTGAATGGACAAAAAAAATCATCACCACAATCAGGTGATGATTTTTTTGGAAGGAAGTTAACTTTCTTTCGATGAAAACAGGCTGCAACTCGATCAGTATTTGCGGGTCGGTAAAATTTCATTCGCATCCTCCGGGAAGAAAATACCTTCAATGGATGGCACCCGTATGGGAACGGGCTGTCCATTCACCACCTTCAACGCTAGCTCAAAGAACTGCGGACCAAGTAGAGGATTGCACTCTATGGTCGCGTTTAACTTGCCAGCGATCATCGCCTCGAACGCCCCTCGGGCAGCATCCACCGAAACAATCTTGATATCCGTGCCGGGGCTCAGCCCGAAATCTTCAATAGCTTGGATCGCGCCCAATGCCATGTCGTCATTATGGGCATAAACGGCTGTGATCTTATCCCCGTGTTCATTCAGGAAAGCCGCCATGACTTCCCTGCCCCTCGCACGCGTAAAATCACCCGACTCCGAATCAATGATCTGCATGCTCGGGTATTCTTTCAGGATTTCCCGAAAACCTGTGTACCGGTCATTTGCAGGGGCGGAACCGATCGTGCCTACCAACTCTACGATATTCGCCTTCTCACTCACCAATTCTGCCATGACCCGAGCCGCATTACGGCCCTCCTCAAGGAAATCCGAACCCAGATAAGACACGTAAAGATCTTCCGAAACTCCTGCACGCCGATCCACGAGAATGATAGGGATGCCGGCATCCCTTGCTTCTTGAAAAACCTCGTCCCATCCTGTTTCGACAATTGGTGAAATCCCGATGATATCCACTTTCTGGACAATGAATTTGCGTACCGCCTCAATCTGGTTTTCCTGTTTTTGTTGGGCATCCAGGAAAAGCAATTCCACGCCCAGCTGAGCGGCTGTCTCCCTGATGGAAATGGTGTTTGCCGCGCGCCATTCACTTTCAGCACCTATTTGTGCATAACCGACGATCAGGTCTTCGTAAGTCTTTTCGGGCTTGAGCTCCGAATCGGAACCGGGCTGCAGGGTGGATGAAAGCGCGGGTTGCTGCGAACAGGCTTCAGTTCCAAGGAGTAAAGCGAATATGGCGAATAATAGTAGGATGCGTGATATCTTCATAGGACGATCCTTTTTCGATGTGTCATTCTGAGGGAGCGAGGCGACCGAAGAATCTAGATCCTTGTCGCTTCATGTTTTTTGAGGAGCCATTTCCATTTTTGCGGGGATCACCAGAGTGACACAAGTCCCAGTGCTATACTCGCTCTCAACAAAAAGTCCATATTGTTTTCCATAATACAGCCGGATGCGCTTATTGACATTGCCAATCCCGAAGCCGCTTTCCAATTTGATCTCGCCTGAGTCGTCCTCCAAGTCGGCGCGCAGTTGAGCAAGTTTTTGGGGTGTGAAACCAATGCCGTTATCCTCCACTTCAAGGATAATTTCGTCTTCACCTTTACGTCGGGCACGCACAATGATCGTACCACCCTGTCTTTTGTTCTTGATACCGTGATAAAGGGCATTTTCCACCAACGGCTGGAGAATCAATTTCAGGATGGTATTCTCCGCCACATCCTGATCCACTTCGATCTTGAAATCGAGGATGTCATGGTAGCGCATCTTCTGGATGGTCAGATAACTTTTGATGCGCTCGATCTCTTCGCCGATGGTGATCCAGTCCATGCCTTTGCTGAGACTGATGCGAAAGAAACTCGATAACGCAGCGACGATCTGGACCACCTGATCGGTCTTTTTGGATTCGGCCATCCAGATTATCGTGTCGAGAGTGTTATAAAGAAAATGAGGGTTGATCTGAGCTTGAAGCGCGCGCAGTTCCGCCTTTTTGAGGTTCTCCTGTTCCTTAATCTTGGAATCCAACAACTCTTTGATCTTGCCGATCATGATGTTGAAGCTCATGCCCAGCTCTGTGATTTCATCCACGTTGTCGCTGGTCATTAACGCCTGCAGGTCGTTCTTGGTGATGGTGGTGGTCACGTCATGCAGTTTCTTGATGGGGGCATAAATGCTCTTAGACAAACTCCAAGCAGCCAAAACGGCAAAACCTACAGCACCAATAATCAGAATGACGGAAATAATCTGCCAGCGCGCAAAACTTTCACGCATAACCTGATATTGCCCCTCTGTGCGATTCACTTCATACAGAGCATAATTCTGGACGACCTCTTCCATCACGGATGTGGCAAAGCGGATCTTTTCGAGCACGGCTTCGTTCTCTGCGGCTGTGCTGTTCTTTGCGATCTGACTGCCCATCTCATTGGCATACTCTCTCAGTGTTTGTAACGTCCGCAGGATCTGGTCCAGTTTGACCCTGGAGCGCTGTGAATCGGCATTTGCCATCATCCAGCGTACTTTGGCATCCACGTTGTCAATGATCTTGTACTGCTGTCCTTCGGAAAATTCAACCTTTCCCGCAACGATCATCCACATTTCAGTGTCAATGGCGGGTTTGACACTGCCGCTGATGCTATTTGCAGTGGTAATGTTCGTGATAATGACATCGTACTACCGGCTGTAGCGCAGCACTTGCATCATCGAGACGATATTCGTTGCCCCCATCAACAAGATCACAATAAAAAGCGATATGAGTATCTTCGTGCGAATGGACAGGTTGACACCTGCAATAAAATCGACAAGCCGTCCCACATACCTCAGTGGCGATTGGCTGGTCGAGCTTGCCTGTGCACTGATCCTGGTCAGGATTTGCCTGAAACCGGGAGCTATTGTTTTTTGTGCCATGTTGCTCTCCTGCAACGCAGCTAAATCTGCGAGCGGAATTCGCTTGGAGAAAGGCCGGTGTGCTTTTTGAAGGCGGAACTGAAATAATGGGGGTCGTTATACCCAACCTGATAGGCAATATCCGCCGACCGTAGTCCCGTCATACGCAGCAGTTGCTTTGCTTTGTTGATGCGAATATCTGTCAGGCACTCCTTAAATGTATGTCCGGTTTCCTGACTGAACACAACACTAAAATGACTGGCGCTAAGGTTTGCATGGGCAGCGACTTCACTAAGGGAAAGATCAGGGTCTCCGTAATGTTGTTCGATGTACTCTTTTGCCTGCCGAATCAAACCTTCATACTGACCCTTGGGGTGAACATCCCGGTATGCCAGTGCCGTGGTAATTAGCTTGCATACCTGTTCTCGCAGCTGCTCAATGGTCTTGATATTTGACATAATGATCTCCATCGAATCCAACTCAGGAATCACTTTGTCAACCTCTCCGCCCAGATCATTGATGAGTTTTGCAATGGCCAGCACAACATCCACAATAATATAATGCTTGATCAGATTAGATGTCAGCGCCGCCTCCCCCAATGGCATGATGTGTTCGTTGAAAAATTCACCGAGCTCATCCTTTACGCCGCTGCGCAGATAATTCTCAACCGCCGATTTATCCACTTTGAGGAATTCGGCCTGCTCAAAAGCATGGTTCAAGCTGTTATCTTCGCCGGTCAAGTTCTGGATGTCAGCCAATGCCTCAACAAAAGACTGGCAGACATCCGCCAGCTGCTGTTTTGTGCCGCCTACCCCGACCGTGAGTTTATAACGGGTATCTGCGATCACCTGTCTTATCTCATCCAGGAGAACATCCCGCTCTTCTTCGAGATACTCGGGGGTATCACCTTTTATAATTAAGATCAGATCACCCCAATCCCATATCAGAGAGAAGACATCAGGATTCTCCTCGATCAATCCCATCACAGCTTTTTGTACCTGCTGGTATTCCCCATGCTCATACTGCTCTGTCACATCGCCAAGTTCAATTTTCAGAATGGCAACCAAATAATGCCTGGAAACGAGGTCGATTCCCAGCATTTGGCCCGTCTCAACGGCATCGGCTGGAGAGACAGCCCCCACAATCAACTTGAACAACAACCTTTCGCGGAGGGTCGTGCGGTTTTCCGCCACTTGTTCCTGAAGCTTTTTCAGCTTTTCGTGCTCTTCCTTTTCCCGATCCAGCTGCACGGCCAGTTTCTGCAGGGTATTCTGTAAATTGTGCACAGTGATGGGCTTGAGAAGATAATCAGTCACCCCCAGTTTGATCGCCTGTTGTGCAAACTCAAATTCATCATGACCGCTGAGGATGATGATCTTCACCCAGGGCATGCGTTCGCGAATGATCTTGCTTAACTGCAAACCATCCATGAACGGCATCTTGATGTCGGTGATCAATACATCGGGCTGGGCGGTGCGCAATAACGGCAGTGCCACTTCCCCATCAGCCGCTTCACCGCAAAATTCGAACCCGCTGGACAGCCAATCCACATTATCACGGATGCCCTCACGGGTAACGGCTTCATCTTCTACAATAAAAACTTTGTATGACATATCTGCGCTTCACCTTTTTCATTTTACCCCAATTCACTTTCCGCACAATAACCCGCGCACCAAATCTTACGCGTGGTATGTAAGCAGCATGATCAGGTATACTATTTTTTCTCTGCTATAGAACCGGTTGTCAGGTCGCTCGCCGCCGCGGAGGTACACAATCGTGTCTGAGTCGATGAAAGAACCAAACAAACAAAGGATCGAATCGGTTGCCCGGCACATTTCCGTGGCAGCACGTGAACTTGTAAATGATCCGCGAACGGTGGGGCTTTCGGTGGGGTTTACCATCGATGGCGCGGTGCTTACCCGCCATTTCGGGGAAGTTCGCCGTGGGAGCGGGCAACCGCCGGCAGACTCCACGCTGTACGAGATCGGCTCCATCTCCAAGACCTTCACCGCCCTGATGCTGGCGCAGGCCGAGCTGGATGGTAAAGTCCAATCGACCGATGATGTACGGCTTCACCTGCGGGAGGCCTATCCGAATCTTGAATATCAAGGACAGCCGGTCTTGCTCTGGCATTTGATCAGCCATGTGTCTGGCCTGCCCTACATGCTCCCCGATAAACCCGATCTGTTCCGTGAACCGGACTTTGAGAAGCTGCCCGCCGCGATTGTCGCCCTGCTGAAGGACTACACCCGTGACCGCTTCCTGCATGATTTGCACGCCGTCGTGATCGAACAGACGCCCGGAGGGGCATTCCAGTACTCGAATGCAGGCGCGATGCTGTTGGGATACATCCTGGAGGACAGGTACGGCATGTCGTTCGAGCAACTGCTGCGCGCACATATCGCGAATCCGTCTGGCATGCATGCAACCACAAGCCTGTATCCGGCAGAAGCGTCAGAAATCGCCTCCGGACATGGTGAATCGGGGCGGTTGGCTCTGGCATTACCTGTTTCGATGAACGCCGCAGGCGGAATCCGCTCTACGATTTCCGATATGCTGCGCTATATGGCTCGCCATCTCGATGAAAACGACCCTGCCATCGAGCTGTCTCACCGGATTCGATGGGGCGATCCGGCTGCGAATGGGATAGGGCTGAACTGGCAGATTGCGCACTCGCCTGGGGGGCATCGACGCCTCTGGCAAAGTGGGGGGACGTTCGGGTTCTCCAGTTATTGTGTGGGCTACCCGGAGCTTGGGATCGGAATGGTGCTGCTCGCGAACGAATTCGACCCGGGTTCACAAGGGCGATTGGAAAGCGCTGCCAGCACAATCCTTGGTTTCTTCGATGCGTGATCGGGATCGGGAGGAATGCGCAAAGCGACAGGCTCCTGAAATGGCAGCCTGCTTCAGAGGAAAAAGTTCCACCTGAAGCAGGCTGCCGGAATTTTGTTATGCCTGCCCGGTGAGCTCGACAATCCCATAGCTGCTTTCGATTAGCTCCTTCAGCCTTTGTATGAAGCGCGCTGCCGGAGCTCCATCCACAATGTCGTGATCGAAGCTGATCGTCACGCACAGGTATTCCCGGTTTTCGATCTGCCCGTTGACCAGCGCCGGTTTCTCTGCCATGCCGCCCAGGGTGATCTGCAGGGTATGGTTGGAGACCGGAATTCCCCAGCCGCCTCCGCTGCCAAACATGCCCACCGCCGTCAGGGACACCGTGCCGTTCATCTCTTTCAACCAGTGTGGATTCTTAAAAAGCATACCCAGAAAGAAACGCCGGATGAATGCGGGCAGCAGCACAAACCAGCCAATAAAATTCCCCTCTCGCCCCCCTTCGTGCCCGGTTTGGAAAGCCCGGATTTCCTCATGGATCTCTCGCAAGGTCTTCTTGTTCACTGCCCGGACGATGTGCGGGCGAATAATCTTGCGCCCCTCCACCTCAACCTCAAACATGGTGTTCACGTCCACGTCTTCGAAGATGACCAGTTTTTCCCAGGGCGCTCGATAGGCGTGCATGTGTTTGTTCATGCCAACAGCCTGCCCCAGGCAGGTCATGACAAATGCCGTGAAGGAGAGCGTCTCGCCCGCCTTAGACTTGTATTCGCGAATCAGCCGGCGCGCCTCGGTGATGTCCATTTCCACCAGACCGTGGATCAGGTGCTTCTGGCGTCCCAGACGCCCGCCATCCACCATCAGGCGGCGGAGCTTCGGGAAGGGAATGACCTGGTAATCTCCGCTATTCTCTGACATTACCCTGCTCCTAAAACCTGCTTGATGATGCTCACCGCATTGCCGGTGCCATCCTCAGCGCGGATCGCCGCCCCGGCTGCATCTGCCAGCCTCTGCATTTTTGGATCGGTGGCTGCCATCTGGATCGCCTCAGCCAATTTACCCGCCGTCAGCCGCCTGGCTGGCACCGGTTCCGGTCCAGCGCCCAATTCCCGGACTCTTTTCCCCCAGAATAGCTGGTCAAAACTAAAAGGAACGATCACGGTGGGTTTGCCCGCACGCAGTCCCTCGGCAGTCGTTCCTGCGCCGCCGTGATGCACAACCGCCGCCATACGCGGGAACAGCCAGCCGTGCGGCGCAGAGTCGATCACGAACATGTTCTCTGGCACTTTCATCACATTCATACCGCCCCAGCCTGTGGCGAGCACCCCTCTTTGACCGCTTATTGCCAGCGCTTGGAGTACAATCCCGGCGAAGTGCTCCGGTCTGCGCCCCGCCATACTGCCAAAGCCAACGTAAACAGGCGGCTCACCCCCGCTCAGAAAGGCTTCCAGCTCAACAGAGGGGCGCCATTCGGAGGGGATATCCTGAAACCAGTATCCGGTGAGATGCACCTTCTCGGACCAGTCGCTTGGGCGAGGAATCACCGCCGGGCTGTAGGCGCCCAGCAAGTGAGAGGAGGCCAGGATGCGGTGAAAACCGGCGCTGTTCATGGAGGGCAGCCCAAAGCGCTTTCGGAAATCGTTCACAAATGGGCGGTACCACTGCCAGATGACTTCCAGCATGGCAAAACCGGAGAGGCGGTTGGCCAACCCGCCGAGATTGCTCTGCACGGGCCACCCCGCAGCAGGGAAATCGCCGGTGGGGAGCACCGGGGTCGGCTCGACGTTGATCAGCGGGATGCCGCGAATCTCAGCAATTGATTTCCCGAACGGCGCGAATACCGCCAGAGAGATGAGCGCACCGGCCTCGCGGGACGCTTCCAGGGCGTCTTCCGCCATTTGTATCGCGATCGGGCCGATCATCTTGCGCATGGCAGAGATGGAGCGGATCGGGTTTCCACCGCCCGTTTCCATGAACTTCCGCCCGGTCTCGCCAGCCATGATCTGCTGAACGTCGCCGCGCAGGGGATGGAAGGCTAAACCGTGAGCCTGTACCAGCGCGGCAAAGTTCTGCGGAACAGCCAGGAGCACCTGGCAGCCCGCTTGCTGCAGGCCTCGCCCCAACACGAGGCAGGGTTGGATGTCGCCCTGGGAACCGGCAGCGAAGATGGTGATGCGCATCGATGACACCTGTAATCAAAAACCTGCCGCAAAGCGGGCAGCATCCTGAATCCAGTGAAAGGCGATCGCCGACTCCAGGCGGCGATACCGCGCCAGCAAGGTCGGCGGCAGGCCCCAGAAGATCAGCACCACCGACCCCATCCCGACGGCGATCAGCGGCGACTGGACGAACAGGGCGTCATAGTGGGCAAAATTGTGAACGATCATTGCCAGCGCGCCGGAAGACCAGACTGCTTTGTCTCCCATGGAGCGGCGCAAGATCATCCACAGCAAACCCCACAGCGCAAAGCGATAAACGACTTCTTCCACAATCGCAGGCTGAAGGGCGTCCAGCAGCGCGGCGGCAGGATTTTGCCAGGAGATGGACTGCCCCTGCGTATACTGCAGGGCGAACACATTTAATACCGCCAAAGGAAGGCCAACGACCAGCCCAAAGAGGCTATCGCGCCCGGCTCTTGCAGGCTCGTGGTTGGCTGTCCGAAAAAGGACCGGCCCTCCCAGGCGCATGATCGCCAGTCCGCCAAGGGCGGCAAGGAAAGTGAATATCCCCCGCACCCACGCCTGCCCCACATTGCCTTGAACGATGCCGAAGGCCGGGTAAGGCGAATACAGAGTGGCGAAGCACATCCCCACGCCGGTCACAGCTCCCAGGCCCGCCGCCAGCAGCCAGTCGCCTGGTTTTAGTTTTGCATATCCCTTCAGCAAAACCACAACCGAACCGGCAAGGGTAAGCGTGTCGAACAAGTCGAACAGGCGCGGTGCATCGAGGCGAACCGCCAGTATGGTGCGCACGACGTACACCGCCAGGATGCCCGCGGTGAGCAGAATGAATACATGAAATCGGGGGGCTTTTGCTTTCATAGCAGATCTTCTGCCTGATGCTCACCTTTGATCGTCCCTCGCTTCAGGTGCGGCCGGTGTGGATGGGGTGTTTGAACTGATAGCATTTTGTTTGTCAGCGGCCAACTTGTCATTCAGTAAAAAGTAGGCTGCAAATGCTTCAAAAACAGCCGTGTAAAACCAGCGTCTACGGAGTTCAGCACGCCGGAGAGCTGCTGCCGACAGCGCAAGGCAGGCAGCAACCAGAAGCAAATTCCAGGCATTGGCGTTTGCGAAGAAAAATGCCAGGCAGCCAAGTGAGTTCAAAAACAACCCGAAACTGATGTTTCTCAACATGATAAACGCAATATTGTGCTGTTCAACGTCTGCCGCAACATCGAGTGATTTTCCCTTGATGGCGCGCATCAAGAGCTCCCATTCGGTAGGCTGAAAATTTAACACGAGCCATGGATGCTGGCTTTGGAAATGGTTAAAGGCATATTTCGCGATATCCCTGTTTCGACTTTTATAGAAAATCCTCATCCATCGATAGGAAATCTGATCGATCAGCAATCCGGTAATATACCCTGCCCCAACAATTAATAGCCAGATCGATATAGAAAAGCTGCTAAGGGTTTCCAGGTCTAAAGCCAGCACTCCAAAAGAAGCGAGCCAAAAACCGGCAGTAAGCAAGTAGAACACACCAGGAAGAGTGTAGGCGAAAAAATCATATAGACCGATGCGTATCGACATTAGAGTTAGTCTCCGACGACTATATATTGATCATCAGGTAAACAGGCCGATTTTTTTCAATGAAATTCTCAAACAACCATGCTGCCGGTCACCCATTATCCATCAGCGCCCTGGGCCGGTCTCGCAGCGGGCCGGAGATGCGCTTTGGATATTTGGTGACCATGGCGGAGGAACAGGTGCAGGCCTTCACCGGATCGCCGTAGTTGCCGCACGGGCAGGGATGCACACAATCTGACATTTCAAGTTGAAAGTGCTTTTAGAATTTCGGCTTTCAAGCTTGCCAGGTCGCGCTCCAAGATTTCCCAGACAATCGGAAGCTTGACCTGGTCATAACCATGCACGATGATGTTTCGGGTGCCAATCATGGCGTCCTGGGTTTTTGCATCTGCCAGAAAATCAGCGTAACTGGAGACTGCATACGTCTCAATTGCTACAATGGCATCCAGGATGTCTTGAAGCTTTTTCCGATCTTTCATATCGCAACTGCTTCGGACTCTACTGCCTTGACGAAAGCTCTATCTTCAATTCCACGCAGCGCAAAAGTGGGGACCACGTCGACATGAATTCCCAGCAACTGTTCTGTTTCGTGTTGAAAAGCGCCGATCCCCAAAGCAGATTGGCCCTGCTCCAGTTCAATCAAAAAATCCACATCGCTGGTTACGCTGCTTTCACCGCGCGCCACGGAACCGAAAACGTAGACTTTTGAAATGCCGTTTCGGGCCGCGATGCGCTCGATTTGTTTTTTGAATTTTTTGAGATCTTCGATGTGCATAATAATCCTCACCTCGATTATATTGCAAAATCCATTACTATCCGATAAATCCTGCCTACATCCCCCACCTTAGGCCGACTGCAGCGCCTCGGCCAAATGCGCCTGACCGATCTGAGCCGCGCCTGCCAGGTCGGCGATGCCGTCCGTCCCCTCAAAGCGCCGGCGCTGCCGCTGGCGGGCAGTCTCCACCCGGACCTGCACGTTCTCCGACGGCTCGCTCAGCCGGTCCTGCGAGAGCATGTCGTACTCCACCCGCGGCACCTCGATGTGGATGTCGATGCGGTCCAGCAGCGGTCCGGAGATGCTATCCCTCGCAGTAACATTACAGTCTCAGATACTGTGACACCTCAATATCTTCAAGAACCACCAGCACACTTGCATCCAACTTGTGACGATCTACTTCTGTTATGTTGAAGCGTTTTTCTGGGGGAAGCGCAAGAAAGGCTTCCCGCACCCTGTCCAACGGCAAAGCTAGGACCGAATTTGCGCGTCCCCTCCCGTTTTCCAAAGCGCGTTTACCAAGCATCTCATCCGAGACCTGTTGACTTGTACCAACCAGGTTTTGGCGTAAGTTCCCGCCAATGATCTCCACCTTGTAGGTGCGATAAACGCGCACAGTCGGAAAGCCACGGGCGTACCAGTTCTCTGTCCATACAGGGTTATCTTCGATGACAAATCCCATCGGTTGAATCGCGTATTGACTCCGCTTCAACACCATGCCCATCGTTTCTTCGAACTCCTCCACCAATTCACGGGCGGGCGCGGACTCGAGTTCAGGGTCGTTTGGGTCTTGAAGATGAAGAAGGCAATATTGCTTTACCGCCTCCCACTGGGACGGCTCGATCAAAATGCGAAAGTCCTGCTCCTGCTTTGAGCGGTCGCTGTCAAATTGAATTTCTCCGACGATCTTTTTCAACGAGTTCGTATTGAGTAGTTTCACTCCCCCGCCAAATGGCTGCGCGCGGACGTTGACGCTTCCATCTAACACAGCTGCCTTGCGTTCCAATGCCAGCATCAATGCCCCGTTTTCAGGGTGAGGGAAAACTACCTGGTTGTACGTGGCAACGCTAACACGCAGTTCGTTCATTCTGTTTCGGATGCGAATGCCAATGCCTGTTCGAGCGTCATCGCCCCGCCTTTTTTCCGTGCCGCATCCAATTCCACCTCACCCAACACCGAGCGGATGAATTCCTGATTAGCTTCCACTTCCACGCGGTCGGCGGGCCACCACGCGCCGCCAGTCACTTTCAACACCGAATCCGCCGCGCTGAGCATGATCGCGCCCCATTCGACTTTTCCCTGCCGCGCTTTCAAGCCCGCCAGCCCTGCCATGCACTCCGCCATGCCGCGCCGATTGCCCAACTGGCGGAACATCTTCAGGCTTTTTCTAAATTGTGATTCCGCCTGCCCATAATCGCCCTCATGCTGGGCGATGTATCCCAAACTATGGACGAAACGCGCCCTGTCGCCTTTATCACCTGAATCGGGCAGCAGGGCTTCACATTCTTCGTAATATTTTCGTGCCAGATCCCATTGACCCTGTGAGCGCGCCACTTCTCCAAGATTGTTCAACGCAAAACTCAACAGCCAATTTTCATTGATCTGGCGGGCAGCGGCTTCCGCTTTTAAATGATAGGCATGTGCTTTATCGGGATGCCCCAAACCAAGTTCGGCGTTTCCCAAATGTACCAGCGTGAGGGCGTAAAAATACGGATCTTCGGCTTCTAAGAATTGGCTTGCTTCTTCGAGCAATGGCTTGGCGTCGCCGTCCCTGCCCATGTTGATGAAGGCGATCCCATTTGCCATTTGGGATGTCGCCACCATGCGACCATCTTCCAGTTGTTGCTCGATGGCGAGAGTCTCTCTCAATTTTGCCAGCGCAGTTTCCTGCTGACCTTGCCAGAGCGCCATCATGCCGCTGGATGCCAGAGTCATGGCGCGCATCGGTGGAGTGTTTTGAACATCGGGTAGTGCCAAAAACTTTTCTGCCCACTGCTGACCTTCGGTGAAATGCCCGCGACGATACCAGAACCAGAACAGCATAAAGACGAGTCCCACACCGAGTTGGACTCCTTGAGGTGTGGTCAGACTCCAATTGAGCGCAGCGCGAATGTTGTCTAATTCCCGCTCGAACCAGGTCAACCAATCATGGGATTCCGGCGAATAGATTTTCATCCCCTGGTTGAGAATGATATTCCCGAAATATTGCGCGTGGCTTGCCTGCAAAGCTGGCGTTTCACCGCTCTCAGCGAGACGTTCCACCGCGTAGGCGCGGATGGTTTCCAACATCACGAAGCGCGGTTCGCCGTTGACCTCTTCCTGGCGCAAAAGGCTGTTATCCACCAGCGCGGTCAGGCCTTCCAGAATGTCGAGCTTGTTTTCCGCGTTGCTCACGGCTTCCGCGGCTTCGAACGTAAACCCACCCACAAAGACGCTCAAGCGTGCATACAACTTTTTCTCATCGTCGTTCAGCAGGCTGTAACTCCATTCGAGCGTGTTGCGGAGAGTCTGGTGACGAGACGGCAGATCTCGTGCGCCGCCTGTGAGGAGTTTGAGCTGGTCGTCGAGCCGTGACAGGATCGCCTGCGGAGATAACAGCTTTACGCGCGCAGCGGCAAGCTCCAGGGCGAGAGGCAGCCCATCGAGACGGAGGCAGATCTCGGTCACGGAAGAGGCGTTGTCCTTTGTCAAGGCAAAGTTCGGTCGTGCAGCGCAGGCGCGTTCCACGAACAACTTTACCGACTCATATCCTGCCAATTCTTCGAGTGTCGATTCGCTCTGAGGCGTCTCCAGCGGCGGAACGGGGTATTCGCGCTCACTTTGGATTTTGAGCGCGACGCGGCTGCTGGTGATGATCTTCAGTTGCGACGCGGCGGCGAGCAGGTCGGCAACCACGGGAGCTGCAGAAATGAGCTGCTCGAAGTTATCGAGCACCAGCAGAAGTTTTTTATCGCGCAGATAATCCTTGATGTTATCGAGCAGGGGGCGCCCGCCTTCGCGCACTTCGAGCTGCTGTGCCAGGCGCGCGATGAATTGATTCGAATCGGTATCGTCGGCAAGCGGGACGAAGTACGCGCCGTTCGGGAAATGCTCCAGCGACTCCTGCGCAACCTGCAAGCTGAGCCGCGTTTTACCCGTGCCGCCTGGTCCCATGAGCGTGATCAAACGCACATCAGGTTTCAGAATCAACTCTTTCAGCGCGGCGACTTGTGCACCACGCCCGATGAACGGCGTGGGTTGCGCAGGGAAATTCTGTTTTGGCTTTTTGGTTAGGGCTGAAAGAGCCTGACTTTCGTCATAGAGTAGTTCGACACTGGTCGGCAGCGGCAATTTGAACACCGCGGCATAGCGTTTGAGATTCGCGGCAGCGTAGATCAACCCCGCAAGGCGCTGCTCTTCAGGCTGACCCGCCTTGTGACAATATGCCAGACCTGCGGCGACTCCCGCCAGCCAGTACTGTCCCCACAAGTCATCGTGAAGACTGGGATGATTCGCCTGCACCCAATCCCCAAATGCGCTTCTTGCCGACCCGATCACTGCGCTGACACCCGAGATTTCGACCGGCGCCTTATGCGGATCAGGCACGTCCGCAACGGCAAGCAACGACAGGAAGCTGACACATTTCGCGAACGCAACCTGTGACATCGCCAGCACGAGATACGACATTTCGAGATAGCGCTGGTCGTACAACAAAGGCATGTTCTCTTTGAACAGTGCGAAGTCGATCAGGTAATAACCGGCGAGAGTCGCTCTATCGTCAGCGAACTTGACCAGGATGTTGTTCGTGTTTAAGTCGCCGTGGATGAAGCCCGTGGCAACATCCATGGCGCGGACGCTGCCCCACGGCTCGGTCTTGCGCGCATACAGCAGGGGATTGGGAAAAACGTGCCCGTTCACAAGGAAGCCAGCGACATTTGCATTCGCCCTCCCTTGAATAAACCGCTCGATGTTCCCGCCTTCGCCTAACCGGAAACCCAGCCATTTCTCCAGGGTCTTTTGCGGATGAACAGCTTGTTCGAAGAACGAGCGTCCATTCCACTCGCTCAGCAAAATCTTGTTCGTCTCCGTGAAGATGGTCTTGAGCTGGTTTTGTCGTTCGTAGTTTGACAACGGGCGATACTTTTGAAGTGACTCCCCCGCGATGCGGTAAAAGATGGCAATGGCGCCATCATGCTCGACGCAGTCGAAGACTAGTTCGGCGATGTGCGCGCGGGCGAACTCGGGCGCAGCTTTTTCCATCACGGTATTGTGCCGCGTGACCTCATCCGATTTGGCGTTCTTGCTTTTGCGATCCAATTTGAGGATGCAATGCTCGACGCGCTTCGCCTCAGTCCACGCCACGCTTACGAGATAAACGACCGCACCCGACCAGCCTCCCACCAACAATTGCAGGGGAGCAATGGTGATGTTGTTCTTCTCCTGTGCCAGTTGAATGACTTGCTGATATTCGGGAGGCAGGGATTGGAAATCGTTGGTCAGTTCGGGCATGGCAGAATCCACTTATTTTGATAAAGTTGGGATGGTTTAAGTATTTTACATCTACCAACCGTATCGGTAAAGGAGCGCGCCATGGAATCAATCGAAACCATCATTGCCGGCGGCGGACAGGCGGGACTTGCCACCAGTTCTCTCGCTACCTTATAGTGAACACTGATTGTGAGAGAATATTGAGCTGGCTAACCGCCCGCATAGCTTTAAAAATACCATACTATACCGGCCATCATCAAGCATACTAGGATTAGCCCAATCGTTGCCCGGGCGTGTGCTTTGTAGTGGTGAGAAAAATCTTTGTAATCGGCTTTCTCTGATCCAGGGATGATCACAAACCGAGGAGTGATTTTGCTGACAATCAGCCAGTCCAAGATTATCAAGTCGACCAGTGTGGCGGACAGGGAAAGGACAAACACATTGAGAAAGGCAGTCAAGAATGGAATTTCACCACCCAGTTTGGATTTGAGGACGTAGGTTGAAAAGATAGGGAATCCCAGAACGAAGACAAACCAAGGTAACCCTATCATCGCTGCGAAGAGTTTCTCTCTTCTTGTTTGGGGAGGCACTTTGTTATTTATCACTACCGGATAGTCGGCGTAACCCCAGATACGTGGGCTGGTTAGGATCATGACAAGCAGGAGATAACCATTCACGATGAACGTAAAAAACAGCCCGTGTGTTATTAGATGCGCAACTATCATAATCTCCTCTTTGGCTATCGCCTAACAGTATGGCTCACCGGCGCGAGCGTCCGGTGGAGGCGGTGTTGGGCGGTCTATTAGGGCGATCCGTATACCGCTGGGTGGCCGGAGGGCAGCTTCTTCCACATCTGGTCCACCAGAATGACCACCAATGCGACAACCCCCTTGAGCACGAGAAACCCATACCCAAACCAGTCCAGGATGGGAAGGACCCTTAGAGTCGTGTTATCTGCCGCATGGATGACCCCAGCTACCAGAATGCTGCCTTTGCTGCGGTTAAAGAGCCAGCCTGTAATGATCGACGAAAGGATGATTATCGAGCCATTGTTAATCCAAAAACTCCAGGTATCTACCGGTGATCCTTGAGATTGCCATAGGAAGAAATGCCATGGTACCCAGAATAAAGCCAGGATCAGGCTGGCTATCAATGGGCTTGTATGGGCTTGCAGCCGGGGTAAAGCAAATCCTCGCCAGCCGGCTTCTTCTCCGGTGGCATTGAAAAATAAGAACTGATACAGGAATCTAACCGCAATCAGGACCGTCAGCGATAAGTCAAACGCCGGGAGCGGGTAGTCTGTGATCGGCTGCCGTCCAAGGAAATGATTAACGGCAATCAAAAGCAAGACCATTGCCGGGTAGAGCACCAAGGCCAGAAGAGCCCATCCACACACGCCGCGCAGCCGGACCAATGAAGACAAGTAGCTTTTCACTGCCGTGATGCGCGAGTACGCCATGCCGATCACGAAGGCGACCGGTATCACCACGATAAGGGAAAAAACAACCACGCCGGAGGAAAATGGGATGGTGGCAACTAACATGAGGTAAGCAAGCCACACGAGTGCAGATACAACCCAAGCTACGAAGAAGGCGATCCAGAAAGCTTTGCGTGTCCCTTGCCTGGGTTGTGTGTTAATTAGTGCATTGATGATGATCCCCGCCAATGCAGGTCCACAGGTGGCAAGAGAAGCCACTGGATACAGCCAAAATATCCTTTTGGTTTGTGCGGCGCTATAGGAGAAACCCAGTCCCCAGGTGATGGCGAAGGTGATGACGAAAAAGGCTGCAACTTGATGGCGTCTGATCCAATCAGTGAGCTTGGTCATTTCTCACTCCTACTCAACTGCCAGAGCGACGCTCAACTACTGCATAATACGCAACCTTGCTGTATTCTTACCTATATAGTCCTAATGAACATTATATACCGATAAGCCGTGTTTGTTAATCGAGAAGCGATCCATTGTTTTCTTACCCATTATCCATCAGCGCTCTGGGCCTATACTGCAGCGCCTCCGCCAGGTGCACCGGCAAGATGCTCTCCGCCCCCGCTAAATCCGAAATCGTGCGCGCCAGCTTGAGGATGCGATGATACGCCCGCGCCGATAGCTGCAGCTGCCTCATCGCAGTGCGCATCAGTGTATTCCCTGCGTCGTCCAGCCGGCAGTGCTGGCGCACCTCCGCCGGGCGCATGTCAGCGTTGCTGGCGATGCCGTCCTGCCCTTCGAAACGCCGCCGCTGCCGCTGGCGGGCGGTCTCCACGCGTGCCTGCACGCTGGCGGAAGGCTCGCCCAGCCGGTCCTGGCTGAGCTTGTCGTACTCCACCCGCGGCACCTCGATGTGGATGTCGATGCGATCCAGCAGCGGGCCGGAGATGCGCTTCTGGTACTTGGTAACCATGGCGGAGGAGCAGGTGCAGGCTTTGACCGGGTCGCCGTAGTAGCCGCACGGGCAGGCATGCAGTCTTGTATAACGGCAGGATCCAGAGGCGTGGGGGCGGTCATTGTGTCAGGGTCATTGAATCGATACGTAATGGTTACTAGCGAAACCCGTTTTCCATCAACCACATCCGGAACTACCTGAATCTCTTTTACAAGCTCCACAACTGCACGTCGACGTTCATCGAATGTAGCCTGGTCGATTCGCTCTCCAAGCTTCGCCAATCGTTCAGCTACCTCGATAAGTTCATCCTCCAGCGTGTTGGCTCTCGCCTTTTCAACTTCAAGTTGATTTCGGAATAATCGGAGCGCTTCTTGAGATCTGCGATTATCGCCCAATACAGTATCTAAAGCTGCGAGGTCAACCTCGTGGCTTTCGGCAGCAATTCGCAGAAGATTGAGTTCCTGGCGTTTCAATTCGGTTATTTGCCGAGCAACTTCCCGAATCCTATCGTCTATTGAATCATCTAGTGGCTTACGCTGTGCACGAAGCTGGCCCAACGCAATCTCTGGGTTCTTGCAAAAAGCCTTAATATCATTCCACACCACTGCTTCAATATCTTCAGCATCAAGACTCTGGGATTCGCATTTTGGGATGCCCAGTTTTTTCCACTGCGTATGACCGTTACACCGGTAGTAGGTCTTTTCCCTGGAGCGGGTAGAACCCACTCTTGAATAGCTGCCGCAATACGCCCTACCGCAGCCTCCGCAATTTATTACTCCGCGTAAGAGATAATTTCTCCGTTGATTTTCGGGGGCAAAGAGTTGATTGCCCTGTAAAATCTGGCCTGCTTGCCGAAAAACGCTTTCGGGCACTAGTGGCGGGCAATAACCAGATATCCGCTCTCTATGTGTTGTTTTTTTCGATCGTTTTCCCCATTGCCATTGCCCCATATAGGCGGGGTTGCGAAGAATATTTCGAATGCGGCCTGCCCTCCATATTCCGGCTGTTTTTTCAGCATCCCGTTTTCCCTTTGAGTGCACTACACGCCCGTCTCTCGCGTAATGAGTGGATACGCCTAACGCATTAAGCCGATCTGCGATTTGCCTGCAACTGATTCGCTCATGGATACACCAATCGAAAATCCGGCGAACAACCTTAGCTTCCTCTTCGTGAATTTCAAGCTTTTTAGTTGCCGAACTGACACGATACCCATAAGCAATAATACCCCCCGAATACTTCCCCGCATTAATAGCACGCCGGACTCCATCCTGAGTACGCCTGATAATCTCCTGGCGCTCTTTGGACGCTACCGCACCTTGGATTTGAAATAGAAAATCATCTCCGCGAAGCAATTCGGCTCTCTCAGCTCCCCAACACTCAATGTCTAACTCATCGAGTTGCCTCAGAAAAAGCAACATCTCTAACAAATCGCGACCCAAACGATCAATATTAAAAACATATATTCTGGATATTTGGTGGTTAGCACCAGCCCTAAGTGCTTCCTGGAATCCAGCACGATCTCGGGAAGCGCCCGATTCGGCCAACTTCCAAATATGTTTTTCGTCGACGGAATAGCCTTGTTCAGAGGCTAAATAAAGGATGCGCTCAAGTTGTTTTTCGGGGCTGGTGCCCTCGAGTTGCCTGGCCGTTGAGACCCGTATCAATACTCCCGCTCTGTTCATCGGAGCCCTCACTGTTTTCTAGCCACTTATCATCAGTGCCATTATAAGTTATTTCAATCCACGGAGCAAAAATTAAGCTTAAGCCTGATGATAAGTCAGTTGCTTCCTCCGCATAACGGCGCACGATAATCATCCCCTCTCCGTTAGGTTTATGGTTATCTGGAATGCGCCTCGACATAAATTAAGTCCAATCAATTATCCGAAACTCTGCCCTATCTGCAGGCATCATATCGAGAGACAAGACTGCTAATCGTGCGGGCCAGGATGGCAGGTGCCGCAAAATTCTCCCTTGCCATTCGGGTAGGATACCCAATTCGTAGTACCACATGCGTAGCAATTCCGCATCGCTGGACTAGCGGGGCCATTAGAGCCGTTAATGCCATTTGAGCCATTCGAAGAAGGGGCTCGAATAGTATAGAAAAATTGCTCCAGTTGTTGAGGAAGAGGGACATTATATGCAGACGACAGTCTTTGTAAATCTGAAACCCGGGCCTTCCGTCGCCTTGACCCTTTACCACCAGGCCTAGGTGACTGTTCAAGGCGCAATTGAGAAACCACCCGCCCAATGCACCGAGGTGTTAGGAGGTCAAGGTCAATGTCCCAGTCGTCCTTTTTAGCCAGACTGATCGCTATATTGGTCACGGTTGATATCTGAAATTCGAACACCCTCTGTGGAGCATTGGCACCTCTGGCACTAACGGCTCGATCGGCACACTCGAACAGTGCGTGAATGACCAAGCTGGTGAGGTCGCTCACCTCGAATTCCGGTCGCTCTTGCTGGTAATCGTGAGCCAGTTTCTCCATGCGCTGAAAAATTTCATGAACGCCATGCTTTTCGAGCCAAGCTGCGACTGCAAGAATCGCTCTCCAAGGTTGGAGGGTACGTCCAATGAGCTGCGAATTGCTACCAACCCACTCATCATACTTCCTCATCCCCACAAGGTGAGTTGTACCCAAGGCCCACAGGTCATCAACTAATTGACGCCAGTCATGTGGCCAGGATTTATGCTCTACGGGGTCGAAATTCCCTCTCCTAGAGTCCGTAGTTCGAATTAGCGGGACAACGATTGCCCGACTAGAAAGCACCGGATCCGGGAGCGCAATAGCCGAAAATATCCGGGGGCAAAACGCGTTCACGTGTCTGATTTTCCAGCCCCTCTTCCCATCTGGCTCTTTTAGAGGTACTGTGATGCCTCTATGATTTCCCGCCAAAAGCAGTGCTCTTTTGTCCGGATCGCTCTTTCTGGGATCCGAAAGATTTTCGGCGTCATCAAATGCGAGTGTTGCGCCATTGTCAGCCAGATCCCTCAGACTGGCATAGCTTCCTCCGGCGAGAATAACTTGCCCCAGGTAGCTCAAATCTGCCACCACATGGAGAAGGTTTGTTTTTCCAGATCCTCGTTCCCCACTCAGCCACAGGAACCCGATCACGTTGAATGCTTCGAGGAACCATGTTGCCAGAATATAGCATGAGATAAATTCGGCCATGGTCTGCTGATCAGCCAGGCTGCGTGAGAAGTCGATGAAGCGGTCAACAATATCAACAAGCCTTCGGAATACACTTGGCGGGTTTGGCCTGATCCCATTTGCGAAATCCTTCACCCCTTTCGGACTCCACAATTTATTTCTGGGCGGAGATTCTGGCAGAGCGATATCAAAGCCCAGGCTTTTCGAGGAGAGTGTGTTGTTGAAACCAAAAATTACACCGTCATCACGAATAACCACTAATTTTTTTTCGATCCGCTCTTCTGGTGGGTTCAATTTGACGATAGCGCCATTTTTACCCGACTTTTCAGAACGTTCGATCCTTATCGGCAACGATACTGCTGCGTAGCCGTTGCCACCTATCATGCACAAATTTCTTTTCATCTCAAGTGGAAGGTCATCCAGTATCGAATAGATAGGTGGCGTAGGTTGTGGAGCAGACGTCGATGTCGCTGACGATTGACTTTTCTTGGTGGATGGGGTAGGATTAGACATAGAAATGCTCCTGATGCGTTTCAGAGATGTGGACCCGCCCTCGCCGGCGGGTTCTTAATTGTTTAGGCCAGTGACTCGTCCTCTTTACTCCCTACCAAGATCTTTGGTAGACCTAACTCGCTGCTCCGAGCTTCCGTTATATGGGCTGTGTGGTTGGTAGATGTCTCGTCAGTGGTCAAAAGCCCTCGAGAAAAGAGTACCTGGCGGAGAATAATGCGTACCTGATCCTGCGGTGAGCGCAACTGCTTCTGGGCTAGCTCGACCAAGGCATTTCGCTCATCAGCCGATAAATTCAAAACCATCCTGATAACCATGATGCTCCTTTCCCAAATATGCAAAACTGCAGCCTCGAATGGCTGCAGTATGCCTGATATTCCGATCACGAAAAAGGGTCACGAAATATTATGTGTCATTTCGTGCAACTTTTTTCTTCCGCCTTCTGATTGCTTCCTTAAATCGCATACGATCAGACTTAGTTGGCAATACCAACTCGCTTTCCCGGCAATACCATTTAAACACGCTCAGGAAATCCTCTCCCTCGAGGATGCGGGCATATGCCTGGTCGTAGAGTTTCTCGGGTTTTCGTCCGGGTTTACCTTGAGTAAGGTCAATTCTCGTCTCGCCTTGTTTATTCGGCAATCTGGCCTCAGAGGGAACCGGAGGAAACGAATTTTTCAAAATATCACGTAACTCCTCCCAATACCTGAGCAATAGTTGATAGATACAGATAATCCTGACTCGAACTCCACTTGGCTCCAGCCTTTGTAGTGGGGTGACTTCAACATAACCCAATGTACGTGTAAATGGGATGTCGAATCCGTCCTCCTTACGAGTGCCATAATATAAACGAAGGTTTCCTTCCCAACCGGAGATTATATCGATGAATATGATTCCATCAAAATCTCTCCTAGCCACCTGACAGTTTCCTGTCACAGGTAGGTGAATAATGGGATAGAGTGAAGAGGTAGGGCATTGGTCAATTTCCTTTCGACAAAACGCAGTCCAATCTGAAATATACTCAGATCC
>JBGSTO010000656.1:0-2081 GCA_041736465.1 Anaerolineales bacterium | reverse complement strand
CCGGCCCGCTGACCCTGGTGGTGCCTCGCCGCCCGGATCTGCCGGTGGAGCTTTCCCCTTATGCCACCATCGGTGTGCGCATGCCGCACCACCCGGATGCACTGGCGCTGCTGCATGCAACCGGCCCGCTGGCGGTGACCTCCGCCAACCTGTCCGGGCAGCCCAGCGCGGTCACCCCTCAAGAAGTGCTGGCGCAGCTCGATGGGCGCATCGCACTGCTGCTGGATGGCGGCGCCTGCCCCGGCGGCGCCTCTTCCACGGTAGTGGACACTACCACTCCTGAGCTGCATATCCTGCGCCAGGGACCGCTCACGTTGGAGGAGCTTATGGAAGCTCTTGACTAAGCTGTACGTGCAAGATGAGCCGCACAAAGCGATTGTTATCCTGAGCGCAACGAAAAATCTAGATCCTTCACTGCGTTCAGGATGACAGGTCGGGGAAAAAAACGTTTCTAACCAAATGTTTAACTTAAGTTCATGACTTACTCAGGTAAATCCGTAAAATAGAGATTGCATTCTCCTCACTCAAAACTGCGCCGTAGAGAAGTGGCCAGGACTTCTCCAAGGCGCAGTTTGTGTTTAAGCGCAGGCTGCGCTTCAGGCAACGTCGAGGAGGGGGTTATCACTGCGCCGCCGGGTCCATTTTTCGGCAGGCTGGCGCATCGGCAGCACCACGTGGAAGCTGCTGCCTGGGCAGCGCAGCTCGTCATAGCCGGGGCTTTCCACCAATACTTTGCCGCTGTGCGCCTCCACGTAGCCGCGCACGATCGCTAACCCCAGCCCAGGCCCGCCGCCCTTGAACTTGGACTTGCCGGTGGAGTGCAGGGCCAGCTCGCCCGTCTGGTAAAACTTGGCAAAGATCAGCTCGTTCAGCCGCGGTTCGATACCGATGCCAGTATCTGTGACCACCAGCTCGACCCCGCCCTGGGGTAGATCCACCGGAGATGGCAGCAGCGACTTCCCGGACACGGTGATTTTGCCCCCGTCCGGCGTGTACTTGATGGCGTTTGCCAGCAGGTGGTAGAACACTTTGCGGATGGCCTCCGCCTCGGCTTCGATGGCAGGCAAACTGCTGAGATTCTGTACCTCCAGAACCTGGCGGCGGTCTATCAGGGTGGAGGCCAGGTCGTTTTTCAACGCCTCGATCAGTTCTGCTAACGACACCTGCTGCAGATTGAGCTGCATATCTTTGACGTCGATGCGCGCCATGTCCAGCATGCTGTCGACGATCTCGTGCAGGCGCTGGGCGCCGTTATGGATGCCTTCTACCATGCGGGCATAGCGCGGGTCTGCAGTTAGCTGCGGGTCATCGTGCAGCATCTGGCTGTAGCCGGACAATACGGTCAGGGGGGTGCGCAGCTCGTGTGAAGCGATGCTGATGAAATCCGATTTGGTGCGGTCCAGTCGTTCCAGGTGGCGGTTGGCCTGGTCCAGGGCGGCATACGCCCGGCGGAATTCGTTGTTCAGGCGCGTCAGGCCTTCCACCAGGCGGGAGTTCTCCAGGGCTACCGCGGTCTGGGCTGCCAGGATGCCCAACAGCTCCTGGTCATCTTCCAGGTATGCCTCGCCGGAATTTTTACTGGTTAATCCCAGGATGCCGATGAGCTGGTCTTTGGAATTTACCGGTACGAAGATCTCCAGCCCCTGCTGCCCAAACCAGGCTTTCTCGGGTGAGGTGAGATAGTTGTAGCGCGGTTCCATCTGCAGGTCGTAGGCGGTCAGGGGGCGGCGCTCCTGCTTAAACCGCTCGGCTGCCGGGCCGTTCTCCTGCAGCAAACCGTGGGCTGGCTCGTCGCCACCCGGGGGTAGGATGCAGCGCAGGCGATAGACGCCTTTGCCCTCCAATCCCTTTTCATGATCCACCAGGTACAAACACGCCCTCCGGGCGCCGAAGTAGCGCGGCAGCATTTCGGTCACCAGCGCCGCCAGCAGCTGTACGTCCAGCACGTTGCTGATAGCCTGGCTGTAGCGTCGCAGCAGCCGGTTGCGGTCGCGGCGCGTGCCGGCAACTCGCCGGCGCAGCCATTCCTGCAAGCGCGCCAGGGCCGGCTGGATCAGCGCTGCCAGCACCATCGCCAGCAG
>JBGSTO010000621.1:0-2661 GCA_041736465.1 Anaerolineales bacterium | reverse complement strand
CTGAGTGAGCGTGCCGGTCTTATCTGTGCAGATCACCGTGGTGCTGCCCAGGGCTTCCACCGCGGGCAGCCTGCGGATAATGGCTTTGCGCTTCGCCATGCGCGAGACGCCAATCGCCAGGGTGACCGTCAGCGCGGCAGGTAGGCCTTCCGGGATCATTGCCACTGCCAGGGCGATCGCAGCGGTAAAGGTATCCACCGCCGATGCCCCGCGCCAGATCTCGATAGCAAAGGTAATCGCTGCCAGTGCCAGGATGGCGTACAGCACCAGGGTGCTGAACCGTGCAATTTTGCGCGTCAGTGGCGTCGCCAGCTCTTCCGCGGTCGAGATCAGGCTGGCGAGGCGCCCAACCTCGGGGCCATCGCCGATGGCGGTGACGATGCCCGTGCTCTGACCATAGGTGACCAGGGTGGATGCATACGCCATATTCTTGCGATCCGCCAGCGAGGTCTCCAAGCCCAGGGAGAGATTGGCATCTTTCTGCACCGGCAAAGACTCGCCGGTCAGCGCCGCTTCGGCAATCTGCAGATCACGCCCACTCATCAGGCGCAAATCGGCGGGTACTTTATCGCCCGACTTGAGCAGGACTACATCTCCGGGAACCAGCTCCGCCGCCGGGATGCGCAGCACCTGCCCAGAGCGCCTCACCGTTGCTTCGGTAACCATAGCCTTCGCCAGCGCTTCAATCGCCTGCTCGGCATTGTTCTCCTGGATGAAACCGATAATGGCATTCACCAGCACCACGGCAAAGATAATGACCGCATCCAAAGGATCTTTTAAAATCGCCGTGATCACGCTGGAAGCCAGCAAGATGTAAACCAGCGGGTTGTTGAACTGCAGCAAGAAGCGCACAAAAGGGCTCTTGCCTTTGCGTGGCGTCAGCTGGTTAGGACCAAAACGCTGCTGGCGGTGGCGAACTTCGAACAGGTCTAATCCTTGTTCTAAATTTGAATCTAGCAGTTCAAGGGCCTCATTGGCGGAAAGATGGTGCCAGTGCTTTGAAAGCAGAGTTTGCATACCTAGATACCCAGCTCGGCGCGGCTGCGCAGATAGCGCACCACCTGCTCGCGCGAGAGCACGCCTACCAGCTCTCCCTGCTCAAGTACGGGGATTTGGGCCACATCGGCATTGTCCATGGTCTGCAAGGCGGTCATCAGCTCGGTTTCTGGCGTTACCGCTGCCAGCCGGTTGGTGGGTACCATCGCCTGGCGGGTGGTGGTGAAGCGCCAGCTGGGCTGCGGCACCTTGCTGATATCTTTGAGCGTGAGCATGCCTTCGAGGTGTCCGTTGTCTGCAACAAAGAAGCAGCGCTCACCGCCGGTGAGCACCCGCTCCTCCACCAGCGTGCTGATCGGCACCAGACTCCCCACCCGGGCGCAGTCGCGTGTCATCACCTGCCCTACCGTGATACCGCGCAGGTGCTGCTGGATGTTAGCCTGGGCGTAGGTGCTGGCAGCGGCATTCTGCAGGAACCAACCGATGAACACCAGCCACAAGCCATTGAAGAACTCCCCGTTGAAGATAGTAAAGATACCAAAGCCGATGAAGCCAAACGCCACTACCTGACCGCTGAAGGTTGCCACCTGGGTGGCGCGCTGGAAGCTGCCTGTCAGGCGCCATACAATCGCCCGCAGCACCCGCCCGCCGTCCAACGGAAAGCCCGGAACCATATTGAACAGCGCCAGGATCAAGTTGATGCGCATCAGGTACAGGCTGGGCGCTGCCAGAAAGGGGATGGCTTGATCCAGCAGGAACAGCACCCCAAACAGGCCCGACAATCCCAGGCTGACCAGCGGACCGGCGATGGCGATGCGAAACTCCACCCCCGGTGACTGCGGTTCCTGCCCGATCTGGGCCACCCCGCCAAAGATGAACAATGTAATCCCCTTCACCGGGATCTTGCTGCGCAGAGCAACGAACGCATGCCCTAGTTCATGCGCCAGAACCGAAGCGAAGAACAATACGCTGGTAACAACGCCTAGCAGCGTATGTGTGATCGTTGAAAGCTGCGGATATTCGTTTGGAAAATAACCGGTCGATAGCGACCAGGTCAGCAAGGCAAAAATCAGAAACCAGCTGGCATGTAAACCAATCGGAATGCCCCAGATGTATCCAAGCTTGAAACCCGAATCCATGGTAATACTCCTTGTGTGAGCCAGTTCATCATCCTGGCTGCATTATTATCGATATTATAGCAGAAATTCACCTATAGCCAAGCTGACGTATAGGTATTGTATATGTTATTAACACAGCTCTTATAAAACCAGGAGAGGTGTTACACCGAGCTGCCGGTTTCCTCGCTCTGCACTGCGGGCTGCGTGAGATCCTCCCTCTTCCACCAGGCAAACAGGGCAAATCCAGTAAAACGCAGTAGTGCGCTGACCAGCAGTGCGCCTCCCAGGCCGATATAGTTTGCCAGCAAAGTGCCCAGCAGCGGCGCGATGATCGCTGCCAGATGCTGCAGGCTCTGAGCCAGGGAGACGAAGGTGGCGCTGTATTCTACCGGCACCTTCTTCATCAGCTCATCGAAGAAAACCAGGTCTAAACCTGCCTGGAAGATACCCGCCAGACCGGCATACACTACGATCAGTTCGACTCGCCCGGTATTGGCAACCAGAGCGGGATAAAGCGCCAACCCAAAGGTCGTCCACAGCAAGACGA
>JBGSTO010000616.1:0-3576 GCA_041736465.1 Anaerolineales bacterium | reverse complement strand
TACCTTTTTTCTGGAGGGCCGGGTTGGCCTGGGTCAGGCGCTGCTCGACACCCACTCCATACCATCCCCTGCGGCGCTGCCACTCATCCACCCCTCCCGGCGATGGGCGCTGGTCTTCGATGGGCGCATCGACAACCGCTCGGATTTACTTGCCAGGCTGCACATCCAGGATAGCCCTGCCTCCCTGTCTGGTGATGGTCAGTTGGTACTGGCAGCCTATGAAAAGTGGGGGCTGGCCTGCCCCGAGCATCTACTGGGAGATTTCGCCTTTGCCATCTGGAACCCGCAGGAACAGTGCCTGTTCTGCGCCCGCGACCATTTCGGCGTCCGCCCCTTCTATTATTTCCTCTCCGGCGGCTTCTTCATCTTCGCCTCCAGCCCGTATGCCATCCTGGCGGCGCACAAATCTCGCCACCGCCTCAACCCGGCCCGCATCGCCGATTTTTTGGTGGGACTGGAGGGCGAAGACACCTCCGTTACCTTCTACGCAGACCTGCAGCGCCTGCCCGCCGGGCACTCGCTCCTGGTGAATCCCGCACAGGCCAGCCCGATGCGCTACTGGGAACTGCGCCCGGCGCATGATCCGGGCTGCAAAACCGATGAGGACTACCTGCAGGGCTTCCGCCAGCATTTTGCCGGAGCCGTTCGCTGCCGGCTCGCAAACCCGGCCTCCACCGCTATCTCACTCAGCGGTGGCATCGATTCCTCCGCCGTCCTTGCCATCGCCCGCCACTTTCCAGAGCAGGAATTCCGCTCCTCGCTGAATACCTATTCCTTTATTTCTACACGCGACCCGCACAACCTCGAAAACCGCCACATCCAGGCCATGCTCGACCAGGGCGGCATGCAGCCCCACACCGTCTCCGACGAGCACATGCTGGGGCGGCTGGACGAGCTGCTCTCCCAACTGGAAAACCTGGACGAGCCCTTCGATCGCCTGCAGAACGCCTGGCGTTCGATGTACACGCTGGCTCAGGCGCAGAACATCCACGCCTTCCTGGATGGCATCGACGCCGATAACCTGCTCTCTGGCGCCTATGCCCTGCATTTTCTGTGGCGTGGTGGCAAGGTTCGCGACGCGCTGGGCGAGACCGTCCTGGCAGGCGGTATGCTCTCCCGCTACCCCGCCTACCGCTGGAGCCTGCTCTACCAGAGTCTGGGCGTGGCTTTTGCGCCCGGCTGGCTGCGGCGCATGCGCCAGGCAAACCGCCAGCGCCAGGCCCTGCCGGCTGCCATCCGCGCCTCGCTTATCCACCCGGATTTCGCCCAGGCAGTCCACCTGGCTGACCGCCTGGCTCGTTACCGCTCCTACGAGATATCCCCCACCGTCACCTCCCCAATCGAAGCCCACCGCACCCACCTGCTCCACCCGCACCTGCAGGCCGCCCTGGAGCGCTACGACCGCATTGCCGCTTCCTACAGCATCGAGTCGCGCCACCCCTTTCTGGATGTGCGCCTGGTCGAGTTTTGCCTGGGGCTGCCCTGGTGGCTGAAAACCCACCGCGGCTGGCCCAAGATGATCTTGCGCCGCTCGCTGGAATCGCTCCTCCCGCCCGAAGTCGCCTGGCGCAGAGACCGCACCCACCTCAACTGGCCTTTCAGCCTGGAAATCCTCAGGCAGCGGAAAGATTACTTCCAGCAGCTTTTCGACGAAAGCCGCCCCACGCTGAGCCAGTACATCGACTTCCCAAAGCTGGAAACCGATTGGCGCCAGTTTTTTTTATCCGCAAACCAGGACTCGGCCGGCCTGATCTGGGACGGCATCGCCCTGGCGCTCTGGCTTCGCCGCCAGGATAAATTTCTCTGACATGCAGCCGCCCGCCGCTTCCCACCAACCGCGTGACACCCAAGAAGGTGTAACCATCGAAGCGCCTCTGCAGGATTTCGTCCTCGCCTGCCTGCGCTTCCGCCTCGGCGCCGGCAGCCTGCCGGACATCGCCGCCCTGGCTGCCTCCCCCGCTTTCGATCCTGCCTCCCTGCTGGCTTACGCCCAATCCCAGCGCGTCGCCCCGCTCTTGCACCTCATCCTGCGCGACTCTCCGGAGCTTCCCGATTTGCTCGCCACGGGGCTGCACCACGCTTACCGCGCCACCGCCCAGGCCAACCTGTACCTGCTGCACGAGTTTCAGCTTATCCTCCAGGCTTTGACCGCCCGCGGCCTCCCGGTCGTGGTGGGTAAAGGCCCCCTGCTGGTCGAGCAAATCTACCACGATATCGCCCTGCGCCCCTTTTCCGACCTGGATATCTTCGTGCGCTGGGAAAACCTGCCCGCCGCCATGCGCTGCCTGCGAGAGTCCGGCTTCCAGTCCGTCGTCGAGCCGTATTCCGGTCAGGCGCTGGAATTCGAAAAAGAGCTGCTGTTCACCCGGCCCGGCATCGTTCCGGTGATGGTCGATCTGCACTGGGTGCTGTTTGGTCCCACCTACTACCACCACTACCGCGTCCCCCAGGATTGGCTCTGGCAGCTGACCGTGCCTACGCAGGTGACCGGCGTATCCCTCCTTGCCTGGCAGCTCGAAGTGCAGCTCTTGCACCTCGCCAGCCACCTGCTGATGGATCACACCGGCAGCTCCGATCTGCTGTGGTGGTACGACCTGGCTGCGCTGATCCAGGAACACCACAGCGCGCTGCAGTGGGATCTGGTTATCGAATACGCCCGGCGCCTGCAGCTCATCCTGCCGCTGCGCGAATCCTTCCAGGTGTTGAGCGCCCAATGGGGGATCCACATACCGGTTGAAATCCTGCACCGGCTGCAAGCCCTGCAGCCCTCATCGCAGGAGATCGACGTCTATCGCTGGCGCATCCTGCCGCGCCAGGTGCACGCCCAGCGCGCCTGGGAAGCCCTGCGCGCCCTGCCGGATAATCGCCGCCGCCTGCGCTACATCGGGATGCGCTTATTCCCATCCCCTGCATACCTGCGCCGCATTCTGCCCGCCTCCGTCCCTACCGCGCTGCTCTACCCTGCCTACTGGCTGCGCGGCCTCAAAATGGCGTTATCATTGTTGGTAAAAATCATCGTGCGCCGCTAGCCGGGCTAAAGATTTTTTATAAACCCTTCGTGACCTTTGTGCAGAATCTTCGTGTGCTTTGTGTTTCATCTCTTTCGGCCATCTGCGAAATCCCCTCATCTTAAATTATTCGTGCGCGCTTCCCAATCGCCGCGTCCAGCGATATAATAACTAGAACATATGGACGAACAATTATCATTCTACGCCTCGCACAGCCCGCTCACCGACCCTGGCCCCTACGCCCGCCTGTTCGACTCCCTGCCAGACACCCCCTCCGTGCTGGCGCAAGCCGTCCAGGGCCTGCTCATCCACAAGCTCACCGCCGAGCATTATCATATCCAGCTCAGCCGCGTGCAGCGCGCCGAGCAGAGGCTGCGCACCATCCGGCAGCGGCTGGCGCAGATTGCTGAGATCGATGATTCGCCGCTCGACGTCCCCCGCCCGCCGGACCTGCGCCAGGTGGGTGTCTGCCGCGACTTCGCCCTGCTGCACGTCTCCATGCTGCGCCACAAAGGTATCCCCGCCCGCATGCGCGTCGGCTTCGCCCCCTATCTGGATCCCACTGGAA
>JBGSTO010000607.1:0-15199 GCA_041736465.1 Anaerolineales bacterium | reverse complement strand
CAGGAGAAAGTATCCATGACTGCGCTCCTGGTGCGGATTACCGCCTGGGCGCTGGAGCGCCACCCATACCTCAATGCTTCGCTGCGTGACAGCCAGATATACCTGTGGAACGAGATCAACATCGGCGTGGCGACTGCCGTCCCGGATGGTTTAATCGTCCCGGTAATCCGCCAAGCCAATACAAAGTCTGTTCAGGTGATCGTAGAGACGTTACAAACCCTGACAAGCAAAGCCAGAGAGGGGGCATTATCTCTGGCAGATGTGCAGCACGGCACATTCACGATCTCTAATTTGGGCATGTTTGGCATCCACCAGTTCCGAGCCATCATCAACCCGCCGGAAAGCGCCATCCTGGCGGTTGGCAGCATCGTTCGGAAACCGGTGGTGATCAACGATCGAGATGATGTTGCCGTTCGCCCCATGATGACTCTGACGCTGTCTGCCGATCACCGCATCATCGATGGTGTCGTAGCGGCGCATTTCTTGAACGATCTTGTGCTTGGGCTGCAATCTCCCCAGATACTGGTCTACTAAGCACGGCGACCGACCAGCAACAAGCAGAGCCGAGATTTCATCGATAAATTTCCCAATTATGGAGTGATGATGATCGAGAAGATAGTTACCGTGAAGCATTCGGTAGGCTTACACGCACGACCGGCATCGTTATTTATCCAAACTGCCAAAAAGTACACCAGCAAGATTCGCGTCCGAAATATCACCAGAGGGGGTGAGTTCGTGGATGCCAAGAGCATCTTGAGCGTTCTCACCCTTGGGGTGTTGCAGAACCACCAGATCAGCATACAGGCTGAAGGTCAGGACGCGGATCTGGCAATCGATGCCCTGATGCTGTTGGTGGAGAGCAATTTTGGTGAATCAGCCTAGAGATGGTGCAGAATACCGGCTTGAAGGCATCGCCGCCAGCGGCGGAATCGCGTTGGGGCCAGCGTATATATTCTCGGCGCCAGATCTGAATATCCCTGAGCGCCCAATTGAGAGCCATGTCGAGGAGTGGGAGCGTTTTCTGACCGCTCGCAACCAGGCATTGCGCGAACTTCACCAGCTGGGGGAGAAAATGGCCGCGCGCGGCGCAGATCAAGAAGCTTTGATCTTTATCGCGCATCAGGAAATTCTACAAGACCCTCTGTTTGAGTCCCGAGTGGAACAAGAAATTGAGCGAGGGTTGATTGTCGAAGCCGCGATTCTCGCTGCATCCGAAGCATTGGCAGCCATGCTGGCGGGAATGGATGATGAGATGTTCGCCGCGCGAGCAGCGGATGTGCTCGATATCGGCCGACGGCTGCTTCGTATACTCATGGGCTGGCCAGTATCTGCGTTGGAACAACTGGAAACACCGGTGATCGTGGTTGCAGATGATTTGACTCCTTCTGATACGGCGAACCTGAATCCGGCGATGGTTTTGGGTTTTTGTACTGCCCAGGGTGGGGTGACATCGCACAGCGCCATTTTGGCTCGAACCCTGGGGCTGCCTGCTGTGGTTGGGATGGGTGAGCGACTGCTGGCGGATGTCCAACCGGGTGTGGAACTGGCGTTGGATGGATATAGGGGACTGCTCTTTATTCGTCCGGATTTCTCTACGAAAGATGCGCTGTTGGCGCGCAGACGTAGAGAGCGGGAACGGATGGATTTGCTTGCTGAGAGCGCCCACCACGATGCCCGTACGGCAAGTGGGCGCAGGGTAGAGGTGGCAGCTAATGTCGGCGACTTGCAGTCGACACTGGATGCGATTTCCAATGGAGCCGAAGGGATCGGACTGCTGCGCACAGAATTTCTTTATCTGGACGAGCATACACCCCCGGCTGAAGAGAAGCAAATCCAGATTTATAAGAGCATCTTCGAAACCATGCATGGGCGACCCGTCATCGTCCGGACACTCGACGTCGGCGGCGATAAACCTCCTGCTTACATTCCGTTTCCCAGGGAGATGAACCCGTTCCTCGGTTGGCGGGCCATCCGTATCTCTCTGGATGAGATTAGCTTGTTCAAAACTCAAATACGCGCAATCCTGCGCGCCGGGGCCGGGCATAATATTCGCATTATGTTTCCGATGGTGAACGATTATGACGAGATGTCGCATGCCCGGCAGGTGGTGCAGCAGGTGACGGAAGATTTGAGGCGCCAGGGCTTGCCGTTTGCCGAGAGCGTACCGGTCGGGATGATGGTTGAAACGCCGGCTGCAGCTGTTTCTGTGGAACTGTTGGCAAAGGTTTCCGACTTCTTCAGTCTCGGGACAAATGACTTGACGCAGTATGCTCTGGCAGTGGATCGTGGAAACTCTAAAGTTCAACATTTGTATCAACCACTGCACCCTGGAGTCTTGCGATTGATTCATCAAACTATAGAAACTGCACACAAGAACGGGAAATGGGTGGGTATGTGCGGTGAGCTGGCCGGAATGCCCAAAGCGATTCCAATTTTATTAGGCATGGGGTTGGACGAATTCAGTATGAATCCCAGGGCAATACCAGAGGCAAAATCGATCATCGCTCGTTTCGATGAAAGCCAGGCACAACGCATTACCCAAAACTGCTTATCGATGACCACCGCCCGTCAAATCGAAGAGTATATGCAGGACGTGTTGGAGCGCTTGCAGCCGTGACAATATTCCTCGATTCCGCTAATCTGGACGAGGCGCAAGCTGCTAGGGGTATGGGGTGGGTCCACGGCTTGACGACCAATCCAGTATTGCTGCGCCAATCAGGGCTGCCGGCAGCTGAGGCGTTGGCCAATTTAAGTGCATTGGGTTTTCCTTGCTTGTTTTACCAGCTAACTGCCGGTTCATTGAACGACATGGAGGCCGAGGCAGAGATTGCGCAAGGCATTGTTGGAGATGCGTTGGTGCTAAAGGTCGCACCTCATGAGGCTGGCTTAAGATTTTTAGCGCGCAACAGCTCCAAATATTCTTGCTGTTTGACCGCGGTGTACAGCGCAGCACAGGCGATGGCTGCGCAGTGTGCGGGGGCAAGGTACGTGGCGGTGTACGTGAATCGGGCGACGCGACTGTTAGGCGATGGAATTAGCCTGACCAGCGAAATCTCTGCGGTGCTGAAAGGCAGCGAGGTTAAAATCGTGGCAGCCAGCCTGAAATCCCCACAAGAAGCAGTGGCTGCTCACCTCGCTGGCGCGCATGACCTGACACTGCCCTTTGCAGTTCTCCAGGATTTCGCTCGACACCCACTCTCGGATCAGACGATTGATGAGTTTTCTTCCTCTGGGATTGGCCTGGTTCCTTAAAACGCCGGGCGCCAATGACGCTGCCGACCGAGATGGCATGGTAAACTCAATATCAGGGTTCTACCCGTTCTCACTTTATTTTAATTGCTTTCAGGTACAATCCTGGCAATAACAATGAACAAACGTCCAACCTCACGTCGTAGTTTTCTAAAAATTGCTGCCCTGGGATTAAGCAGCCTGGGGATGCGTCCCTTGAGCCGGGTGCTGCAGACCCCCGAGTTTCCCACATCCGAGCGCCTGGGCCGCGCCTTTGCTAAAGTTGAACTCAAGTCAAAACCGGATGTCGATGCACAGACTGTTGGTGTAGTTTATGATGATACGGTGCTGCCCTGGCTGCGAGAGATCGTCGGCCGCAACCCCTATCGCTACCGCCAACGTTTCGTAGAGACTCCCCAGGGATATATTTGGGCTCCAGAACTCCAGCAGGTGCACAACATCCCCAACCAATCTGTCAACCAGCTTCCAGAGACCAGCCTGGGAGCCGGAATGTGGACAGAGGTCACGGTTCCCTTTGTGGATATTCTCCTGGATGGAAAGCCGGTCAGCCCTGGTTTTAAGGCCAGGGTAGAAGCCGGCTTGCCATTGCGTTTGTACTACAGCCAAATATTGTGGGTTGATCGCATTCGAGTAGATGACTCGGGGCAGACCTGGTATCGTGTGAATGAACGCTTTGGTTACGGCGACCTGATTTGGGCGCCAGCATATGCTTTCCGCCCGCTGACCCAGGAAGAGGTTGCCCCAATACGTCCGGAAGTAGAAGACAAGCGCGTGGTGATAAATGTCGAAGAGCGATACCAGACGCTCTCCTGCTTTGAGGGAAAGAGTGAGGTTTTCTACTGCAGGATCTCGGCTGGGAAAAAGTTCGACCCAGAGGGCGAGTATTTGGGACATTCATCCACGCCCACCGGCACGATGAGCATCTGGCGCAAGCAGGTGTCTGCCCATATGTCCGGTGGAACGACCGGCGCCGGCTACGACCTGCCTGGTATCGGGTGGACAACGTTATTTACAGGAAACGGTGTCGCCATCCACTCTACTTTCTGGCATAATAACTTTGGCGGCGAGCTGATGTCGCATGGCTGTATCAATGCAATGCCCGAAGATGCCAAATGGATCTTTCGCTGGACCAGCCCGCACGTGTTGTATGATCCCGGTGATCTGTACTCCAAGGATACCAAATCCCCTCCGACCAAGATCACGGTGCTCGAGGGATAATCGCTTTGCAACCAGTTGCGATTTCTGGCATCTAATCATCAGACTCGCAGACCGTAATGTGTTAAGGAGAACCACGTATCAATGACAGCTGCAAACGTGACCCTGGGCCTGGCTTTTCTGGCTGGGCTGGCTTCTTTTCTCTCTCCATGTGTGCTATCGCTTGTACCGGCATATATCGGCTACCTTGGCGGGCGTTCGGCAGCGGCTGCAACCGTTGGAGCTTCCGGTAGTGTAGTGCTGCCTAACCGGTGGCTTACGCTTTCACACGGTCTCGCATTTGTGCTTGGATTCAGTTTTGTGTTCATTGGGTTGGGACTGGCAGCTTCTGCGCTGGGAAGCCTGTTGTTTGATTTGAGCGATTGGATCTCCAAGATCGGCGGCATCATCGTCGTATTCTTTGGTCTGCACATGATCGGAATTCTGCGCATCCCCTGGCTTGAGTACGATCTGCGCGCGCACAACACACCTGACCGCAGTCGTGGATACCTGGCGTCGGCCTTGATGGGCGTATTCTTTTCCGCAGGCTGGTCGCCCTGCGTTG
Organism: Anaerolineales bacterium; assembly: GCA_041736465.1. GTDB lineage: Bacteria > Chloroflexota > Anaerolineae > Anaerolineales > UBA4823 > JAJUJL01. Next base: position 10,191 of record JBGSTO010000607.1, on the reverse strand, counting down.
GACCTGTGTTGGGAGCGATCCTCACCCTGGCATTGAATGGCGGCTCGCTTACACAAGGATTTGGCCTTTTATCCGCCTATTCTGCCGGTCTGGCGATCCCGTTTTTGCTGGCAGCATTGGGAATCGGTTGGGTGACCACGCTGTTGAGACGATACGGAAAGGTGATGCGCTATACCGAAATTGTCATGGGTGTGATTTTGGTAATTGTCGGTGTTATGTTGTTCCTGGGCACATTCCAGACGCTGGCAAGGTTTGCTCCGTTTATCGATCTCGGGCTGTGAGCGTCAATGACCTCTAATCGGGCAAGCATTCTTTTGGTGATTGCAGCGGGTATGCTGGTTGGCGCAGGCATTGGAGTGCTGGTCTTATTTGGAATCGGTGGTTCGCAATTGCTTACCTCCGTTAATCTTCCCTGGCTCGTCCAGGATCCTGCCCCAAAGGTTGGCGCTCATGCGCCAGATTTCGAGCTGCAGAACCTGTCTGGGGAGGCGATCGCATTGAGCGAACTGCGGGGTAAACCGGTGCTGATAAATTTTTGGGCTACCTGGTGTGGACCCTGCCGCCTGGAGATGCCCGACCTGCAAAAGATCTATGAGCTAAACGAAGGCGATTTTCTGGTACTGGCTGTGAACGCGGATGAGGAAAAGCGGATTGTGGAGCGCTTTGCAAAAGATATCGGGATTACATTTGATGTGCTGCTTGATCCGGGTGGGAATGTTCAAAGCCTATACCAGCTGCGCGGCTATCCCACTTCGTATCTGCTAGATGCCGAGGGAATTATCCGCGTTCAGCATATCGGCATACTGCATGAGGCCCAACTGGAAGATTATCTGGTTGAGGTAGGCGTGGGGAAATGATCGCAGTCACCCTTTACAGCCGCAGCGATTGCCACCTTTGCGAGCAGACCCTTGAAGACCTTAACAGCCTTCGAGATGAGTACTCCTACAGTCTGAACGTGATCGATGTGGACAGTACACTGGAACTGCGCCGGAAGTATGGATTTGAAGTTCCGGTGATAGAAATCGGCCCCTATACCCTGAAAGCGCCGATTACTCGCCAGGAACTGCAGCTCACGATGTCTGCCGCTCGCGACCGGCAGACATCCATCGATCGATTGAGTGACCCGGCGTATATGGGAAAGGTTACATGGACGCGGTCTGATGGGTTCACGTACTGGATGTCCCGACACTATATGAGCTTCTTCAACCTGCTGGTTATCCTATATCTGGGTTTGCCCTTCCTGGCGCCTTTACTGATGAAAGCGGGAGCAGAAACACCAGCAAGCTGGATTTACCGCGGCTACGGTGCTGTATGTCACCAGTTAGGTTTTCGATCATTTTACATTTTTGGAGAACAAACTGCATATCCGCGCGCTCAGGCAGGTGTGGCAGAGCTGTCAACATTCGGACAGGCGACCGGCTTGAGTGAGCAGTCTACTCCACAGGCGTTGCTGGATGCCAGGAACTTTGTTGGCAATGCACAGGTGGGTTATAAGATCGCGCTTTGCCAGAGAGACGTGGCAATCTACGGGGCCATTCTTCTGTTTGGCCTGCTGTTTGCAGCTACTGGGCGGCGCCTGCCCGCACTGCCCTGGTATCTTTGGATTGTCTTCGGGATACTGCCCATCGCCTGGGATGGTCTATCACAGCTGATCAGCCAGCCGCCCTTGAATCTTCTGCAGTACCGCGAGAGCACACCTTTTCTCCGCGCGCTCACGGGTGGGCTGTTCGGATTGACGACAGCCTGGTTTGGCTATCCAATGGTGGAAGAAACTATGGCGGATACGCGCCAGGTAATGGCCTCCAGGCTTAAGCGCGCCCAACGGACGTCTGCAAATGCACTTCCAGCAGATTGAAGCGCTGCGCTACCTGACATTTGATTTGTTGGCGGAAGCCGGCGTGCGCAGCGCCGTATTTACCCGGCATGGAGGTGTCAGCCAATCGCCCTGGGCAGCGCTGAATGTGGGCGGTACGGTTGGAGATAATCCGCAGCACGTGCGGCGCAACAAAGAGCTGATCCTCCAGGCTTTGGAACTCTCAGAGCAGAGCATTTATGATGTTTGGCAGGTACATGGCACCGAGGTGGTTTGCACTGATGCTCCGCGGCCGCGAGATGAGATGCATGCCAGGGCAGATGCCATTTTGACCAATCGACCCGGTGTGACTTTAATGATGAGGTTTGCTGATTGCGTCCCGGTATTGTTGGCGGATCCTGTCAAAAGAGTTGCCGGCATCGTGCATGCCGGGTGGCAGGGCACGGTTAAACGGGTAGTTCAGGCTGCAGTCCATACGATGACTGCACAATATGGGTCTTATGCACCCGATCTGCGCGCCGTTATCGGCCCGTCGATCGGTCCGGATCATTATGAGGTTGGGCAGGATGTCATCGACCAGGTGAAAGACAGCTTCGGTGCTGATGCCCCAGGTCTGCTTCGACCGCGTAATGGAGAGTCACCCAATGGCAAAGCGTACCTGGACCTATGGCGCGCAAATCAGATTGCATTGGAGCAGGCTGGCGTCGAGCACATCCAGGTGTCAGGGATTTGCACCGCCTGCCAGGTGCAGGATTGGTACTCGCACCGGCATGAACAGGGTAAAACCGGGCGATTTGGCGTGGTGGTCACCTTAGGGTGATCACCTTGGAGCATAACTAATAAAATTCATAGGCTCCTATGATGGATGCAATGGTGGACCAGGCTGTTATCCGCGAGAATTACCTGCGCGTGCTCGACCGTATTTCAGCCGCAGCAGCAAAAGCCAATCGCCGGGCTGAAGATGTTCGCCTGGTGGTGGTAACCAAAGGGCAGCCGCTGGCTGTGATCGAGTCTGCCATTGCTGCTGGGGCGTCTAGGTTGGGAGAGAACTATCCTGAAGAAGGAGTTCAAAAGATTTCAGCGCTGAGCGGTCATTCTGGTGTAGAATGGCACATGATCGGTCACGTACAAAGCCGTAAGGCTAAAATGGTATGTGAGAACTACACATACTTGCACTCGCTGGACAGCCTGCGATTGGCAAACAAGCTTGACCGGTTATGCGCCGAAATTGGCAGGCGGTTGCCTGTGCTGTTAGAGTTGAATGTTTCAGGAGAAGAAAGTAAGTCTGGTTTTACTGCCTGGACAGACGCTCACTGGGAACCACTGTTGGTTGAAGTTGATCAGATATTAAAATTGCCATATCTAGAATTGCATGGATTAATGACGATAGCGCCTTATTTCTTACAGGCAGAGCAGTCGCAGCCGTATTACCATCGCCTGCAGGAGTATCGCTCTCGACTTGCGGAACAATTCCCGCAGGCTGATTGGTCGCAGTTATCCATGGGCATGAGCCTGGATTTCGAAGCAGCGATTCCGGAAGGGGCAACCTTTGTCAGAGTCGGGCAGGCGATTTTAGGGCCTCGTCCTAAATCAAATTAATTTCGTACGGAGAATAAGAGTGAATTTTTTCATCGTCACAGTAAATATGATAGCCCAGGTAATCACATTGTTGGTGATCGCCAATGTGCTGCTGTCATATTTTCTTTCCCCTTATCATCCCGCGCGCAAATTCATTGACAGCCTGGTGGAGCCCCTGTTGGCGCCGATCCGGCGAATTGTGCCCTCTGCTGGAATGTTAGATTTTAGCCCGATGGTATTGATCCTGCTGGTACAAATCGTGGCGCGGTTCTTAGTCGGGGTACTCGTTACCCTATAGTAACTACGGGGTGGAGCATGGCAGATCGGAAATATCACCTGCATCAAGGGCGTAAAGGGGCAGCGCTGGCTATTCGCGTAACGCCCCGGGCAAGTAAGAATGAGATCACAGAGATTTCTTCTGACGGAACCGTTCGCATCCGCTTGACTGCTCCTCCAGCGGAAGGAAAAGCCAACGAAGCACTGATTGCGTTTCTGGCAGAAGTATTGGATGTTCCCCGCAGCAGCCTGGAAATTGTTGCCGGGCAAACCGGTCGCGATAAACTGATCTCGGTATTGGATCTGGATGCCGCCTCAGTCCAGGAACGGATACTGCGCAGATTGGAATAATCGAAATTACTTTGCCAGGGATTCTGAGGGGGATCAGGGAGTTCCTAGAGCTAATTTTGCCGCAAGGTGTACTTCAATGCCGCTCAACTCATACGCCCACAAGGTCTGGTAAGCAGTCTCGATCAGATCTCCTGATGTATCCAAGACGAAATGATACAGGTGTGGAACGAAGCTCGGATCCAGGAGCCCAGCGCACACCTGCATGGCAGCCAGCTTCTGCTCTTCATTGCCTTCCTTCAAACACTGTACCAACATTTCGATGGCGGCGCGGCTGCTGGATACTCCAACGCCTCGCTGTCCGGCAAATGCCAGCAACCAGGGGATATCCTGTAATGGTGGCTGCGTGGATGGGAGGCTTGGATCTGGCCTGGCTAGCTCTTCTAAGGCCTGGCTGGCAGCATTCTTGACCACCCATTGGGAATCCTGCATCGCAATCGTCTCAAGAACCAATTGCGACCAGGGCTGGCGAATGCGCTGCAAACCAAATACAACCGCGCGGCGTACGAGCAAATCATCTAACGTGGCGCCTTCTTGTAATGTTGCGTAGCCTTCATCTGAATTCGTCGCCAATGCCTCGGCAGCTGCTCTGCGTAGCTCTTCCTCTCCATGCAGCAGACCATCGGCGATAATCTCTAATGTTGTCCGGCTGCCGATTGCCGCCAGTGCTAATCCTGCCGCCCGAAAGACGTTGGGAATCGGGTCGGCAAAAAGCAGCTTTAGATCTTCGATCTCGGTTATTTCTGGAAGGAGTCCGTAGCCTAGAGCAGCAAGCTGGCGCTGAGCTGGACTCGGGCTGCGGCTGAACTGGCGAAGCATGGAAGGTATGCCAGGGGTGCCCGAGAGCACCACTGCTGACAGCGCGCTGCCGCGTAAGCCCAGGGGCAAGCTGTCATCTTGTAAGAAACCAGCCAGGTGGTGCATAACCGCAGGTCGCCAGCTCGCTCCTTCTGGTGCATAGCGCAGCCACCGTGCGATCGACAAAGCGGTGCGGTGCAGAGGAGGCCGGCTGGACTCGATCAAAGCTTGAATCACTCGTGGCTCAGGATCGAGCAGGGCTGCCAGGAATCCCAACGCGGTTTGCCGCGTGCTCCACTGGGGTGCGGCGGGCCACTTGAATCGCTGTAGTGCCTGCGGAAAGAGCATGCGCGCTTCCATGGCACAGGCGGACAGATAGCTGAACAAAATTGTATGGGCGAAACCCAAGCGTGCACCGAAAAATGATCGCAGGATTCCATTGTCTGGAGCAGTGGGCAGACTGCGCAGGATATCAGGTTCGATCGCCTCGGCCATCGCCTGAGCCTGGGCATCTTTGATACTCAGCACCGGCTGTTCAGCGACCAGGTTTAGCAGGGCAAACGCCTCCACCGCCGAACGAGCAGGCTGGTTCAGCGGGTCTTCAGGAGTGAACAATTGGCGGCGAACATAGGCTTCGATGGCTTCAACCGGGCCCGGGCCGAGGGAATCACCCGCGTAGGCCGCCCAAAGTTTCAGGGTCAGTTCTAGAGGAGTGAGCAGAGCAGCCCCACTCTCAACCCAGGCATTCAGGATCAGCGGGTCAGCTGTGGTTTGGCTGCTTTCTGGCGTCTGGATGTGCTGTATCCACAGACGGCTCCACTTTTGTATGAATTCCTTGCGTTGGGCACGCGTCCATTCGGCCAGCGTGAAGGGCACAAAGCCCAGTTTGATCAGACGACCCAGATAATCACCAGGAGCGGCAACTGCTATTCGCAGACCGGAAAACCCTGCCACCAGAGCCTGCAGGTAATGCGTGACGCGGTCGAAATCCTGCATAGCAAGCTCATCCAGCCCATCGATGAGCAGCAGGACTCGCCCACCGAACACTGCCTGGCGTAGATATTGGACCATACGCTTCTGAGACAGAGAAGGTATGCGCGCTGCTGCAGCATTTGAAAGAATATCCAGGGCGCTGCTGGGGTTGGTTATCCCGGCTTCTGCTCCCTGGCTCAAGATTTCCTGTGATACAGGCAGAAAGGGGATGAGGTCAGCCACGTGCAAAAGCAGAGGCACGCGACCTTTTAGATCGCCTGGCAAAGCTTCACGCCGGGCGGCCTGGATGACCAGATCGGCGATGGCAATGCTCTTTCCGATGCCTGCCCGACCGATAATGGCGATATTGCGCCCATTTGAAAGCGCCTCTGACAGGCTGAATACCGGAACGCCATATTGGGAGGCCAGCTCGGGCCAGCCGGGTGAGAATGGCACTGCCTGGAGAGATATCCCTTCGGTGAAGGGAACTTCTCCAGGTATTACTGGTCGGGCTGGCGCCAGTAAACGCGGTTGAATCAGCACCTCGTCCAAGGCGAAGAGCGGCGCAGCCAGATGGCTGGCTTCCACCTGCCGCAGCATTTCGTTGCACAACCGGGTTTCTACTCCCGAAGCAGCCTCGAAGCGCGCGATGCGCAGCGCCTCGATCCCGCGCCGCAGAAGAGAGAGCAGCGCCGGGCGCAGACGGAGGAACAGCCACCAGAACAGCGTAGCAGCCACGAATCCGAGCCAGAAGGAGATACGGTCGAAATTTTCTAACAGGCGAGACATGCTTACCCTACGTAAAGGATCCTTCCACAGGTATCGCAGCGATTGATCAGAGTTTGCGAGCGAGAAGCGTGCAGCAAGGCCGCGCTGAGATGGGTACCGCAGGCGGTGCAGTTGCCATTCACAACTCGAGCCACTGCCACACCACGGCGAGATTTGCGCAGCCCCTCATAGATATCAAGCTCACCCGCAGTCAAACCTTGAGCGGTGGCATCGCGCTCCTGCCTCAAGCGGTCGACTTCTTGCTTGAGCCCATTTTGTTCTGTGATCAGCGCCAGGTTGCTTTTTTGGTTCTGCTCGATTACTTCTTGAAGATGAGCCTCCGCCTGCTTGTAGGTGGATTCCATTTCTTCAAAGGTGATCATCGCTTCGAGCTGGCGATCTTCCAGCACTCCCAGGTAACGTTTGATAGCGGCGACCTCTTTTTGTAAATCCTGCAGTTCCTTTGGATTGCGTACACGGCCTCCGTAAAGCGTCGATTCGGTCAGCTCGATCTTGATCCTTTGGGAGCGAACCTCTTCCTCTGCCTGGAGCATTACATTGCGAGCTTCCGTAAGCTCGTTTTGTGCCAGACTTTCTTCTAACCTGGCTTGAGCCAGTACCAGATCTTGACCGAGCGCTGCTTCTATCTCCTGCAAGCGGGCGTGGTGCTGATCGATCTGGCTGTCGATCTGTTGAAGCCGGAAAAGCTTAAATGGAAGACTCATTGTTTTCATTATAGAGGGGGTTGACTGGACTGGCAAGAGTATCTTGAATTTGGTTGGCTGTTTCAAGCTTACGGAATTGTCAAGTTGGAGGCAATTAAGGTGTGAGTTACAATTAACGTATGCCGGTGGATCATGTTGCTCGCAGCCGCTTCGTGATGTATGCTGTCTTATTATTGTTGGTCGGATTACCCTATCTATTGGCCTGGAAGTTGGCTGGAGCGGAAAACATATTTGGGGGATTTCTGTTCAACCCGATCGATGGGTATTCTTACCTGGCTAAGATGCACCAGGGCTGGCAGGGCAGTTGGCGGTTTACACTGCCGTTCAGTGCGCAGCCGGGGAACGGGGCATACATTTACCTGTTCTATCTTCTACTCGGACATCTTGCCCGGATCACCTCGTTTCCCTTACAGCTGGTTTTTCACCTGGCGCGTCTGGCTGGTGCGTTATTCATGATCTGGTCTATAGGCCGTTTCATTGAGCGATCTTTGCCCGGCCAGATGGGTGCTCGGTCTGCGCTCTTTTTGACAGCATTTGGCTCTGGGATGGGTTGGCTGGCTTTAGCTGCCGGATTGTTTACTTCGGATCTCTGGGTATCAGAGGCCTACCCATTCCTGTCTGCCTACAATAACCCCCATTTTCCTATCAGCCTCGGCCTGTTGGTATGGCTGATCATGCCAATAAATCAAGACGCCAGGATTGCGCAGCAGACCATCACAGGTAGGAATTGGCTCTCCGGTTGGAAATTTGGCCTGGGCGCGATGGCGTTGGCTGAGCTGTCGCCATTTGGCAGCATCCTTGCGCTGTTGATCAGCGGAACCCTGGCGGTGTGGGAACAGTGGGAACTTAAGACATTCAGGCAAGCGAGCAGCTGGCTGCTTCGTGCTGCCTGGATTGGTATGGGGGCTGGCCCGGTGCTGTTGTATACCTGGTGGGCAGTGCAGATTGACCCGGTGCTGGCGGGTTGGAACGCGCAGAATTTAACTCCCTCGCCGCCATGGAGGGACCTTGTCATTTCGTTGTCTCCGGTGCTGCCCCTGGCGGTCGCCGGCTGTGTGCTGGCGCTCAGGCAGAAACAATACGAAATCCGCCCGGCCCTGGTGTGGGGGCTGCTGGCACTGCTTATGGTGAGCCTGCCATTGGGTTTACAGCGCAGGTTCTTGATCGGAATCTATGTGCCGATCAGCATCCTTGCTGTACTGGCATTATTACCTCTGGGTAACCGCTCACGTGCAGGCAAGCTGCTACTGGTGTGTGTATTAGGCCTTTCGCTGCCTTCTAACCTGGTCGTGCTGCTGGCGGGTTGGCAAGGGATTTCCAGCCAGGATGAGCGCATCTACCTGACTGTGGATGAAGTCGCAGCGCTGGAATGGATTTCGGACAACACAAACGATGATGCTGTGTTGCTGGCAGGGCCTGAAAGCGGCTTATTGATTCCTGCCTGGACGGGCAGACGGGTGCTGTACGGGCATCCATTCGAGACGGTGGATGCCGTGCATGAACGCGCTCTGGTGGAAGATTTCTTTGCCGGACGGCTTACCACACAGGCTGCCTGGCTGATGATCGAGCAGCGACAGGTGGATTTTATTTACCGTGGACCGCGTGAGCGTGGAGGGCATCCGCCACCATCGCTGCTTCCCGCTGGCAGCCTGCTGCTGGTCTACCAAAATCAAAGCACAGCCATCTACCGGGTGCTAGGGGTCGAACGAAATCTAAGCCAGGAAAGCGAAGGCGGGCAATGATGTTGAAGCGCGCCGGCGCGGTAAAGAATTTCCTCAGCGGCATTAATATTGCTGCAGCTGTGCTGCTGCTGCTTCCCGTAATTGCGCTGCTGCCATCACTGGGTGGCTTTCCTTACCCCTCAGCCCAATCTCAGTTCTCGGATTTCACAGTCAGTCATTACCCCAATGCGTTGTACCTGCAGAAAATGCTGTCAGATGGGGAAATACCACTGTGGTCGCCTTTGATCTTGAGTGGGTACCCGTTCTTTGCCAGCCCGTTATCTGGACTATGGTACCCGCCGGGTTGGCTGGCGCTGCTGCTGCCATTACCGTTTGGGCTGAACCTGGTGCTGCTGCTGCACTTGCTTTTTGCTGGAGCTGGGCAGTATCTTCTGGTCAGGAGGCAGGGGTTATCTCAGCTCCCAGCAGTCCTGGCGGGAATGGCGTTTGTAGGGATGCCAAAGTTAGCCGCTCACCTTGGCGCGGGGCACGTCACGTTAATCTATGCTGTCGCCTGGACGCCCTGGCTTTTGCTTATGTCCAGCCGCAGCAGGGAGAAAGGCGGCAGTGGGATTGCAGTGGTGCTGGCTCTCATCACGCTGGCGGATCCTCGCTGGCTCCCTTACGCTGCCGGTTTATGGATATGGTACGAGGTATTTTTCCACAGCAAGGAGAGATCCTGGCAGAAGCAGATTAAGGATATGAGCTTCCAGGCTGCAGCAGGCTTGCTGCTATCGGCGCCCCTGCTGGCACCGCTGTGGGAATACACTTCCGTATCCAGCCGAGGCGCGATGACGGCGAAGGATGTTTTTGAGTACTCTCTGCCCTGGGACGGTCTGCTCGGATTGGTGTTTCCTCCGCCTGGTGGGTTTCACGAGTGGATGTTGTCTCCTGGTGTGTTGGTATTGGTGCTTGCGCTCACTGCGCTGCTGGTGGTTCAGGATCGGGAGACCGACTGGAAGGTGCGCTCCTGGGGTCTCCTGGTCTTAATTTGTTTGCTCTGGGCAATGGGCAACCACATTCCAGGATTGGCTCAATTGGCCAACCTGCCGGTGCTGCGTTGGCTGCGTGTACCGGCGCGTTCTCTTTTCCTGGTGGGGATGGGATTGGGGATATTGGCTGCCTATGGATTGCAGGCCATCTTGCAGGGTGTGGATTTAAAAACATTATCTCGGTTACGCTTGTTCATCTT
>JBGSTO010000606.1:0-10457 GCA_041736465.1 Anaerolineales bacterium | reverse complement strand
CTTCAAAAGCCACATCGATGGCTCAACCCATCGCTTCACTCCCGAAAAATCGATCGCCATCCAGGAGAACCTGGGTGCGGACATCATCATGGCATTCGATGAGTGCGCCCCGCCCTACGATCGCGCCTATAACCAACGCGCCACAGCGCGCACGCATGCCTGGCTCGAGCGCAGCATCCAGGCGCACACGCGTAGCGACCAGGCCCTGTTTGGCATCGTTCAAGGGGGAGTCTTCGCGGATCTGCGCCAGAGTTCGGCTGAGTTCGTGGCTTCCTTGGATTTGCCCGGGAATGCGATCGGTGGTCTTTCGGTGGGAGAGACAAAAGAAGAAATGCACCAGATGTTGGACGTAGTTACACCCCTGCTGCCGGAGCATCGCCCGCGCTATCTCATGGGCGTCGGCTCACCTGAAGATTTGGTGAACGGGGTGCTGCGCGGCATCGATATCTTCGACTGTGTGCTGCCCACGCGCCTGGCGCGCCACAGCGCTGCCATGACCCGCACCCAGCGCCTGAACCTGGTCAACGCCGGCTATGCGAAAGATCCTGACCCGATTGACTCAACCTGCACCTGCTATACCTGCCGTAATTACTCGCGCGCCTACCTGCGCCATCTCATCGCCGCCCGTGAAATACTGGCAGCAACCCTGCTCTCTATTCATAATCTGCACACCCTGGTGCAGCTCATGACTGATTTGCGCTCGGCTGTTCTCACAGGCAAGCTGGAACAATTCGCCAGCGATTTCTTCGCCTCCCGGCATGAAGCGGCTGCCGCCAATGGCGATAAAGCCTGATCCCATCTCTGGACATTGATCATGACCCTCTGGCAATCCATCCTGCTTGGCATCATTCAAGGACTGACCGAATTCCTGCCTGTCTCCAGCTCAGGTCACCTAGTGGTCACCCCTTTTCTCCTGGGCTGGGAGCTGCCTGCCCAGGATGCTTTCATCTTCGATGTATTGGTTCAGGTAGCCACACTGCTGGCAGTCTTTGCCTACTTCTGGAATGATTTCATCGCCATTCTCGCCGGTTTGTATCGCGGCCTGGGCGAGCGCCCGCGGTTTCAAAACCAGCCGGCGCGCCTGGGACTGCTCATCATTATCGCCAGTTTGCCGGCTGGAATTATCGGTTTGCTTTTGAAAGATATCGTGGAGGCTGCCTTCGCCAGTCCCGCTGCCACCGGATTTTTCCTGCTGATCACTGCCGCCCTGCTGATCTTCGCTGAGCGCACCGGAAAACGCAGCCGCAGCCTGGAACAGATTACCTGGAAAGACGCGCTGCGGATTGGCTTCTTTCAAGCGCTGGCGATCTTACCGGGCATCTCCCGCTCCGGCGCCACAATCGCCGGAGCGATGACGGCAGACCTCGAGCGCGCCCCCGCAGCAAAATTTTCATTCTTAATGTCTGCGCCCATCATGCTGGCTGCCGGAGCACTGACGCTTCTCGATCTGCTAAAAATCCCCAACCTGGGTCAAGTGCTGCCGGTATTCATTCCTGGGTTTATCGCCTCCGCCCTGGTAGGCTATCTATCCATCCGCTGGCTGCTGTCTTTCCTGACACGCCGCACGCTGTACCCTTTTGCCATTTACTGCGCCCTGGTTGGCGCGCTGGTACTGCTGCTCGGCATTTTTAGAGCCTGAAGACCAAGCAGATCATTTCCTGGCAGCCTTCTTGCCAAAGCCATACACGCGTGTCACCGGGACGACAAACAGGAATCCGGTGTGCCCTTCATCCAGATCGCCGATGATCTGGGTTGCCACATCGACCATTTGATCGACGATCGTTTCGCTATCTACCACAGATAGCAGCGTCCGGTGCGCCACTTCCTTGGCCTCGAATAGATCTCTCAGGCTGGGCATCAAAGGCATATCATCTCTCAAGCCTGCCCTGCGGTAGCGCCCAAGGCCTGAGCTTTCCAAAATCGTTACCCCAGAAACCCCAATCTTCTCCCAGGCTTCCAAGATTCCCGGACAGTCTTCTGGATCATCAACGATCAATACTACCAATTGAGCCATATTGTCTCCTCTTATCCATATCCTGTGGCATACAAACGGATGCGCTCAATCGCCTGCCATGCTCACTGGCTGGCGCCGGTTGAACAAGGCGCGCAGCGCCGGGGGAGTCAGTAATGTGGTCATGATGACCACCCCAACCACAGCCGAAAATGTCTCTTGCCGGATCAATCCCTGGACAATGCCCACGGAGGCGACGATCAGGCCTACCTCGCCGCGTGACATCATCCCGGTGCCGAGCTGCAGCGATTCCAGATTGCTGAAGCCCGCCAGGCGAGCGCCAAGTCCGGCGCCAAGTATTTTCCCGACGATGGCAACCAGGGTCATTACCAGAAATAGCAAGCCGGTCTGAGCGGTGAGTTCGCGCGCGTTCGCGGATAAGCCCACGTTGACGAAGAAAATCGGCACGAAAACGGCATATGCCAGCGTGGAAACGCCCGACTCGATGCGTTCCTTCACCCGGCTGCGGGAGAGCATGAGACCTGCCAGGAAAGCCCCGGTAATCGCTGCCATACTGCCAAGCGCTTCGGCAGACCAGGCATATATCAGGATAGTCACAAACACAAACGCGATCAACCCCTTGCTGACTGGCAGGCGATCTACCCAGGTCGAGGCGCGTGGCAGCACCCATACCCCGATCGCGATGGCAGCAGCCACGTAAAGCACCATACGAATCAATATCCAGGCGATGCTGGCGAGGCCTCCCCCAGCACCCGGGTCCGAGAAGGCAATAAACATAGAAAGCCCCAGCACCACCAGCACATCATCGAATACGGCGGCGCCTAACATCCCTACGCCTACCCGGCTGCGCAGTACATTGAGTTCCATTAAGGTTTGGGCAGAGATGCTCACACTGGTTGCCGATAAGATCAAGCCGATAAAAATCGCAGCGGTCGCATTCATCTGGAAGAGTACAGCCGTGCCTGCACCCAGGATCATTGGAAATACGACGCCCAGAATTCCCGCCAGGGCGGCTACTTTTCCGGACTTCGCCAGGTCGCTCAGGTGCAGGTCCAAACCGGCAATGAACATCAGCAGCAAAACGCCCAGTTCAGCCAGGTGTGCGATGGATTCACTCAGATGTGCATCGGTAAAAAATGGCAGGTGCAGTACGTCCAACACCGATGGTCCCAGGATGATACCCACCATAAGCTCCCCGAGCACCGAGGGCTGCCCGAGCCGGTAGCTGAGGTAGCCTCCCAATTTGGCCGCCAGGATGATAACTACCAGAGCAGCAATGAATTGTAAGAATGGTGACATTGAACTTTCCCTGACCAGACGCCATCCGGTCCTGATTGGCGTCTAACCGCAGACGGTGATAAAAACATGATAGCTGCCAGTATAGATGACAGCCTCACCGGTCAATTCTACCACGACCTCGGTTTTGTAATCTTCGACCACCTGCCCCCTTCGTTTCGCCTCCCTCTTTCAGGGTCTTTTATTTTTCGGATGACCGTGCCAAATCATCTCGTATGGCGTTTTTCATAGGAATACCGATGCGATATGCTGCCGCACTCAGGGCGTGCGAGGCCACAGGTCCGAAAATCATCAATAAAATGATCAATACCAGGCCTTTCCCAAATCCCAATAAAGACAAATCGACTGCAGCAAGCAAAAGCAAGACCACCCCGAAAACGCCTACTTTGCCAGTTGCGTGCAAGCGGGTGTAAACATCGGGAAGACGGTAGTAGCCCAATACGCCGAGGATGGCGAATAATGTTCCGGCGACTACTGCCGCCAGAGCAATTATTTGCGTTGCCAGGTTCAACCAGGTATCCATACTATCACTTCCTGCTCAGTACATGCTCTGATCGACAATATATTTTGCCAGTGCTACGGTACTGATAAATCCCAAAGCCGCCAGCACAAGTCCGACATCCAGGTAGATGCTGTTACGCAAAATCAATGCCACCAGCACTAAAACTCCCAGGATCAACGTGCCGATCAAATCAGCGCCGATCAAACGGTCGATCACATTTTCTCCACGCCACACCCGCCAGACGCACAGCGCAATCAAGATGATGAAAATAGCAAGGGATATTTGCAGTGCTATTGCCAGAATTGGTCCCATCCCACCGGTCTCCATCTGCTACTCAACGATCTTCGCCAGCAGTTCGCGGCGCAAGCGCTGCGCCTCCAAAATATATTCTTGCCCGTGGGTGGCATCCAGGCAGTGTGTATACATGGTGCCATCCTCACCGATTTCGACAACCATTTCGCCGGGGGTTACTGTAAGCGCATGGGCGCTCAACATCTGGGCCAGGTCACTCTTACAACTGGTAGGTACGGCGATTATGCCAGGATTGATTGGCAGCGAGGGGGTTAGCACCACTCGGGCAACATCCACGCCGCTGAGGACGATATCCTGCACCAGAACCAGCACATACCGGGCAACATACCACCCCCGCCTGGGCAAAGAACGCCAGTTAATTTGAGCAGCATCCGGATGCACCAACCAGGTCAGGCCAAACCCCAGTAATCCGCCCACCAGGATATTTCCCAAACTAAAGTCGGCCGTCAGAGCCAGGTACAAGACCCAAATTGGAATAACCCATCTTAGAGATACCATTTTAATGCCCATTGATTAATTATCCAAATAAACTCAAAACAGAGCGAATATAAGCCTGTGGATCGCCCAGCCATGCTGCCACACTGATCGCCAGGCGTAGCAGCGGCTCGCTCCACAATCCCAGGATCAGGCACAGCCCAATCAAGATACTGGGTGCAAGCAAGCCATCTCCATATGGTTTGGGCTCTCTGCCCTTTCCCATCGGCTCCCACCAGATTTTTTGAAACGATCTGCCGATATATACCAGGGTGATCAGACTAGCAAAACCGATAGCTGCCAGGGATCCATAAGCCTGGGCATCGAATCCGCTCTGGAACACAGTCAGCTTGCTGATAAAGCCGTTCAACGGTGGGATGCCCGCCAACGCCATTCCACCCAGCAAAAACAGCACCCCTGCGTAAGGCATACTTCTCCCAACCCCAACGATCTCGTCGAAAGCGGCAGTCTTGACCGGCGCCCGGCTGGCGACCGTGCCGGCAAGCATCAACATGGCAGCCTTGATCAGGCTGTGATTGAATGTAAACACGATGGCTGCGGCAAGTGATAACGCGGTACCCCAACCGATCGCCACCAGGATGAAGCCCACCTGCCCCAGGGTGGAGTAAGCCAACATACGCTTGACATTGTGGGTGCCAACAGCCCCTAATCCGCCAAACAACACTCCTGCTACACCGAACAAGATCAAGACAATCCGCAAAACATCTGCCTGCTCGACGAACAGCAAAGTGGTCATTCTGAAGAAACCATACACACCCAACTTCACAACCACGGAAGAAAGCAGTGCACTCACCGCGGTAGGGGCTGCAGTATGAAAATCTGGCTGCCAAAAATGGAATGGGATCACCGCGCTTTTGACCATGAAGAACACCAGTAAAAACACGATTGCTGCGGGCAGCAGCGGCTGGTTGGGATCGGCAGCGATACGAGCCGCCAGATCTGCCATGTTTAACGTCCCGTAAGAAGTATACAGTAATCCTGATGCTATCAAGAGGAATATGGACGCGAACAGGCTCATATGAAAATACTTATACGCTGCCTCGACCCCATAGCGGTCATCCGAGATAGCAGTCAGTACGGTACCGGAAATCACCAACAGCTCAGCAAACACAAATAAATTGAAAATATCTCCTGTCAAGAAGGCGCCGGTCAGGCCAACAGTCAATGTCAAAAACAGCGAGAAGAAAGCCGGGTAGCGAACGCAATGGTCGCGGCTGCCTAAAGCATACAACATCCCCGCGCTGATCACCAGCTGCGACATAACCACCATTGTAGTGGACAGTAAATCTGCCACCAGTGTGATTCCAAAAGGCGCCTGCCATCCGCCTAACTGAAACACCAGCGGAGCACCCTGCTGCAGAACCCGGATCAGGAGATAAACGCTGCTCGCCAGCGAAATCACCATGATCAAGAATGTCCAGTAGCCTCTCAAGCGCGACCGGTTATACAACAGCAGTCCTACAGCAGCCCCCAGCAATGGCAGGAGTATCGGTAATAGAACGAGCATATCTACCCTGCTCATCAGTAACGCAGCTTCTTGATTTTATCGGCGTCGCTGGTCTTATAACGCACCGAAAGTATGTACAACATCGAGAGCACCAGGGCAAAGCCCCCCATGCTGATCACGATAGCGGTCAAAATAAGCGCCTGGGGCAAGGCATCGCTGGCCTGCAACCCAGAACTATTGACATAGGCGGCAATCTCTCCCTGGTAGGCGCCCGCTGATAGCAAAAACAAGTTCACCGCATTAGACAAGATGAACAAGCCGATCACCGAGCGAATTACATTTCTCCTCAATACCTGAAACAGCCCGATGGCAAACATGGCCCCGACTGCGATGGAAGTCAATAACTCCATGAAATACGCTCCTTTGCTAAGAAATTCCGTCAGTTTTCAGGAGGAAGTTCTTTCAAATGCAGGATGGTTTCAACATCATCATCCTTGGGATGTCCAAGGGCATCCAAAATTGCAATCACACCTCCCAGCACGCAAAGTGCGATCGCCAGCTCAAACACGAGAGAAGTAGTAAACTTCATACCTGCTGGTAGATCTACTACCAGCAGTGCGCCATAATCCAGGGGTGATAGAAAAGATTTACCAACCAGTAAAGGCAGCAGTGCATTCACCAATGCCAACAAAATACCGCTGCCAATCAAATAAGGCGACCTGAGCCATCCCAGTCGCTGGCGAGTAATCTCATAACCAAAGATGACATACCAAAACGCTACTGCCAGGCTTACAACTACGCCGGCTGTAAAACCATCCCCAGGTTGGGCATGCCCGTAGATCAGGTGTGTGGCCGCGATCACTAATGCGATGGGAAGCACCGAACGTGCGATGGCACGAATGAATGGAGATGCCTGCCTTCCACCGATACCAAATGTTGTTAGCGCCTGACCTTCCGGAGCGGGTGAGCGCTCATCCCGGTCACCAGCTTTGCGCGAGGCATACCGCAGCAGTGTATATGCCCCAATACCAGCTATGGCGAACACGCTGATCTCGATCATCGTATCGAAACCGCGGAAATCCGCCACAATCGCTCCTACCACATCCTTTGCCCCGGTCAGGGTAAGTGCATTCTCAAGATAATACGGGCTGAGGATCGAAACACGAGGCCTGCTGGTGAGCACCTGGTAGGTAATGGCTGTCATTATGATGCCGCTTCCTACAGCCAAAAAGATATCCCGTGCCAGGCTCAAGCCGCCCTGGTGGAATGTAAAGGAGCGTGCTCGCTCGCGCTGCTCTCTGGGAATGCGGGTTAGCGCCAGTACCAGGATCACCACCAGCAGCAGATCAACAATGATCTGCACCATGGCGACATCCGGCGCCGGCTCCAGGATCATTAATACAGCAATACTCAACCCGGAAGCGCTCAGTGCCAGAATGGCAAATAAATCCCGGTTGAGCAAAATAGTCGCCAGGGCAGCGGTGATGCCCAAAAGTAATGAAAACAATCGCAGTACTGCCAATTCGCCGCTGAGATCCAATCGCGGCGCCTGGATGAAAGGGCTAACCAGCGGAATTCTTCCCAGGGTCAACAACAGCACGCCCAACCCCGAAATCATCACTGCCAGGTAAATGCGTAAGCGCCCGTGCTGTGTGCGCGTCACCAGATACGCGGCGCGGTCGATTACTCCTAAAAGCCCCTGGTAAGCCTGGTTGAAGCTGAACATCGGCAGGAAAGCAGTTTGCAATTTTCGAACTCGATGGCGCAGATAGAAAAGCACACTTCCCAGGCTGACCGCCACAACGCTGAGCAGCAGCGGCACCGACAATCCGGTCCACAGCGCCAGTGAAACCTTCACCTTATCGCCATATGCGCTGCCGGCGGCAGCCGCCAGCAAACCGGCGATGGAGGCCGGTTCTGGTATGGCAGCCAAAATCAGGGAAAAGACTGCCGGAACTGCCGGGGCCAACCACATTGGTAAGGGCGCTTCGTGCGCAGTCAATTCCTGCGGGCGCTTACCTAAAAACGTACCCGCAACCAGAAGGCCAGCCTGTGCCAGAAGCAGCGCACCTGCCGCTACCACCGCCAGTGTAAAAATCCAACCCAAGACAATGGGCACCGACGGGTGTGTAACCGACGCCAGCAGCGTTTCCTTTGCCAGAAAGCCAAACAGCGGTGGTAGACCTGCCATCGAGAGTGCCCCGATCACAGCAATGCTGAAGGAAGCCGGCATCACCCTCCAGATGCCTCCCAATTGGCGTAAATCACGACTGCCGGATTCGTGATCCACAATACCGGCAATCATAAACAGAGCGCTTTTGTACAATGCGTGCGCCACAACCCCCACCGCCAGGGCTTTAAATGCAATCTCGGTGTCCTGACCGATCAGCATGACCATTACCCCAAGCTGGCTTACAGTAGAATACGCCAGCAGCGCCTTGAGGTCATTCTGCTTCAAGCCGAGATAAGCGCCTGTGAGCATGGTTGCCATACCCACCAGGCTCAACAGCCAAAACCATGCATCCGTATTACCCAATGCCGGATTCAACCGCGCCAAAAGATATATACCTGCCTTGACCATGGTCGCCGAGTGCAAGAAGGCGCTGGCAGGCGTAGGAGCGCTCATGGCGCCTGGAAGCCAGATATGGGCAGGCGCCTGAGCGCTCTTGGTAAATGCACCAAATGCAATCAAGGCCAGAGCGACCGGATACAGTGCGCTTTGCCGGATCACATCACCGCTGTTTAAGATGACATTCCACTCGCTGCCCCCTGCCAAAATCTGGACCAACAGCAAACCCGCCAGTAGCGCTATGCCGCCGCCGCCGGTAATAAGCAATGCCCGAAAACCGCCTTGCCGGGCGCTTTCGTCGTGATATTTATAAGCCACCAGCAGGAATGATGTAATGCTGGTTGCTTCCCAGAAGATGAACAGCGTGATGACATCACCCGCCAGCACCAGGCCCAGCATGGCCGTCATGAACATCATCATGTATGCCAGGAATCTCCAGGCAGTCACGTCCCCTTTGAAATAATACGCTGAATAGATCAAGATCAGCGTTCCAATGCCGGTGATGAGCAGGCCAAACATCAGGCTAAGCCCATCCAGATAGAAACTTAAGTTCAGATTTAAGGAGGGAAGCCACGGGTAGCTCCATACCCGCGATGCAGGTGGCGCCCCGTTCGGGGCAACTGCGGGGAGAACACTCAACAGCCAGGCAAAGATTGAAGCAGGCGCCAACGCCAGTGTCCAGGCAAGCGCTGTAATCGATATTCGGCGATCCAGACCGGATAGCCTGTATACTAGAGCCAGCAGCGCCCCCGCCAGGCTGAAACTCAGAACCAGAAACGGCATCATTATCCCCCTTTCTGTATTAGCCCTGTGGTTCGGCGATTGACAGCATCTTACCGGCAGCAGGTCGGGCGCGTCGACGAAGCCACTTCTCGCCCTCGATGACCAGGAAGCTCACTGCACCTACGGCAAGGAGGCGCAGCCAGGACTCAACTCCGATGGGTGCGCTGCTCAAAACACGATTCAAGAACGGCAGGTATGTAAACAGAGCCTGCAGCACTGCCATACCCCCCACACCCGCCCATAGCCAGGGGTTGGAGAACCAGCCAATCCTGAAGATCGATTGGCTGAGCGAACGGCAGTTGAACAGGTAAAAAACAGCCACCATTATTACTGCGTTGACTGCCACAGTGCGAGCCTGTGCCAGGCTGGCGCCCCACGAAAGCTCAAGCTCGAATAAGCCAAAGGCGCCGATCAAGATCAACACGCCCACCAGAGCGATGCGCCACAACAGCTCTGGGGTGAGAAGCGGCGCCTGCGTGTCGCGCGGCGGGCGGCTCATAATTCCTGGCTCGCGAGGCTCGAGCGCCAGTACGATGCCCAGCACGCCCACTGTGGTCATGTTGATCCACAGGATCTGGATCGGCAGAATTGGCAGCACCACGCCCAGCACCAGCGCCAGCAAGATCACCAGCCCTTCGCCGATGTTGGTCGGCAGCGTCCAGGCAATGATCTTGGTGAGGTTGTCGAACACACCCCGCCCTTCTTCGACGGCAGCTCGAATGGTGGCGAAATTATCATCGGTCAGCACCATGTCGGCAGCCTCTTTGGCGACGTCGGTGCCGGTGATCCCCATCGCCACGCCGATATCGGACTGTTTCAGCGCCGGGCCATCATTGACCCCATCGCCAGTCATGGCGACGATATGTTTGCGAGACTGCAGCGCCTCCACCAGGCGCAGCTTCTGCTCTGGAGAAACCCTGGCGAAGACAGAGATTCTTTCGGCTGTCTCAATCAACTGCGCATCGCTCAGCGCAGCCATCTCCTTTCCAGTGATCACATTCGGGGAGCCGTCCTGTTTTGAGGCGCCATGGATGCCAATCTGTCGCGCAATGGCAGCGGCAGTCAATGCGTGGTCGCCAGT
>JBGSTO010000566.1:0-14395 GCA_041736465.1 Anaerolineales bacterium | reverse complement strand
TTTTATAAAAACGTTCGAAGATGTGCGGCAGGTCTTCAGCGGCGATGCCGGGACCGCTGTCTTCGACTTCGATCGCTATTCCGCCGCTATCTGCCTGGCGGCAGCGCAGGTAGACCACGCCGCCGGTCGGGGAATGCCGCACGGCATTCGAGAGCAAGTTGTCCACCACTTCACGCAGGCGGAACGGGTCGACCTCTGCCTGCAGCTCATTCCCGGAAAACTCGGTCTGGATGCTTACTGCACTGGGCTGAAAGGCGGCAGCAGCATCCTTGAGCAGCACCGTCAGATCGCTCATTTCCTTGCGCAGCCGCAGAGCGCCGCTTTCAGCCAGCGCAAGGGTGCGCAGGTCTTCCACCAGGCGCTCCAGTTTCTTGATTTCTTCCAGCAGGGAATCCAGCCGCGCTTCGTCCGGGCTGTACAGGCCGTCCTGCAGCCCTTCGATATTGCCCCTTAAGATGGTCAGGGGAGTGCGCAGCTCGTGGCTGACGTCTGCCAGTAGATCGCGCCGCCGGGCATCTTCGGCTTGCAGCCGGGCCATCATCGAGTTGAAGGCACGCGCCAGGGCGCGCACCTCCTTCGAGCCGCGTTCAGCAACCGGCGTGGCCGTATCCCCCTGGGCGACGCGCCCGGAGGCCTCCAGCAGGTCATCCAGCGGGGCCGACATGCGCCGCAGAACGAAATTCGCGCCGGCTGCCAGCCCCAGAACGAACAACGCACCCAGTGCCGGAAGCAGCAGATTGCCCGGGGCGGTGATGGGCTTTGAAAACTCCACCCAGCCCAGCGCCCTGCCAACCAGCAGCAGGAAAGCCAGCAGCACGCTCAAGCTAAACAAATTGAACACAATGAACATGCAGCCCATGCGCCGGAAATTCATCGTGCGGCGGCCGAGCGGCGGCCAGGGTTCGTTCTCGGGCCACCAGGGCGGGCGGTGGCGAGTGAAGCGGGGGCGGTGGTGCATCTCAGTGCTCGGCAAATTTATAACCTACACCGTATACCGACAGGATATAGCGCGGCTGGCGCGGATCGGCTTCGATCTTGCGGCGGATGTTCTTGACATGGGCATCGATGGCGCGTTCGTACGATTCGAAGGCCACTCCGTGAATGGCATCCAGCAGCTGGGCGCGGGTAAATACCCGCCCCGGCTGCCGCGCCAGCGTCGCCAGCAGCTCGAATTCGGTGGGCGTCAGCGCTTCGATCTCTCGCCCGGCTGCGCTGACCTGCAGGCGCGGCACGTCCAGCACCAGATCGGCGGCGTGGATCAGGTCCGGTTGCGCAGCCTGGTACTGCTCGATACGCCGGAAGATCACCCGGATGCGCGCCACCAGCTCTTTGGGGCTGAAGGGTTTGGTCAGGTAGTCGTCGGCGCCCAGCTCCAACCCAACCAGTTTGTCGCTTTCTTCCGTGCGGGCGGTGAGCATTATGATAGGCACGTTGGAGTGCTTGCGCAGCTCGCGGGTCACATCCAGACCGTCTAACTGCGGCAGACCGAGGTCAAGCACAATTAGATCCGGTTTGGAGGCCCGCGCCAGGGAGAGGGCGCTCCTGCCATCGCTGGCAGCCTGCACGCTGAAGCCGGCGCGCTCCAGGTAATCGCGCACCAGTTGAATGATTTTGACTTCGTCGTCAACCACCAGGATGGTTTTCATAAGAAATACCCGACCGGGATCTCGCGACTGGAGATCCCGGTGGAATTATAAGCCAGTTTTCCGAATTAGCTGTCGGGCGTGGCGTCTGCAGCCGCAGTATCTCCACCCGCAGCAGCTGCGCCTGATTCGTGCGCCCGGCGGTGCCACTCGGCAAACATGGGCGGCACGTTCTCACCGCTCCACCTGCTGCGCCAATGCCCGTGAGGGTGCATGCCCAGGCGCGGTCCCCAGAACAGCCAGCGTGCGGCGCCGAACACCAGGAAGATCATGAAAAACGGCAGCAGGCAGGCCAGGAAGCCGAACGGGGCAAAGAATGGCGCGTGCCAGTAGTACGGCCTGCCGTAGCTGTACCCGCCTTCCGGTAGACTGCCGGTTTCGCCGGTGTTTAGCGCCACGCCGCGCACCATCCCGGCATTGAAGGCGAAATAGGTCAGGCCCGCCAATGCAGCCAACAGCACCAACCCGGCGACGATACGAAAACCGATGTGTCTATGCATGTCAAATCTATCTCCTTTATCTGTGTAGGTGGGATGCAATCCCATATTTGTTCTCTGGGCTGCATTGTAGAAAAAGATTGTGAAGTGAGTGTGAGGTGAGTGTGAAGGAAAATGGGAGACATATCACGAAACAGCAGCAAAGAACGAAAAATGCCTTTATAATGATGTGTAATAAGTGAATGTTTTCACAATAGCATACTTAATGGAGATAAATAATCCCCAATATCAGTATGAATGTCACTTGTGTGATATGGAACAGTTTGCTATATTGGTAGCAATTGTGATTTTTATGACGATGAGCGAGCCATGCTGATACAGGTACATCCCAAAAAACCTGGAACCTGCAGCCACACCGTTCTCGCAGCGCTGGGCACTCACCCGGTGGGTGCTCTGCTGATGAGCGGGTGGTCCTCTTCGTACACCAATGCCCAGCCTGTGGATGAAGCGCATTGCTGCGCAGGGCATCCGCCAGCCGGGCATTTGTTATTAACCCACTCGCTGAGAGTAAATGGAATGTTTAGTTAATCCCCACCAGCCACAAGGAAGGAGATTATGGAGCAGATCACGTTACACTTACCAGCAATGTACGCAGACCATCATGTAGCCGAGGTGCGGCGCATCCTCTTGCAGGTGCCGGGCGTTGCAGATGTCTACGCCAGCAGCGCTTTCCACAGCGCAGAGATCACCTACGACCCGCAGCAAGTGGGGCCGGAAGCCATCAACCAGGCGTTGGAAGATGCCGGCTATCTGGGCGAACTGCCCATCCCGGTTGAGTCCGACCAGCCGGTCGGCGGCGGCAACGGTAAAAAGGTGTACTACCGCCACACCTCCGTGTATGAGAACACACGCTCGACGGTCAGCTTTTCCCATCAGGTATCTTATTCCGGTCGCCCATTGTGGCCTTGTCCTGGTATGGGTCCGCTTAATACTAAATCGCAAGAGGAGGAATAACACATGGCGAAAGGTAAACGCACTAACGAGGAAAGAACCGCGGATCCCGCGGCGCAAGAGATGCTCATCCGTGCGGATGAGCTGGGCATCGGCACGGCTTTCAGCCGCGCCGACGATATGGTGCCCTGCAATATTGGCGGCTCCGGGATGTGCTGCAAGCTGTGCGGCATGGGCCCCTGCCGCCTGACCAAGGACGGGCAGACCGGTGTGTGCGGCGCCACCATCGACACCATCCAGGCGCGCAACTTCATCCGCGCTGTGGCTGCCGGCTCGGCAGCGCACTCCGATCACGGCCGCGACATGGCTTTCACCCTTAAAGCCGTCGCCAACGGCGAAGCCGAAGGCTACGTCATCCGTGACGTCGCCAAGCTGCGCACCGTCGCATCTTATTATGACATCCCGATCGAGAAGCGCTCCCCGCAGGAGATTGCCAACGACCTGGCGGATTTATACATTGCCCAGTTCGGGCAGCAGCGCGGCGAGATTGTGCCTCTGCGCAGGGCGCCGAAGAAGCGCCAGGAGATCTGGAAGAAGACCGGCGTGATGCCGCGCGGCGTCGACCGCGAGGTGGTCGAGGCGCTGCACCGCACGCATATCGGCGACGACCAGGATCACCGCCACATCCTGCAGCACGCCATCCGCACTTCCCTGTCCGACGGCTGGGGCGGCAGTATGATTGCCACGGACGTCTCGGATATTTTGTTCGGCACGCCGGCGCCGATCCTGGGCATGGCCAATTTAGGCGTCTTGAAGGACGATATGGTTAACGTGGTCGTGCACGGGCACGAGCCGACGCTTTCGCAGATGATCGTAGCGGCCTCGCAGGACCCGGAGATCATCGAGTATGCCCGGGCGGCAGGGGCGCAGGGCATCAACCTGTCAGGCATCTGCTGCACGGCCAACGAGATCCTGCTGCGCCAGGGCATTGCCGCAGCGGGCAACTTCCTGCACCAGGAGCTGGCGATCCTCACCGGCGCGGTAGAAGCCATGGTGGTGGACGTGCAGTGCATCATGCAGGCGCTGGTAGACCTGGCGAGCAACTTCCACACCAAGATCATCACCACCTCGCCCAAGGTGCGCCTGAAAGGCGCAATGCACATCGAATTCGACGAGCACCATGCCCTGAGCATCGCCAAGCAGATCCTGAAGACCGCCATCGACAATTATAGAAACCGCGGCGCGATTCAAATCCCGCAGGTGCGCGAGAACCTGATCCCGGGCTTCTCGCACGAGTACATCAATTACATGCTCGGCGGCAGCTACCGGGCTTCTTTCCGCCCCTTGAACGACGCCATTATGTCCGGGCGCATCCGCGGTGTGGCAGCCATCGTGGGCTGCAACAACCCGCGCTCCAAGCAGGACTACCTGCACAATTACGTGGCGCAGGAGCTGCTCAAGCAGGATGTCTTGATCGTCGAGACCGGCTGTGGGGCGATCGCCGCCGCCAAGCTGGGTCTGCTGTTGGGCGAGGCCGGGCTGGATAAGGTCGGTCCGGGCCTGCGCGAGGTGTGCGAGACGGTGGGCATCCCGCCGGTGCTGCACATGGGCTCCTGTGTGGATAACACCCGCATCCTGACCGTGCTGACGCAGATGGTGGAAGAGGGCGGCCTGGGCGACGACATCGACCAGGTGCCGGCGGTGGGTCTGGCGCCGGAGTGGATGAGCGAGAAGGCGCTGTCCATCGGCAGCTACTGCGTGGCCTCGGGTGCATATGTCATCTTCGGCGGCTCTTCGCCGGTGGGTGGCATGCCCGATCGCGTCTCCGACTCCGACCTGGTGCTGAAATTCCTGAGCGAGGGTTGGGAAGAGCTCTACGGCGGCAAGATGGAGTTCGTGGTCGACCCGGATGAGATGATCCGCCGCGCGCTGGCGCATATCGACGCCAAGCGGGCAGCCCTGGGCCTGCCCGAGTGGGATCCGGCGCGCTTTGGTCGCTCCGGCGACAGCCGCATGCTGGAATTGGAAGCCCTGCCGGTGGCAGAGCGCCGCGCGGCGATCTACGGATAATAATCGAACGGGAGAACAAAATATGTCACGATACATTGCTACCCGAGCTATTCGCGGATCGAACGCCCTGGTGATGGAGGCCGAGGTTATGCTCGACCGGGCTATCGCCGAGAAGGGCGCCGATGCGCCGGTTTCTTTTCCGAACACGGCTTATTACCTGCCGCTGATCTTTGCCATGACCGCTCAGGCGGTGGAGACGCTGGGGCAGCTGCGCGCCGTGCTGGAGCACGCCCGCAGCCTGCTGCATCCGGTGCCCTCCGCAAAGTACTGGTCGCCGTATCTGGGCGAGACACTTGACAGCGGCATGGCAACGCTGCTGGCAGCCGAAACCATCGAAGCCATCCGCTTCGTCTACGGCTTGCAGCCGGAGCCGCTGCCTGGCTTCACGCTGGGCGGGGGCACGTCCTATGGCCCCAACGACTCCGGCGAGCATCTCAACGGCCCCATCGACGACATTCAACTGCGCTCCTGGGGCATCCAGCTCGTGGACGGGCGCATGCCGGGCTTTGCCGCCATTGTGGGCGCGGCCAAGAGCAACGAGGTGGCGGTCAAGATCGTGCGCGAGCTGCAGCGGCGCAACATTTTGACCTTCCTGTGCGGCAACGTCAACGGGCGCTCCATCATCCACCAGCTGCAGGAAGAGGGAGTGGAGCTGGGCTACGATACCTACACCGTGCCGTTTGGCACAGACACCCTCAGCGCCATCTACGCACTGGGCTTTGCCAGCCGGTCCGCGCTGACCTTCGGCGGCTTGAAAGCCGGACAGGCGCGCGAGATTTTGATGTACAACCGCGAGCGCGTCTTTGCTTTCGTGCTGGCATTGGGCGAGGTGGACGATTTGAAGTATGCGGCTGCGGCGGGCGCGATCAACTTCGGCTTCCCTGTCATCGCCGACTCGGTCATCCCAGAGATCCTGCCGACAGGCATCACCCGCTACGAGCACGTGGTGAGTATGCCCTTCAACCAGATCGAAGGGGCGGACGACCTGGAGCGCGCCGAGCGGTTGGTGCAGAAGTGCATCGAAGTGCGCGGCGTCAAAGTGAAGGTATCAGACGTGCCCGTGCCTGTGCCATACGGCTCGGCCTTCGAGGGCGAGGTGGTGCGCAAGACGGATATGCGCGTCGAATTCGGCGGCAAGCACTCGCGCTGTTTCGAGTACCTGCACATGGCGCCGCTGGACCAGGTGACCGACGGCAAGGTGGAGGTGGTCGGCCCAGACTTCTCCCAGGTGGCTTCCCAGGGCTCTATGGACGTAGGCATCGTGGTCAAGGTGGCGGGGCGGCAGATGCAGGAGGACTTCGAGCCGGTGCTCGAGCGCCAGATGCACTACTTCATCAACGGCGCCTCCGGCATCCAGCACATTGGACAGCGCGACATCGCCTGGATCCGCATCTCGAACGCCGCCGCCGACAAGGGCTTCAACCTGGAGCACTTCGGCAAGATCCTGCACGCCCGCTTCCACGCCGATTTCGGCGCCATTGTGGACAAGGTGCAGGTGACGGTTTACACCGACCCGGCGCTCTTACCCGATTGGCTGGGCAGGGCGCGCGCGGCGTATGACTACCGCAACAAGCGCCTGGCGGACCTCACCGACGACCGCGTGGACGAGTTCTACTCGTGCACGCTGTGCCAGTCGTTTGCGCCCAACCACGTGTGCGTGGTCAGCCCGGAGCGGTTGGGGCTGTGCGGGGCCTACAACTGGCTCGACTGCAAGGCGTCGTTCAACATCAACCCGACCGGCCCGAACCAGCCGATCAAGCTGGGCAAGCCGATCGATATGTTGAAGGGCTACTGGACAGGCACCAACGACTACGCCAAGATCGGCTCGCACGGGCAGGTGCAGGAAGTGTCGATGTACTCCATCATGGAGAATCCGATGACGGCTTGCGGCTGCTTCGAGTGCATCGTGATGCTCATCCCCGAGGCCAACGGCGTGATGGTGGTCAGCCGCGAAGATACCAGCATGACCCCGGCGGGCATGACCTTCAGCACGCTGGCGGGCATCGCCGGCGGCGGTCTGCAGACGCCGGGCGTGATGGGCGTCGGCAAGTTCTACCTGATCAGCCCCAAGTTCATCTCTGCCGACGGCGGCTTCAAGCGCGTGGTGTGGATGAGCAGCGTGCTGAAAGAGACCATGGCGGAGGAGTTGAAAGCCGTGGCGCGGCGCGAAGGCGACGATGACCTGATCGCTAAGATCGCCGACGAGCGCGGCGCCTCCACCGTCGACGAGCTGCTGGCCTGGATGGAAGAGCACAACCATCCGGCGCTGGTGCTGGACCCGATGTTCTAAAACGGTTTTATGGGGTACACCGGCGGCTCGCCGCCGGTGTACCCCAACTATCGAATAAATGAGCCAGGCAACAGCCCCCCAGCCAAACGCGGCCGCCCGCCCCCCACTCTACGTTCGCGATTTAATGACCGTGGGCGTGCAGACTTGCACACCTTCGACTACAATAGAAGAGCTGGCCCAGCTGCTGTTAGACGGCGGCATGGGCGAAGTGGTCGTGCTGGATGAACGCCATGCTGTGGGCGTGGTTGGCCCCGAGCAGTTGATTCAGGCTTTTGCACGCGAATCCGGCGGCGGCTTGACCGCCGAGGACGTGATGCGCCCGGGCATACCCACCACACCCCCGGACATTCCGCTGGTGGTGGCTGCCCAGATCATGCTCGACCTGGGCGTGCGCACGCTGTACCTGACGCACCACGCCGGCGGCGTGGAATACCCGGCGGCATCGATCTCTGCCCGCCACATCTTGCGCCTGCTGGCGGCGCAGTCGCCAGAAGAGCTGCGCGATCTGGGCATCCTGGCAGAGCGCGAGTCGCCGATCCAGACCTTTATCAAACGCCGGGATGAAGCCCGCCGGCGCAATACCGGCATATAAATCGTAATCCAAATAATCGGAATTTCCATTATTCCGCACACGGTGTTGCAACACCGCAATCCCAATGGAGGAGGAAAACACAGTGCCCGTAGAAATCGTAAAAGACAAATGGCCCGGAGCGGTGCGCCAGATCGTCCTGGGCGCAACCGCGGCGGAGGGCGGCACGCGCTCCCACACGCTGACCGTGGGCGGCGAAGCCAGCCTGCCGTTCATGCATTTCGAAACACCCACGCCCAACCGGCCCCTGGTGGCGATCGAGATCAAAGACCGCCGTCCGGAGGATTGGTCGCCGCTGCTGCTTAAGGAATGGGGCGATGCAGCCGGCAGCCCCGGAGCATGGGCCAAAGCCGCCGAGCAAGCCGGCGCCGACCTGATTGTACTGGCGTTGACCCTGACAAAAGCCGACGGCACGCCAACCAAAGCCGCCGACGCGATGGCATCGGTGAAAGCCGTCCTGGCTGCTACCGGCTTGCCGCTGATCGTGTTTGGCCCGGGACAGGCCGAAGTCGACAACGAGCTGTTGGTAGCGGTTGCCGAGGCAACTAAAGGCGAGCGCATCGCCCTGGGTATCTGCGAAGATAAAAACTACCGCACCATCGTGGCAACGGCTATGGCAAACGGTCACCTGGTGACGGCACGCACACCCATGGACGTCAACCTTGCCAAGCAGCTCAACATCCTGATCTCCGATATGGGTCTGCCGCTGGAGCGCATCCTGATGGATCCCACCACCGGCGCGCTGGGCTACGGCATCGAGTATGGCTTTTCGGTAATGGAGCGCCTGCGCCTGGCAGCCCTGCAGGGCGACAGTATGACGCAGCTGCCCATGCTGGTCACCCCCGGCTTCGAGGCCTGGAAGACCAAAGAGTCCAAGGTCGGCGAAGGCGTCCCCGCGGATTGGGGCGACTGGCTGCAGCGGGCGATCAACTGGGAAATCATGACCGCTATCACCCTGCTTGAGTCGGGTGCAGATATTGTGGTGCTGCGCCACCCCGAGTCGGTGACACGCGTCAAAGCCACCATCGGCGAGCTGATGCAGGCTGCGTAGATGCGCCTCGTGGGGGCTTGCCGGCAATTCCGGCGTGCCCGTAAAGAAGCGTGCCCAACACTCACCCTATGGAGTAAAACCTATGGCGCTTTCTGGAATTCAAATCTATAAACTGCTGCCGCAGACCAACTGCAAGGAATGCGGATTCCCCACCTGCCTGGCCTTCGCCATGAAACTGGCAGCCAAGCAGGTCGAGCTTTCGGCCTGCCCGTACGTCAGCGAGACCTCAAAGGCGCAGCTGGCAGAATCTTCTGCGCCGCCCATCCGTCTGGTCAGCCTGAAGGCTGGCGGGCGAGAGGTGAAAGCAGGCAACGAAGTGGTGCTTTTTCGCCACGAGAAGACCTTCTACAACAAACCAGGTGTCTTCGTCAAGGTCGCCGACACCCTGCCTGAAGCCGAGCTGAAAGCTGCGGTCGAAGCGGTCGAGGCATACCACTCGAACTACGTGGGCATCAGCCTGTCTTTGGATGGCATCGCCGTTGATAACGCCTCAGGCGATGGGGCTAAATTCGCCGCCGCGGTCAAGACCGTGCGCACTGTGTCCAATCGCCCGCTGATCCTGCTTTCCGGCGATGCCAGCGTACTATCTTCCGCCCTGTCGCTCCTGACAGGCGAGGTCCCGCTGATCGGCCCGGCGACAGATGGCAATTGGGAAGCCCTGGCTGGGCTGGCAAAGCAGCACAAAACCGCTCTGCTCGTCCAGGCTGAGACGCTGGATGCGCTGGCTGAGCTGACCGAAAAGATCAAAGCCGCCGGGTTGGAAGACCTGGTGCTGCAGCCGGTCGCTTCGACGCTGGCGGGCAAGCTGGCGCTCAATACCCAGATCCGCCGCCTGGCGATCAAGAAGAACTTCCGCCCGCTCGGGTTCCCCACCCTGGCGGTGGCTGCTTCTGCCGAAGAAGCCGTGCAAGCGGTGGCCAAATATGCCGGCTTTGTTGTGCTGGAGCGCTTCGCCCCAGAGCTGGCTTACCCGCTGCTGGTGCTGCGCGAGAACATCTACACCGACCCGCAGAAGCCAATCCAGGTGCAGCCCGGCATCTACGAGATCAACAATCCCAAGCCTACCGACCCGGTGCTGGTGACCACCAACTTCTCGATCACCTACTTCAGCGTGGCCAACGAAGTCGAGTCTTCCGGCTTGCCGGCCTGGCTGATGGTGGTGGACGCCGAAGGCATGAGCGTGCTGACCGCCTGGGCGGCGGGCAAGTTCGACTCGGAGCGCATTGCCAAGTCGATTAAAACCTTCAACGTGGCCGATAAAGTCAGCCGCAAGCGCGTTGTGCTGCCCGGTCACGTGGCGGTGCTCTCGGGCGAGCTGGAAGCCGAGCTGCCGGATTGGGAAATCCGCGTCGGCCCGCGCGAGGCTGTCGACCTGCCCAAGTTCATGAAGCAGGCGCTGTAAAGGCGCGTAGGGGCACGGCAGCTTTACCACCGTGCCCTCCTGCCGAGACATTTGAATGGCTCAAACCTTCACTGTAACTTTCGATGACCTGCCAGAGCCCGTGACCGTTCCCAGCGGTTCGCTGCTGTCGGATGCCATCCGCCTGGCAGGCATCGACATCCAGCAGCCCTGCGGAGGCCAGGGGCTCTGCGGGCGCTGCGCGGTGCTGGTGCAATCCGGCGCCGTACGCCGGCGCTCTTCGCTGCGCCTCACCGCAGAAGATGTCGCTGCCGGCTACGCACTGGCCTGCCAGAGCGTGGTGGAGGGCGACCTGGTGGTACACGTGCCGCCGCAGGAGAAGATCGAGCGCCGCCTGACCACCGACCGCACGGCGGTTGAGGTCAGCCCTCCGCCCGATTATGACCCCGCAACCGTGCAGACCGTGCGCCGCTACACGATGCGGCTGACCCCGCCCAACATGGACGACCAGACCGATGACTGGGCGCGCCTGCAAACCGCTATGCGCCAGCAGGTCGGGATCGGGGAGGTGAAAGTCTCCCTGCCGCTGCTGCGCCGTATCGGGCAGGCGCTGCGCGACGGCGAATGGGAAGTAACGGTCACGTTAGACGTGAAAACCTGGGACTGCCCCGAATGCCCGGCAGCCTTGATCGACATCCAGCCGGGCGCCATCCCTGCCGGCGAGCCGCTGTGGGGTGCAGCTATCGACATTGGCACCACCACCGTCACCTTGTGGCTGGTGGACCTCATCAGCGGGCAGGTGCATGCCCAGGCATCCGAGTACAACCGGCAGATCTCACGCGGCGAGGACGTCATTTCGCGCATCATCTACGCCTCCAAAAGCCCTGAAAACGGCGAGGAGATGCAGCGCCTGGTGCTGGATACCATCCACGATGTGCTCAAGCGCACCTGCGGGCGAGCCGGCATCCAGCCGCAGCAGGTGATGAAAGCGGTCATCGCCGGCAACAGCACCATGATGCACCTGCTGTTGGGCGTACCGGCAAGCAGCATCCGCCTGGCGCCCTTCGTCACCGCCGTCAACCATGTGCCCACCCTGTCTGCCGGCGAGCTGGGGCTGCAGATCCACCCCAATGCAACCGTGGACTGCCTGCCGGGCGTGGCTTCTTACGTCGGTGCGGATATCACTGCCGGGGTGTACTCCTCCGGCATGGAAGCGTTTACCGGCCTGACCCTGTTTCTGGATGTGGGGCACCAACGGCGAGACTGTGCTGGGCAATCAAGACTGGCTGGTGACCTGCGCCTGCTCCGCCGGGCCGGCATTCGAGGGCGCGGGCGTGCGCTACGGCATGCGCGCCACCAAAGGCGCTATCGAAGAAGTGTGGATCAACGCCGAGAACGCAGAGCCAAGCTACCGGGTAATAGGAGGCATCAAACCCAGCGGCATCTGCGGCTCGGGACTGATCTCGCTGCTGGCGGAGATGTTCATGACCGGCGTGATCGACAAGGCCGGGCACTACAACACCTACCTGAATACGCCCCGCATTCGCGAGGGCGAGCACGGGCCGGAATACGTGATTGCCTGGGCAAACGAGACCTACTGCGGGCAGGATATTGCCATCACCCACGTGGATGTGGACAATCTGCTGCGCGCCAAGGCTGCCATTTACGCCGGCTTCACCGTGATGGCCGAATCGGTGGGTCTGCCGCTGGATGCGGTCGAGCAGGTGCTCATCGGCGGCTCGTTTGGCAAGTACATCAACGTCGAGAAAGCCGTGCAGATCGGTCTGCTGCCCGATATGCCCTGGGAGACTTTCCAGTTCCTGGGGAACACCTCGGTCAAGGGCGCTTACTTTGCCCTGCTGGACCAGCGCGCCCGGCAGCGCATCCACGAGATCGCCGCGCGCATGACCTACATCGAGCTTTCTGCCGACAATACTTTTTACGATGCCTTCATGTCGGCTATGTTCCTGCCGCACACCGATTACCGGCGCTTTCCGACGATTGCCGCGGCGCTTATTTCACGCGACGCGCTTGAAGAAAACGGACAGTCTAAAACCCCAGGCGGTTAAACGCCGCCCGGATCATGAGGAGGAAAGGTTAAATCTATGTACATCATTGGCGAAAACATTCATATCCTCTCCGACAAAGTCAAAGCCGCCCTGAAAGTACGCGATGCAAAGTTCTTCCAGGAGCTGGCAGTGGCCCAGGTGGAAGCCGGAGCGCAGGCGCTGGACCTGAACATGGGGCCGCGCAAGGCCGACTGGCAGGAAATCTTCCCCTGGATGGTCGATACCGTCCAGGCGGTGGTGGACGTGCCGCTCAGCTTCGACAGCACCAACATCCTGGGCATCGAAGCCGGCTTGCAGCGCATCACCAAAGCCCAGCCGATCATCAACTCTACCTCCGCCGAGCCGGAGCGCCTGGAGAAGGTGCCCCTGCTGGCAAAGAAGTACAACGCCCGCCTGATTGCCCTGACCATGGGCTCATCCGGCATCCCCGTGGCGGCGGATGAGCGCGTCAACATCGCCCTGGAAAAGCTCATCCCGCGCATGCTGGAGATCGACTACCCCATCACCAACTTGATCATCGACCCACTGGTGCTGACCGTCTCAGGCTGCCAGGAATTCTGCCCGCAGCTCATCGAAGCGGTGCGCACGCTGCAGTACGCTTGGGACCCCCCGCCTGCCATCTCGGTTGGCCTGTCCAACGTGTCCAACGCGGTGCCCAACGAGAACCGCCCGCTGATCAACCGCGTCTACTGCGCCATGCTGATGGGCGTGGGCTTGCAGATGATGATCGCCAACCCCATGGAAGGCGACCTGATGGACGTGGTGCGCATCATCGAGCAGCGCGACAGTTCCACCGCCGTGGGACGCCTGTACCTGAAGATCGCCGACCGTATCGCCGCCATGGAAGAGCCGTCCATCGACGACGTGGACATGAGCGACCCGGAACAGGCTGCCATCTGGAAGACAGTGCAGATTCTGCTCAACAAGGTCATCTACGCCGACAGCTACCTGAGCCAGTAAGCCTCGACCGAAAAACCCCAAAGGTTTCCAAAACCTTTGGGGTTTACGCGCAAATTTGTGATAAATGTGACAAATGACATTCAATCCGGGGTGACATATGACCATTGTCACCCCGTGATTTCAGATTACAATTGAGACATACTATGTCGGGTTTAGTCGTACGTTGCAGGAGGTAATACATGCCGGTTTTCACCCCAGGTCGCCGTTGGCAGCCCCCCTTCATGCCATTCAAGCGAGAACCGCTCGGACAGCGCATGCTGGCCGCCGTCGAGAAAGCCATCAAAGGGCCTTTATTCGGCTGCCGTATGTGCGGCAACTGCCTGCTGCAGGAGACAGCTTTCATCTGCCCGATGGAGTGCCCCAAGGGCATTCGCAACGGGCCGTGCGGCGGTTCCACGCCGGAAAAGTGCTATGTGGACGAGACGCGCCCCTGCATGTGGTACCAGATCTACGACCGGGCCTTCAAGATGGGCCGTGAAGAGATGCTCCTGGAAGTGCTGCCTCCATTAGACTGGAACAAGGTGGGCACCGAAACCTGGGGCGATGTGGTGCGCCAGGTGCGCAGCGTGGGTACCGGTAAAGTGGTCTCGGGGCTGGCCTCGCGCGATCCCATGACGCGCGCCCACACCTGGGATTCTGTCTTCCAGCCGGTGCGCCAGCCGCACTGGTGGCAGGGCGACGCCGAGTACCACGCCCCCACCTACCAGGAGCCGGTCTCCGAGCTGGAGCGCCGCCTGAAAGCCGGGCAGTTCGTGGTCACCGGCGAGGTAGCCCCGCCCATGACGGTGGCGACCAAGAAGCTGGTGCAGAACATCGAGCTGATCAAACCCTACGTGGCAGCGGTCAACTTCACCGACTCGCCCTCCGCCACGCCGCGCATGTCCTCCTGGGCCTGCTCCACGCTGGCGATCCAGAACGGCGCCGAGCCGGTGATGCAGATCGCCGCCCGCGACCGCACCCGCACCGGTTTGCAAG
>JBGSTO010000535.1:0-2269 GCA_041736465.1 Anaerolineales bacterium | reverse complement strand
TGTGGGTAGGAGCGGTAGTCTGCGAATCGGGCTCCAGGTTATGGGCGATGGCATGGGTGGTGATCAGGATGGGCGCCTGGGAGTCCTGCAGGGTGAAGGTGTTGCGCTCGGCTGGGTTGGCGGGGTCGAGGGGCAGGAAGGCTGCGCCGGCTTTGAGCACCGCCAGCGCAGCAACGATCATCTCGAAGGAGCGCTCCAGGCAGATGGCGACCAAGGTATCGGGTGCGGCGCCGAGGGAGCGCAGGTAGTGGGCGAGCTGGTTGGCGCGGCGGTTGAGTTCGGCGTAGGACAGCGACTGCTCCTGGAAGCGCAGGGCAGTGTGATCGGGGAAGCTTTCGGCGATCCGTTCGATGGTATGGTGGACAGGGATGTCAGGTATGAGCCCGGTCTGAGTGTCGTTCCACTCGACAAGCAGCTGTTGTTCTTCAGCCGGGGTGAGCATGGGCAGCTCCAGCAGGGGCGCGTTGGGGTGGCTGGCAAGCGCCTGCAGCAGGGTTTGCAGGTGCCCCAGCATGCGCCGGATGGCGGCTCTTTCGAAGAGCTGCTCGTCATACAGCAGCTTGAGCATCAGGCTCTCATCAGCCCCGGCGACCAGGTTGAGAGGATAGTTGGTCTGTTCGACCGAGCGCACGTTCTCGATGAGCAAGCCCGGCTGCAGCCCGGGAGGCTGGTCGACCTGTGGGCGCGTTGGAAAATTCTCGAACACCAGCAAGCTCTCGAAGAGCGGCTGGCTTTTATCGACCTGACTCCAGCCTTGAATCTGGTAGAGCGGTGAATATTCGAACTGCCTGGCGCGAACCAGGCTGCTCTGGACTTTTTGCAGCCATTCGGCGACTGGTTGTCGCTCGTCCACTCTGATGCGCGCTGGCAGGGTGTTGATGAACAATCCGATCATGCTCTCCGAGCCGGGTAAGTCGGCGGGTCGTCCGGAAACGGTAGTTCCAAATACAACGTCGGCTTCTCCACTGTAGCGGCTGAGCAAGAGCGCCCAGGCAGCGTGGATCAGGCTGCTCAGGGTCAGGCGCTGCTGCCTGGCAAACGCCTGAAGCGTGGCGGTATCTTCCGGGCTGAGCCAGATTTCCTCCTCGAGGTAGGAATGAGGGGCGCTTTCATCTTCCCAATGGTGGTATGGCGTCGACCTGAACGGGCCTCTTTTTCCGGTGTTTGCGACCACCAATGGAGTGGGCGATAGAAAACCATCCAGATATCCGCTCCAGAACGCCTGTGCGGCGTTCAGGTCGTGCTGCCTGAGCCAGGTGATGTAATCCCGGTATGGGCGGGCTGGCGGCAAGGACACACTCCGCCCGCGGCGCAGCGCTTCATAGCGCTGGAGAAATTCTTGTAACACCAGCGGCATTGACCAGCCATCCAGGAGCAGATGGTGGAAGGTCATGATGAATTCCATGCTTTGCTGCCCGGTCTGCACCAGGGCCAGGCGCATCAGCGGCGGTTTGGAGAGCGTAAACCCCTGGGAACGTTCCTGCTGCTGCAGGTCTGCCAGTTTCTCTACTACTTCCGGGGATGGGCACTCCCGCCAGTCGTAGACCGTGACTGGCAGCGAAACCTGCTTGTGGACGACCTGCACCGGCTCTTTGAGCGTTCCCCCGATGAAAGCAGTGCGCAAGATGGCGTGCCGCTGTACCAGCTGTTCCCAGGCGGATTGAAAGGTGGGCAAATTCAGGTTGCCCTTCAGTGCGCACGCGACTTGCTCGATGTAGACCCCGGAATCGGGATCCAGGAGCGAATGGAAAAGCATTCCCTGCTGCATTGGAGAGAGCGGGTAGAAGTCTTCAATGTTTTTTGATCTCATTGCAGTATCCTTGTCATGCGCTGCGGGCACCAGAGGGCTTATCTTCATCATGTGGCTCGAACATCTTCTCGATTTCATCGAAGATGTCTTCCATATCCGACTCTGACCAGCCAAAAAGACGGTCTTCCGGTCGAACTTCTGGCTGCTGGGGGCCGGAAGGTTGCCTGCTCCGGCCGTCAGGGGCCAGGCCCGCTCCTGAAGCGGGAGGAGCTCCTTCTTTGTTCCAGGCGATGAGCGCCTGCAGATAGCACAGGCTGCGCTGCGCCAGTGCCGAGATGGTTTGCGCGCGGTGCAGACTGCTGCTGTATGTCCACTCGATCTGCAATCGCCCGCCGGCGATCACGCTGTTGACCTCCAGAAAATGTGTGCGCGGGTTGGCTGGGTCTCGCTCTGGGCCGCGCGGTTCGGCGGCCAGTCCAATCGCGGCTTGCAGCTCCTGGGCGCCGGGCGGCAGGCTGC
>JBGSTO010000530.1:0-10358 GCA_041736465.1 Anaerolineales bacterium | reverse complement strand
CGTCGCCGAAGCGGATGCCAAGCTGACCGACCCGGACGTGGCGCGCGAGTTTGTGGAGCGCTCGGGCTGCGACTCGCTGGCAGTTGCCATCGGCACCAGCCACGGGGCGTATAAGTTCTCCGGCTCGCAGGGGCTGCGGCTGGATGTGCTGGCGCTGATCCAGCAGGCGCTGCCCGGTTTCCCGCTGGTGATGCACGGCAGCAGCTCGGTGCCGCAGGAAGAAGTTGAGCGCATCAACGCCGCCGGCGGCAGCCTGAAAGGCGCCAAAGGTGTGGATGCCAGCAAGTTCCGGCAGGCGGCTACCCTGGGCGCTACCAAAGTGAACATCGATACCGACGGGCGCCTGGTGTGGTGCCGCGTGCACCGCGAGTTCTTCCGCGACAAGCCGGCGGACTTCGACCTGCGACCCCCAGGCAAGATCTTCATGG
This sequence comes from Anaerolineales bacterium, assembly GCA_041736465.1. GTDB lineage: Bacteria > Chloroflexota > Anaerolineae > Anaerolineales > UBA4823 > JAJUJL01. The sequence goes on along the minus strand of JBGSTO010000530.1, from coordinate 9,930 downwards.
CGGAGTACGCCCGTTTCATTGCCGATAAGAACGACAAGCTGGGCAGCGCCGGACAGCTGGAAGAAGTGCGCCAGGCGCTGGCAGCCGGTTAGATAAACCGAGGGAAAAACCATGCTGGGATTGGCAGCCTGCCAATCCCAGCCCGAATCAAGTGAAAGCAATTTGCATGCCGGTGAGTGACCAGGTCGTAGATTCCAGGCGCTACCTGCTGGTGCCCCGCACCCTGATTTTTCTGACCAGCGGAGAGCGGGTGCTGTTAATCCTGGGCAGCGCCCACAAGACTCGCTGGGCAAACCTGTACAACGGTCTGGGAGGGCATATCGAGCGCGGCGAAGACGTGCTCAGCGCCGCCCGGCGAGAGCTGCAGGAAGAAACCGGCATCGATGTAAGCGATTTGTGGTTGTGCGGGGTGATCACGATCGATACCGGCGAACAAATTGGCATTGCGGTGTTCGTCTTGCGCGGTGAGAGTGAGCGGCAGCCGGTGCAGCCATCCCCCGAGGGCGCCGCGGAATGGGTCGAAATCGCCAGGCTGGATGAGCTGCCGCTGGTGGAAGATCTCGTCCAACTGCTTCCACGAGTACTGCAGATGAAACCCGGCGATGCGCCTTTCGCCGCGCAGTACAGCTATTCACCTGCCGGAGAATTGGTGATCCGTTTTGGCGGTTCGCAGGCAGCCAACAAGCAGCAGGAGGGCCAGTAAATGTCAGATCTAAACCGTTCAGACCTGATCAAAATAATTGCCATGAACTCCAGTAGCGAGAAAGGGCTGGTGCTGCGCGGCGTTGATCTCAGCGGCGAGAACATCAGCCTGCTGGGGCTGGCGGAGGCCAACCTGTCGCAGGCCAATCTGATGCAAGCTAACCTGACCGGCACCGACCTGAGCAAAGCCAACCTGAGCAAAGCCAACCTGAGCTATGCCGATTTGTCGGAAGCCGTGCTGCGGGGCACGAACCTGCAGGGCGCCATCCTGGCGGGCGCCGATCTGCGCAGCGCCGACCTGACCGACGCTGACTTGCGCGATACGGATCTGCGCGGCGCCAACCTGCGCGGCGCTATCTTGAACCGCACCAACCTGTGGCATGCCGACCTGACTGAGGCCAACCTGATCTTTGCCAACCTGGAAGGCGCCAAGGGTCTTCCGGCGGATATCGAGCAGCGTATGCGGCGCGTAGAGGAGTGACACGTTTCACCCATGCGACCTTTGCCCATTGAATGCGTATATAGATTGTAAAACGTACGCAACTTGGAAGGAGGTTAGCCTGCGATGGAAAAGACACAATCGAAGCCTGTGCCCTGGTTCCTGTGGCCGTTTTGGGCGATCTGGCGCTTGATCGCCATGATCGTCGCTATGACCGGGCGGCTGGTGGCTATTCTGATTGGCTTTGTGCTCATGCTGGTAGGTGTGATTCTCAGCGTTACTCTGATCGGTATGATCGTCGGCGTGCCGATGATCGTCATGGGCGTCCTGCTGATCGTGCGCGGTCTGTTCTAACGGCTGCGGCGCGTGTGGGTGGGCTGCTGGTCGTCCGCGGCCTGTATTAATCGATTTGGGATGAAAAAATAAACCCCAAAGGTCTGCCGGACCTTTGGGGTTTTTTGGTTAAGCGAGCCCGTCGAGCGCGTCTTGAATGACCTTGGCTTTTGTCGCTGAAAGGCCTTTTGCTTTGGCCGATTTGCGCAGGTACTCTTTCAGATCGGCAACCAGCAGCGTGACCGCCGGGATATCCTCCGCCTCGTTATCCACTTCTACGCTCACCCGCGCATCGGTGAACAGCAGAGCGGCATGGATGGGCGGAAGTTCTTCCTCCGGGAGCTGCTTGCTCAAGAAACGCGCCAGCTCTTGCACTTCGGAGGCGATCTCCAGATCGGGGCGCCCCAGCCCCTCCTGGGCGAACAGCTTGAGATAGGCCAGGAAAATTCCCCCACCGCGCTGCTTCCAGCGCCCTTTTTCAAATACAATCGTGCCGCGCTGGTAGCGCGGGAAGAGCGACCATACGCCAGCCGGCCCGACCAGCAGGTGCGAGGCCGGCGTCAGGTAGTGGTACAAAGAATAGCGCCCATCCAGACCCTTCAAGGCTGTGTTCAGGTGCTCATCCGGGCGCGGCTTGCGGCTCCAGCGGTTGGCGTAGTACAGGCCCACCTGCGAGATCAGAAAGCCAACCAGGAAGGCGATCAGCGAATAATTGAACATCGTCGGGCCGCGAAAGTTGAGCACCAGGCCCCCGCCCAGCACCAGCAAACCTGCCAGCAGGGCGATCTGCCCGATGCGGCTGTTGCGGCGCACCAGCTTATCGTTGGTATAAATTTTCATAACAGACGGTCACTCCACGTAGCGTTTCAGCACCAGGCAGGCGTTTTGGCCTCCCAACCCGAATGAGTTGGACAGCGTGACGTTTACCACCTGCTTGCGCGCCTGGTTGGGGACGAAATCCAGGTCCAGCTCCGGATCGGGAAATTCGTAGTTGATGGTCGGCGGGATGATGTTGTTGGCGATAACATAGGCGCACACCAGCGCCTCGATGGCGCCCGAAGCGCCCATGGCGTGCCCGAGCATGGATTTGGTGGAGCTGATTGCCAGCTTGTAAGCGTGATCGCCGAAGACTTTCTTAATTGCCTTGGTTTCGGTGAGGTCATTCAAAGGTGTGGAGGTGCCGTGGGCGTTGATGTAATCCACCGCTTCGGGCGGCAATCCCGCATCTTGCAGCGCCCAGCGCATCGTGCGCGCCGGGCCAAGACCCTCGGGTTCCGGTGCAGCCACGTGGAAAGCGTCCGAGCTGGAAGCATGCCCCCCCACCTCCGCCAGGATGTGCGCCCCGCGCCTGAGAGCGTGTTCCAGGCTTTCCAGCAGCAGTGCGGCTGCCCCTTCAGAAAACAGGAAGCCTTCGCGTTTGGCGTCGAAGGGACGGGAGGCCGCCGTGGGGTTGTCGTTGAAGCTGGTGGGTAGGGCGCGCATCGCCGAGAAACCGCCGATGGCGAAATCCCGGATCAGCGCTTCGGTGCCGCCCGCGATGACCACGTCCGCCGCGCCCCGGCGGATGAATTCGGCGCCTTCCCCGATCGCCTGGGTGCCGGTGGCGCAGGCGGTGGCGATGGTGGAGTTCGGCCCAAAGCAGGTGAACTGCCTGGCGACCATGTAAGAGGACAGATTGGGGATGCCGCCCGTTACGATGAAGGGATTCAGTTTGTTGTATCCCTGGGTGCGCAGGGTATTGATGCCGTCATCGAAACGATCCAACCCCCCGATGGCAGTCCCGAATACCACGCCGGTCCGTTCCGGCTCGGGCATCGTATCGGGCAGCCCGGCATTGCGCACCGCCTGGATGGCAGAAGCCAGCGCAATCTGCCCGTTGCGCGCCACGCGGCGCGCCTCTTTGCGATCCATGTACACTTCGACATCGAAATCGGGAATCTCTCCTGCGATCTGGCAGGGCAAACCGCTGGCATCGAAAGTCTCGATGCGCCGGATGCCAGACCGTCCAGCCAGCAGCCCCTCCCACAGGGCCTCCACCGTGCTGCCAAGCACGGTGACTGCTCCGGCGCCGGTGATCACTACGCGCCTGCGTGCATTCGTCTCGCTCATGCTTTTTCCTTTTCGTTATGTTGTTGTCCCTGTTCGACTGCTGCCACCTGTTCCTGGATGGCATTTTTCACCGAGACCAGCAGGTCGGCCTGCACCGCCTGGCGGGCGACGCGCACGGCATTGAACATGGCGCGGGCATCGGAGCGCCCGTGACCAATGAATACCAGACCGTCTACACCCAGCAGCGGGGCGGCGCCGTATTCGCCGGGGTCCATCATCTTCTTGATGCTTTTGAAGGCGGGGCTTGCCAGGGCAGCTCCGATCATGGTAATCGGGCTGCTCTTTAATTCCTGCTTGAGCATGTCGGTGATCAGTTTGGCGACGGCTTCGCTGGATTTTAGCAGCACGTTGCCGGTAAAGCCATCCATCACTACCACATCCGCCTCGCCGCCGAACAGCTCCTTGCCTTCGACGTTGCCGGTGAAGTTCAATCCGCTGGCTTGCAGCAGCGGAAAAGCCGCCTTGACCAGGTCGTTGCCTTTGCCGGCCTCTTCGCCGTTGGAGAGCAAACCCACGCGCGGGTTGCGCTTGCCCTGCACTTTGCTGGCATATACGGAGCCCATCACGGCGAACTGCACCAGGTCTTCAGGCTGCACCATGGGGTTGGCGCCGATATCCAGCACCACGCAGTACCCGCCCTTCACTGGGAAGAGCGCGGTTAGCGCCGGGCGCTCGACGCCCTGCATCATGCCCAGGCGAAAGTAGGCGGTTGCCAGCGCACCGCCGGTGTTTCCGGCGGTGACGAAAGCCTGCGCCTGCCCCGATTTTACCAGGTCGATGCCTACCGCCATGCTGGTCTGCGATTTCTCGCGCTTGGCTTTCAACGCCAGCTTGAGCCCTTTGTCTTCCATGGTGATCACATCCGCAGCGTCTACCACGCGGATGGGAAGCTGGGCACCACCTTGGGCCTCCAGCATCGAGCGCAGTTTGGCCTCGGGGCCGACCAGAAATATTTCTTCGTTAAAGGCGCGCGCCGCCTGGATTGCCGCTTCTACTTCCGGCCCTGGACAGGTGTCGCTGCCCATCGCATCGAGCACAATCCGCATGGAGTTCTCCTTTGCTGTTCCTGAATGTCATTGCGAATGTCATTGCGAAGGAACTGGCGAAGCTCTGCTTCGCACAGCGACTGAAGCAATCTCCTCGCCGGCTGGGGACTGCTTCGCTGAGCAGTTCGGAGAACTGCCGCTCGCAGTGACATGCTGTTTTCCAAACAGACCAGACCGCTATTGATTTGTGAATTTATCCGCCAGCGCCGGGGTCGCTTGACACAGGCGCAGAGCCGATTATAATACCAACGTCTCTGCGCTGGTGCTGGAACTGGCAGACAGGCATGGTTGAGGGCCATGTGCCGAAAGGCGTGTGGGTTCAACTCCCACCCAGCGCACTCAGTACCACAACCCCCGGAAGCAAATTCGCCTCCGGGGGTTTGATTTTTATTTTGCACGGACCCTGGGCCTTAATCCTCGATGTGCATGCGCCGTTCCAAAACGCGCACAAAACCCGAAAGCGCCAGAGTCATACTCAAGTACAGGAAAGCAACCACGTTGAAGGCCTCCATCACGCGAAAGGTGCTGGAGCGGCGCAGACGGGTGAGCTGGGTAAGCTCGTTGACCGCCAGCACGGTGACCAGGGAGGAATCCTTCAACAGGGCGATGAAATCGTTCCCCAGCGGAGGCAAAATGCGGCGGATGGCTTGCGGCAGGATCACCAGGCGCATTGCCTTGAAATAGGTCATGCCCAGCGAGCGGGCGGCTTCCATTTGACCTTTGCCGATCGATTCGATGCCGGCGCGGAACACCTCAGCTTCGAAAGCGCCGTAGCCGATCGAAAGTGCGATGATGGCGCGCATTTCCATTGGAATGCTGCGAATGCTGAACTGTGCCAGCCCGCCGAACAACCCGGCCATGTTGCGTTCGATCCCCCACTGCCCGAGGCGGTTTACCAGATCGACCCCTATGGGAACCAGGCCAAAGGCGATGATCAAGATCAGTACCACCAGGGGAATGCCGCGCACCACCTCCACATACAGGGTCGCTGCGGTGAAGAATGCGGTGTTCTTCGACGTCCTCCCCAGGCCAACCAGCAAGCCAATCGTGGTTGCCAGCGGGAAGGAGAACAGCGTGATGCGCAGGGTGACGACCATGCCGTCTTTTAGGAAGAGGAATGTATCGCGGTAGTCGGCGTCTGCAAAGATCAGGTAAATCAGGATCAACCCGGTGAATACCAGGATGAGCGCCCACCAGGGCAGCCTGGATGCCGAGAACTGGGCAGGTAGGATGCTTATCGGTTTCTTAAAGGCACCTGAGTCTTGCATCTCGCCTCCTTAAGAACCTGTCAATAAACTGTAGAGCCTGTCCCGGGATAGCGCCGCCAGCGGGTTGGGATACGCGTTCAGCGTCCCCTCCAACTCTCTGGTTTCACAGACTCCCGGGCCAGGCTCCACGATGCGATCAGAAACGGCGATTCAGAAAGGTTTTACTCGGAAAGCTTCCATTTCTTGTTCAAGGACGCCAGGGTTCCGTCAGCCTTCATGGCCTCCAGAGCGGCGTTCACTTGGTCACGCAGCTCGCTGCCAGGCGGGAACACGAAGCCCAGCTCCTCATCGGAGGTGAGCTGCCCACCGATCTTGAGCTTACCTTCGTTGGCATCCATGAAACCGGTGGCGCTGACCGTATCGACCACGACGGCATCAATGTCGCTCGAGAGCAGGGCCAGCGTGGCGGCGCCGAAATCCTCGAACGACTGCACCCGATCTTCTGGGAAGTTTTCCTTGGCAACGATTTCGTTGGTGGTGGCAATCTGGGTGCCGACCAGCTTGGCGGCATCGGCTTTGAACTCTTCCACGGTGGCGGTCTCATCGATGCGCACGAGCAGTACCTGCCCGACGACCACGTATGGGATCGAAAAATCGACGATCTCATCGCGCTCGGCGGTGATGGTCACACCGTCTGCCAGCATATCGTATTCGCCAGCCTGCATTGCCGGGAAGATGCCATCCCAGGCAGCCTGCTTGAATTCGGCCACGCAGTTCAGGCGTTTGCAGATTTCGTTGACGGTATCATAGTCCCAGCCTACCGGGTTGCCCGAGGCTTCCTCGATGTTGTTGAAGGGCGGGTAGGCGTTCTCAACAGCCACGGTGATGGTTTTCCCGCCCAGGTCGGGGAGGCCGCCGGTTGTGCCGCCGCCAGAAGGGGCGGGGGTGGCGCCGCCGCCGCAGGCTGCCAGCACCAGGCTGGACAGCACGATGAGGGTAAATATCCAGGTGATTTTCTTCATGAGTCTCGCTCCTTAGACGATGATCATTGGCTGTGCTTTGGTGCGGATCGCCGTTTCACTCAACCAGTGCAGGCGTGGATACTGCCTGCCTGGCAGCACGTCTGCATGCTAGCATAGACCATTAATCCCATTTTTGCAAGGGCTTACAGGTATAATATTACGACAAATTCAAGTCTCAGGCTTAAATATTTACCTTTTTGTTACATTGGAAGGCAAAAAATGGCGAAATTCCCACAACCGGAATGGTTAGACGCTCTGATGGCAAAACTGAACAGCGATGAGAAATATGCCCAGGTGGCGCGCAACTGGGAAGGCGATATGATCTTCCAGATCGAGCCAGGCGGCAGCCAGCAGCAGCCGGTTTCCTTTTATTTGGATTTATGGCACGGTAAATGCCGCAATGCCTACGTCATCGACGGCAGCCAGCCGGTCAGCGCAGTCTTCACCTTGAAAGCGCCTTATGACAACTACGTGCGCCTGCTCAAGAGCGAGCTGGACCCGATGCAGGCGCTGCTGACGCGCAAGATCGGCGTGCAGGGCAATATGGCGGTGCTGATGCGCAGCGTGCCCACCGTGCTGGACTTCGTGCGCTGCTGCCGCGAGGTGACGGATGGATTTTCTTAATATGGTACCTTTGTGACCTTCGTGCCTCCTTCGTGTTCTTAGTGTTTCAAGTTTTTTATCCAGGAGTCCTGTATGACCCTCACCCGCCTGGAACACGACCTGCTCGGCGAGCGCCAGGTGCCTGCCGAACGCTACTACGGCATCCAGACGCTGCGCGCCCTGGAAAACTACGCCATCACCGGCATCCCCATCTCGCACTATCCGCACCTGATCGTCTCCCTGGCGCACATCAAGAAAGCCGCCGCCCTGGCAAACGAGCGCTTGGGGCTGCTGCCGCAGCCTCTGGCGCAAGCCATCGTCCAGGCCTGCGACGAGATTGTCGCGGGTAAGCTGCACGACGAATTCGTGGTGGACGTGATCCAGGGCGGCGCCGGCACCTCCACCAACATGAACGCCAACGAGGTGATCGCCAACCGCGCCCTGGAGATGCTGGGCGAGGAGCGCGGGCGCTATGACATCCTGCACCCGCTCAACCACGCCAACATGTCGCAGTCCACCAACGACGTGTATCCCACCGCCCTGCGCATGACCTTGAGCGTCAAGCTAGATCACCTGGTGGAGGCGATGAAAGCCCTGCAGGCGGCGCTGCGGGCAAAAGGCGTCGAGTTCAGCGACGTGATCAAGATGGGGCGCACTCAGCTCCAAGACGCGGTGCCGATGACGCTGGGGCAGGAGTTCGAGGCTTACGCTGTGATGGTCGGCGAGGACGTGCTGCGGGTGGGCGAGGCGCAGCAGCTCATCCGTGAAATCAACATGGGCGCCACCGCCATCGGCACCGGGTTGAACGCCCATCCCGAGTATGCCGCCCTGGTGACCGAGATCCTGGCGCAGGTCTCCGGCGTGCCGGTGATCGCCTCGCAGAACCTGGTGGAAGCCACCCAGGATTCCGGGGCTTACGTGCAGCTTTCCGGCGTGCTCAAGCGCGTGGCGGTCAAGCTCTCCAAGATCTGCAACGACCTGCGCCTGCTTTCCTCCGGTCCGCGCGCCGGGCTGGGCGAGATCAACCTGCCGCCCATGGCGCCCGGCTCTTCCATCATGCCCGGCAAGGTCAATCCGGTCATACCCGAAGTGGTCAATCAGGTGGCGTTCGAGGTCATCGGCAACGACGTTACGGTGACCATGGCGGCGGAGGCCGGGCAGTTGGAGTTGAACGCCATGGAGCCGGTGATTGCCTTCAACCTGTTCCGCTCGATCGACATGCTGCAGCGCGCCTGCCATACGCTGCGCGAGCGCTGCATCCTGGGCATCACCGCCAACCGCGAGGCCTGCCGCCGGCAGGTGGAGAACAGCATCGGCCTGGTGACCGCTCTCAACCCCATCCTGGGGTACGAGCGTTCCACCGAAATTGCGTCCGAAGCCATGCGAACCGGCGGTTCAGTCTACCAGATTGTTTTGGAGAAGGGTTATTTGAGCCGCGACCAGTTGGATGAGCTCATGTCGCCTGAGAACATGCTGCGGCCGCGTTATTTTGCACCGTGATCCTGGTAAAGCTTGACGGCTGAAGCCATCACTACGATTTGTCACGATAAGGGGGGCTGTAGCCTGGCGAGCAATGCTAGTCTGGTTCCAGGCGCAAGATATACTCCGTAAAATCGCAGACCGGACGGTAGCCAATTTTTTGATAGATTGAATTGGATGTGGGGTAATCCAGGTCGGTAAACAGGGCAGTGAAGGACCTGCCCTGGTCGAGCTGCTGCTGGCTCAAACCGGCAACACAGGCAGAAGCGTATCCGTGGGCGCGGTGTTCGGGCGGGGTGTAAACGCCGCCGATGGAAATCCCATGCGGCGTCGGGCGGGTGAGCAAGGCCAGCGAAACCGGCCCCCGGTCATCCCAGACGTAGGTCAATCCGGCCTGGATGGAGCGCAAGGCCAGGTCGCGGATATTTTCGCCAGGTTCTTCATGCAATGCTTCGCGCAGGAAGGCTGACCGCCAGGCTTCAATGGTGTCCAGGTCGTTTGGGATTGCAGCGCGCAAGGCGCCGGAAGGCGGGCGGGATAAAGGCAGCACCTGGCGCAGCTCGTAAGCGCGCAAGCGCTGCCTGATCTTAAGTGGAATGCCGGTGGTCTCAGACCAGGTTTGTGCAAAGAGGTGGGCCAGCCGCTTTTCGGCAGTCACACCTGGAAACGGCCAGCCATCTGCTCGCAGGCTTTCGATGAGCATTCCCAGCGCGACAGGGCCGGTCTGCGGGGTCCCCGCCAGTAACAGGTTGTGAGGCGGTGTGATGGCAGCCGCCAGCTCAACCTGGCCTTCATTCTCGATTGCAGCCAGGTAAGGTGCAGTCTCCGTCCATTCCGGGTGCTCGTGCAGGCGGATGGTGACGCCCAGGAGGAGGCAGTTAATCACCTCTTGAGCTTCAAGGAAAGGCCGGGCAGCCTGCAAAAATGCAGCGGGCTCCTGGTAGGTTTTCAGCAGCATGGGCAGGTTCCTCCTCGGGAACAGGTATAAG
>JBGSTO010000507.1:0-2054 GCA_041736465.1 Anaerolineales bacterium | reverse complement strand
TCGCCAGCTCTTCGGCTTGTTTTTTCTTCCACTTGCGCACCCAGATGGGCGCCAGCGTGATGTTCTGCATCACGGTCAGGTGCGGGAACAGGTTGAACTGCTGGAATACCATGCCGGTTTCCATGCGCACCTGCTCAATGTTGCGCACGTCGTGGGTCAGCTCAATGCCGTCCACGATGATCTGGCCGCGTTGGTGTTCTTCCAGGCGGTTGATGGTGCGAATGAACGTGGATTTGCCCGAGCCAGATGGCCCAAAGATCACGATCACTTCACCCTTCTTGACTTCCATGTTGATGCCCTTCAAGGCGTGAAAATGGCCGTACCATTTGTTCACGTCCCTGGCGATGATAATGGGTTGTTCAGATGCATGTTCGCTCATGGAATCCTCCTGGACTAGCGCTCACCGACGCCCTGGGCGATCTCGATGCGCCGGCTGATATACGACAGGACATAGCTGAAGATAAAGAAAAGCACCGAAACGAAGGCATACACCTCGGCCTGGCGGCCGATGAAAGCGGGCTGAGCCAGCACGGTTTTGGCGATGCCCAACAGATCGAACAGACCAACGATAGCCACCAGGGTGGTGTCTTTGAATAAGGCGATGAACTGCCCGACCAGAATCGGTATAACCGCACGCAGCGCCTGGGGCAGAATGATCAATGCCATGCGCTGGAAACCACTGAGACCCAGGGCATGCGCAGCTTCCTCCTGGCCTCTGGGAATTGACTGCAAGCCGCCGCGCACATTTTCAGCCAGATAAGCGGCGCTGAACAGGGTGATGCCGACCATGGCGCGCAGCACGCGGTCAACGGTCATGCCGCTGGGTAGGAAAAGGGGCAGCATCAACTGAGCCATAAACAGCAAGGTAATCAAAGGCACGCCGCGCACCAGCTCGATAAAAGCGATGCTGAAATAGCGCACAACCGGCAGGTCTGAGCGTCGTCCCAGCGCCAGGGCGATGCCGATGGGAAAAGAGAATACGATGCCGATGACGGTCAGCAGGAAGGTGAGCAGCAGCCCACCCCATAAATTGGATGGCACGACGGACAAAAATCCATCTGCAGGGGTAAGCCCGCGCACCATCAGAATCACAAAGACCATGTACAGCACCCAGGACCACGCAATGGGGGTGCGCAGCTTACCCGGCAGGCGGACTGCCAGCAGCCAGCCAACAAAGCCGGTTACAGCAATACCCAGCAGGGACAGGCGCAGATTCAAGGTCAAGGGCAGCGCCGACAATAACAGTGGGCCTGCCAGCAAGGCGATGCCGAATGCGCCGACGCTGCCGCTCCACAATCCATAAGATGCACCGGAGATAAATGCCAGAACAAACAGGCATACCCATACCCGCCACAAGGCATCCACCGGGTACTGCCCCACCAGAAACAGGCGCAGGTTGGCGGCGACCACCTCCCACTCGGCGACACTCAGTGCCCAGGCCAGAAGCGAGCGTGAAATCCAGTAAATGAAAACGGCTGCCAGCACGCTCAGCAGCGCGTTATACCAGGAGTTGAACAGATTTCTCTGCAGCCAGCCTAACAGGGTGAAGCGTTCCGTGGGCGGCGGTAAGGTGGGCTTGGATATGGCTGCCATGATCAGCGCTCCACCAGGCGCACACGCTGGTTATACCAGTTCATGAAGGCTGAAGTCAGCAGGCTCATGATCAGGTAGGTGAGCATGACCAGCGAGATCATCTCGACAGCGCGCCCGCTCTGGTTGATGATCGTGTTGGAAACGTAGAACAAATCCGGGTAGCCGATGGCGATTGCCAACGAGGAGTTCTTGGTCAGGTTGAGATACTGGCTGGTGAGGGGCGGGATGATCACGCGCAGGGCCTGCGGAAAGACGACCAGCCGCAGGGTTTCGAAGCCGGAAAGCCCCAGGGCACGCGAGGCTTCCAGCTGGCCTTTCGCCACCGATTGGATGCCGGCGCGCACCACCTCGCTGATAAACGCCGCCGTGTACAGCACCAACCCGGACAAAATTGCCATGTACTCGGGGCTGAGGATCAATCCGCCATCCAGATTCAGGCCTTTAACGTAAGGAAGGCTAGC
>JBGSTO010000492.1:0-7317 GCA_041736465.1 Anaerolineales bacterium | reverse complement strand
GCGCCGGTCATGATGCGAATCGCCTGCCCGGCCTCCAGCCCGATGCTTGCCGGCTGTCCGGCGGGCACATCTGCGGTCACCACCAGGGGCACCGGTTGTTCCAGGTGCGCAGAAGCCACATCCTGAGAACGTACGGCGAATCCATCCATGCTGGAATTGGCAAAGGGCGGCAGATCAAAAGCGGCGTGTAAGGGGCGCGCCAGCACTCGACCGGCAGCCGAGTCCAGCGGCACGATCTCTTCTTCCAGCGTGTGGAACAAAGCCAGCAGCCGCTGTTGGGCTTCCGAAACGCTCATCAGGCCTGTCATGGCGTGGAATTATACCAACAAAAATTGGCTGTCAAGGAGATTTCATTTTTGCAAGGAAAATGAAACTAGCCGGGCCGCACGCGCAGCGCTTCTACCACGTTGGGCAGGTTTTCAAGGCGATCCAACACCCGGCTAAGCTCGGCGATATCGCGCACTTCCAGGGTGATATCAAAGGTCGCCAGGTTGCTCTTGACCTCCACGGCAACGCCGGCGATATTGATGCCCTCATCCGAAATCAAGGAGGATACGTCTTTCATCAACCCGTTGCGGTCGTAGGCGCGAATACGGATTGGTACCGGGTAGGTGCTCTTGGCCTCGCCCCAGGTGACGCGCACCAGGCGCTCTCGATCCTGAACCCGCAGGATATTGGGACAGTCGGAGCGGTGAATGGTGGCGCCGCGTCCACGGGTGATGTAGCCCACAATGCCATCCCCGGGCGCCGGGTTGCAGCAGCGCGCCATGTTGGTCAGCAAGCCGCGCAGCCCCAGCACCGTCACCGTGTCTTCTTCATCCGCAGCGCGGGTGGAAGGTCGGGCGATGGGGAAGAAATCCTGCTCATCATCTCTGCCCAGGGTGAGATGATTCACCAGGCGACCCAGGGCAATGTCGCCGCAGCCCAGGCCCTCGAACAATCCATCCGGGTTCTTGAACTCGAACTCGCGCGCCAGCCGGTCCAGGTTCAGCTCGGTGATCCCCAGGCGGTGCAGCTCTTTTTCCAGCAGCTCTTTCCCCTGAGTGATATTTTTATCGCGCGCCTGGCGTTTGAACCAGTGGCGGATCTTGGAGCGGGCGCGCTGGGTTTTAACCAGACCCAGGTTCGGGTTCAGCCAATCCCGGCTCGGCCCGCCGCGCTTGGCGGTGAGCACCTCGACCTTGTCGCCGGTCTTCAGCGCGTAATCCAGCGAAACCAGCTTGCCATTGATCTTTGCGCCACGGCAGCAGTGCCCGACGTCGGTGTGCACGTGATAGGCAAAGTCGATGGGTGTGCTTCCGGAAGGCAGGTCGATGATATCGCCTTTGGGCGTGAAGACATACACCCGGTCCTGGAAAACGTCCGTTTTCATGCTGTCCATGAATTCGCGGGCGTCCTCCACATCCTGGCGCCACTCCATCAACGAACGCAGCCACAGGATGCGCTTTTCGTAATCGTCGTCGCGGCGCGTGCCTTCTTTGTAGCGCCAGTGAGCGGCGATGCCGTATTCGGCATTCGTGTGCATCTCCGGGGTGCGGATCTGCACTTCCACGGTCTTGCCATCATCGAAGACCACCGCGGTGTGCAGCGAGCGGTAGAAGTTATCTTTAGGCGCAGCGATGTAATCGTCGAACTCGCCCGGGATCGGTCTCCAGTGGGTGTGGATCACTCCCAGCGTGGCGTAGCATGAGGGGGTATCCGGCACCATGATGCGCACGCCGCGCACATCGTACACCATATCGAAGGGCACGCTCTTGCGAGCCATCTTTTTGTAGATCGAATAGATATGCTTTGGTCGTGCGGAGACGTCTGCCTGGATTTTGTTTTCACCCAGCAGCTTCTCCAGGCTCTTACGGATATTCGCCATCTCCTCTTCACGCTGTGTGCGGCGGGTATCCAGCATGCGCGAGATGTCTTTGTAGGTATCCGGCTGGGTATAGCGAAACCCCAGGTCTTCCAGCTCCCATTTCATCTGCCAAATGCCCAACCGGTTAGCGAGTGGGGCAAAGATATCCAGGGTCTCCTGGGCGATGCGCTTGCGCTTGTTTTCGGGCATTGCATCCAGGGTGCGCATATTGTGCAGGCGGTCTGCCAGCTTGATCAGCACCACGTTGACATCTTCACCCATCGCCAGAAAAGTCTTGCGCAGGGTTTCGGAGACGGCATCGTAGCGCCGGCTGCGCACGATTTGAGCGGCTTCATCGTCGGGATCGGGAATTCCGCGGCGCTCATTGATCTGGCGCTGCTCGGCTTCCCGGTCGACATGCTCCATCTGCTGGTCGCCGCGCGAGACGCGCGGCAATTGGGTCAGCTTGGTGACGCCATCCACCAGTACGGCGATCTTGTCGCCAAAATCACGGCGCAGATCGTCCAGGGTCACCGAGGTGTCTTCGACCGTATCGTGCAGCAGACCCGCCGCGACCACTTCCGGGGGCACGCGCATCTCTGCCAGGATCACAGCTACGTCTACGCAGTGATTGACATAAGCCTCGCCCGAAGCGCGCTGCTGGCCTTCGTGGGCTTTTTCCGCCAGGCGGTAGGCGCGCTGCACCAGCTCCCGATCTGCCAGATTGTAGGTGGGAGGCAGGACTGCAATCAGCTGGTCTATACGCATCATCTACCTCTTGCGGGCATCAGCTCTGGCGAATGACCGCTTCGGCAATCGCAGTGTGCAGCTGCTGGAGCAGATCGTAAAGCTCCTGTTGTTCGGACTTACCCAGGGCGCGCCATGGTGCGAAGAAATAACGATCGGTCAGCTCTTCGATGTTCGAGCGGTACATGCGTCCGGCGCTGGTCAGGCGCAGGTCGTGATCCGGGCCATCCACAAATCCGAGGTGGCGCAGCTCTTGAAGCATCAGGCTGTAGATGTGGCAGGAATGTCCCCTATAGGCCAGCTTTTTGCAAATCTCATCGTAGCTGGCGACCGCACCCTGCCACAGCAGAGTCAGCTCCTCGAGCGCCATGGCGCTCAAGCCAGTATCGCGCCAGGCAGCCAGGTGGGCATCATCGCGGTAGGCTGAAAGGCAGGAAAATGCCTGCTCGGTGTAAGGCAGCGGCGGCTGGAGCGGTGGCATGATCTTGCTGCTGAGCTTGATGCTCCAGCTGCCCGGCGGCGGGCCAGCGTTCAGGCTGGCATCGACTAGCCGCCCCACCAGCTCTGCCAGGCGCAGCCCGGCATCCGGGGGCAGCGGGTCCAGGCTGACGATAGCCTGGCGAGCCGCGGTAATAAGCCTGTGCACAACCTCACGCCCGGCAGGGTTGAGCCGGTAATGGGCATTCTCTTCCATCTTCTCCAGGAAACCCAGCCGTGCCAGTTTATCAAGGCGCTCGGAGTACTCCTCGGGTGTGTAATACGGAACGCGCACCAGCAGGTGAGAAGGAGTGATGGATTCTGGCTCGATGGTCAGCACTGCCAGCAATAAACCCCTCAGATGGGGTTCTACGCCTGTGGCTTGAGACACAGACTGCAGGGCAGGCTCATAGCCTTTGATCAGGTGGGCGTGGGTGTGGCGGATAAGTTCCCAGATCTTCAGTACGTCCATTTGGTGTTCCCTCACCGCAAGAACTCTACAGGCGGCATAAGCGAGCGTTCAAGTATTTTATCATTCCCCGCCCCCAGTCAGGCAAACAAACTGGAAAGCATCCAGGTGCACATCCTGCATCGGCACCGCCGCGCCGCTCGCCAGGTCGGTCACTTGGTAGCTGAGCAGCGACAGGCGCAGCACATTCGCCGGTACCACCTGCGGCGACTCGCTGAAATTCGCCAGCACCAACGCTCGGCGCCCGGCGTGCAGGCGCAAGTAAGCCAGCACGTGCTCGCTGCCGCTGTCCACCACTTCCAAAGCTGCGCCGGAGAAAACCGGGCTGCGCTTGCGCATGGCGATCAACCGCTGTAAGCCCTGGTACACTCGTCCAGCGACCGCAGCGGCATCCTGGCGCTGGCTGTGGCGCGACCAATCGTATGCCGGGCGATGCACCCAGCGGCTGTCTTCCGATTTGGCAGGATCATCCCGGTAGGTGTAATCGTTGAGCATGGCGATCTCGTCGCCCAGGTAGATCAGCGGGATGCCGCCCACGGTCATAATCACGCCGTGGATGAGCAGGATGCGCCGCACCGCCAGCTCGACCTCTTTCTCGGTTTCTTCCTTGAGCGCCTTTTCCAGCCCAGCCAGCGAGGCGCAGGTGCCGGAGATGCGCGCATCGCCGGTCTTGGGATTCTCCTGAAACGGCAGTCCGCGCGCAAAGCTGCCCGCGAAGCGCCCGGTGTAAAAGGCGTTCAGGAACCTGCGGTGGTCGTTGGCGTTGATCCCCAGGCGAGCTGCATCTTCATCAGAAAAAGTCCAGCCGATATCGTCGTGGCAGCGTACGTAATTGACCCAGGCGCACTGCGGTTGGATCTTGAAACGTTCCATCAGCGCCTGGCGCAGCAGGCGCACATCCCGGGTCGCCAGCGAATTCCACAGCAGCGCCATCACCAGCGGGTTATAAGAAAGCTGGCATTCCTGCGGGTTGATGTAGCGGGCGACCTCATCCGGGTGCACGATGGCCTCGGACTTGAACTGCAGCGCCGGGGCGGCAATGCGCGCCAGGCTGTTGAACGCCTGGATCAGCAGGTGCGCTTCGGGCAGGTTTTCACAGACGGTGCCGAGCTGCTTCCAGATGAAAGCCACGGCGTCCAGGCGCAGCACTTCTACGCCCACGTTCGCCAGGTAGAGCATTTCCCCAGCCATACGGTTGAAAACCTGCGGGTTGGCGTAGTTCAAATCCCACTGGTAGCTGTGAAAGGTCGTCCATACCCAGGAGTCGATCTCCGGGCGATAGGAGAAAGCGCCGGGGTGCTCGTCGGGGAAGATTTCGCGCAGGGTCTTTTCGTAGGCGTCCGGCATCTTACGGTCGGGATAGATGTGATAGTACTCGCGGTACTCATCCTGCCCGGAAAGGGCCTGCTCTGCCCAGGTGTGCTCATCGGAAGTGTGGTTGAACACCAGGTCCAGCACCAGGCTGATACCTGCCTGGCGCAGCTCACGCGAGAGCTCTGCCAGGTCCGGCATGCTTCCCAGAGCCGGATTCACCTGGCGGTAATCGCTGACCGCGTAGCCGCCGTCGTTATCGCCTTCGGGAGCCAGGAAGAGCGGCATCAGGTGCAGATAGGTCAGTCCCAGCTCCTGGAAATAGGGCAGTTGGCTGCGCACGCCTGCCAGGTCGCCGGCGAACAGATCCACGTAGCACACCCCGCCCAGCATGTGCATGGATTGGAACCAGCCTGGGTTGGCTTCGCGCTGCATATCCAGGGCTTTCAGATCGGCGGCGCGTTCGAACCAGGAGCGCCCTGCCAGGATGAGCAGCTCTTCCAGGAAATAGAAGAAATCATAGCGGCTGGCGTAAAGCTGGTAGTACAGGTGGAAGAGATGCGGGTAATGCAGCTGCAGCCGCCGCTGAAAAGCCTTCCACTCCTGTGGACTGCGTTTGATCTGGCGGGCAAAGGTCTGCTCCAGGCGCGGCAGCAGCCGCTGCAAAGAGCGTTCAGTTTCCCGCTTCAAGAAGGTTTCATCAATCTTGGATGGAATTTGCGCGGAAAGAGTCATGCCTGCTGTTCCATAAATTTTTTCACTTCGTTCAAGCCGGGCAGCGCCGGGATGGCGCCGCGCTGGGTGGTGGTGAGCGCGCCGACCGCGTTGGCGAAACGGCAGATGGCGCCCATGCTTTGGGTTGATTCCCAGGCAGCGGTGTGCTGCAGCAATCCCCTCAGCAAACCCGCTACAAAGCCGTCACCCGCGCCGGTTGTATCCACCGGCTGTACAAGGAAGCCCGGCGCCAGCCCGGCCTCTTTTCGGGTGATCCAGGCGGAACCCTGCGCCCCCAGGGTGATGACCAGCAGCTTCAAGCCGGGGTGCCACAGGGAATGGGCTGCCGCCGCCATCTGGTCCAGGGAAGGCTGTGCGCCTAAGGGGCGCCCGCTGAGGAATTCCAGCTCTTCGACGCTCACCTTTACCACTGCGGCGAAGGGCCAACCCAGCAGCATGCCCTGGCGGGCAGCATTTGCATCCCGCCACAAGTTCAGGCGCAAGTTTGGGTCGTACGACACCAGCAGCCCGGCCTGCGAGGCAATCTCGGCGGCGCGCAGCGTGGCGAGGCGCGAAGGCTCGCTGATCAGGCTGATCGAGCCGAAGTGGAAGGCCTTCGCTGATTGAATATAGCCGGCGGGCACTTCCCCGGGCTCGTAGAGCATATCGGCGCTGGGGTGGCGGTAGAACATGAAGTCGCGTTCGCCGTCGGCGCGCAGCGAGACAAAAGCCAGCATGGTGCGCGCCTGCTGCGAGTAGCGCAGCTCGGAGATATCCACGCCGGCATCAGCCAGCGTCTGAGCCAAAAAGTGACCGAAAGCATCGTCCCCGACCTTACCGAGAAAACCGCTGGAGACGCCCAGCCTGCTCAACCCAACGGCGACGTTGGCAGGCGCACCGCCGGGCGCTTTTTGAAAGGCAGGCGCTTCGATCAGACTGACACCCGAAACGGTGGGCACGAAATCGATTAACAATTCTCCCAGACTGATGGCATCAGGCAAGTGTCATCCCTCCCATTCAGACAGATAGGTGGGATTATTTTATCAGTTAATGGGGGAGTCGTGCCGTTCCAGACCCACCCTCCCGTTACTCCCTAGAGGAATGCAGCCCCGGGGGTTATTTCACCAAGCAGGCTGAGCAAGGCTTGCTTTCCCGGAACGACCACCAGCCACAACAGAGCCGTCATGATCACCGCCGAGCTCAAACACCAGGCGCAGGTGGCGCCGATCACGAAAGGTTCAAGGAAGGTCAGGTAGATCGAAAACAGGGTGCCGAGGAGCGCCATCCCCAGCAGCGCCAGAGAGGCGAGGCTGGTGCTGCGCCCGCTTCCCCAACGACTGGCGAACCAGGCGAGCAGGATGGCAAGATAGCCTGCCATTCCCAACCCGCCGATCGGGAAGACGCCAAACAACAGGGCGTACTCGCTCTGCTGGACGGTGTTGCAGTCGCCTACCGGCCCGCACACCGCGGTTACCTGGGCCGATTCGACGTAGGTCAGGTAGCTGGCAATGGCGAACCCTACCAGGCAAAGCACCGGGATCGCCAGCGACCGGTTCACCGGGTAGCGTGCATTTCCCTTCGAAAGCAGAAATACCACCACTGCACCAAGGGATACCAGCATACCGATCAAGACCACAATTGCCAGCAGGTTTCCAACCGGATCGCGGGCGATGCGCTCCGCGATGCTGCCGGAAGATTCTTCGGTCAGGATCATACCGGAGGCTGCGGTTGGCTCGGGAGCGCCGGCGCCGGC
>JBGSTO010000662.1:0-4255 GCA_041736465.1 Anaerolineales bacterium | reverse complement strand
CAGCGGTCTGCCCGGCGGCTTCAGGCGCAGGTGGGCAATCGACTGCGCTGAGGATTGGGCGACGTCGTCCAGCCCCACCCGCAGCAGGTCGCCCTCCTGGCGCACCCACAGGTGATCTTCGGCCTGGTAGTACAGGTCATCGGGAAGTGTGTATCCTTCGTATTCGGCCATAGGGTCCTCCATTTAATTCCCTGTCACTCTGAGCGCAGCGAAGAGTCTCCTCGCCAGCCGGCGAGATCCTTCGCTTCGCTCAGGATGACAGGCGGTAATCTCTCTAAACGTTCACTCCTCAACCAGACCGGCGCTGCGCGCCACGATCTCAACCAAATCCAGGGTCTGCCAGCCATCGCCGGCCTGCTCCAGCACGCGCAGGCACTGCGGGCAAGCGGTCGCCAGCATCTCTGCGCCGGTGGCTTTGAGCCGGGCGCTGGTCTGCCCGGCTACCAGGCGCACGTTTTGTGGAGCTACCATCTCTACATCCCCGCCGCCGCCGCAGCACAACCCGTTCTCGCGGCCTTCATTCACTTCCACCAGTCTCAATTCCGGGATCGCCTGCAGCACCCGGCGCGGCGCTTCATATACCCCGCCGGTGCGCGCCAAATCGCAGGGATCGTGGTACGTAAAGCTATGCGCAAAGGGCTTCAAATTCAACCGCCCCTGGGCGATCAGCTCATCCAGCAGCTCGCTGGCGTGCAGCAGGCGCACGCCAGGAAGGCGCGGCGCGTACTCTTCTAACCACATCAGGCGGCATGCCGGGCAGGTGAATACCACCGTACCGGCGCCCGCGGCCTGCACCGCCTCCAGGTTCGATTGGATCAATGCTCCGGCTTCTTCCAAAAGGCCCGCCGAGCGTAGCGGAAAGCCGCAGCACACCTCCCCCTCTCCCAGGATGCTAAAGTTCACCCCGGCGCTTTCCAGCACCTGCACGAAAGCCTCGGCAATGCGCTGGGCGCGCGGTGCAAAGGAGGTCACGCAGCCCACGAAATAAACGATCTCAGCCTGCGGGCGCTGGTACAAGTCGGGCGGTGCAGCCTCCATATACTCCACCCAACCGGAGCGCTCGTAGGCTGGATAACCAAAGACGTTGTGCTCGCTTTGCACGTTGGCTTTCATCTTGAGGATATTTTCCGGCACCACCCCCTGCGCCGCCAGGTAATCGCGCACGCGGTGCAGCAGCATGCCCACGGCAATCCCCATCGGGCAGGCGATCGAACAGCGGTTGCAGGTCGAGCAGGCGCTGAAATTGTATTCCTGCCATTTTTGCAGGTCGGAGGGCGTCACACGCTTTTGCAGCCCCAGCGCCGCCGCCAACCGCCCGGTGAGCGTGTGCTGCTGGCGGTACAGCCGCTGCAGCAGCTCCAGCTTCCATACCGGCGAGACCTGTGGCGTGCCCAGCACGGCGTAGAACGGGCAGGCGCCGGCGCAGATGCCGCAGCGCACGCAGGCTTCTAATTGGGCGGCAGCCCAGCCGCCGATGGGTATGTCTGGCATCGCAGTCTCTTCCATGTCAGCCGCCATATGCATGTTGCAGAATTACCCTCAGTACCTGTATTCCAGTGTATGCTTTTTCGCCGTGCCTTCGTAGGGGCAAAGCATCCGGCAAGATCGACTCGCCCCTACCAAACCACCCTCCAGCCGGATGCTTTGCCCGCAGTCCCAGTCCGTCATGGCTGCGAGAGAGGGTAAAGCATTTGCCTGGAGCAGGAGCTTCCTCCACCGGCGAGACTCTGGCAAATGCTTTACCCCTACGAAAGCGGCAAAGCCACAGGCTCTACCCTGACAATCGCTTTGCGTTCAAACACCTCGCAAAACGCCTGGATAAACGCCTCTTCCACCGCCTGCAGCGCCACCGCCTCGCCCAGCTCCACCTGCATCGATGTCACCTGCCCGGCATCCAGCCCGCAGGGGTGAATCCAGCGGTACAGCGACAGATCGTTGCACACATTCAGCGCCGCGCCGTGGTACGCCACGCCCTCCCGGACCGCCAGCCCCAGGGCGGCGATCTTGCGCCCTCGCACCCACATCCCCGGGTGCGCTTCACTGCGCTGAGCAGCGATACCCCAGCCGGAAAGCGCCTGCAGCAGGGCGGCTTCGATCTTCCACAGATACTCGTGCAGGTCGCCCTCGCCCAGCCGCATCACCGGATAGGCGACCATTTGACCGGGTGCGTGCAGCGTGGCTCGCCCGCCGCGCTCGGTCTCGACGCACTGGATGCCTTGCTCCACCAGCAGCTCGTCCGGCAGGAGTACATCCTCGCGCCCGCCGCTCATCCCCAGCGTGACCACCGCTGGATGCTGCAGGACGAGCAGCGTATCGCACACCTCGCCGCGGGCGCGCTGCTGCTGCAGGAGGCGCATCCATTCCAGCGCCTGCCGGTAGGGCACCAATCCGCAGCGGCAGACCGTCAGCTCAGCAGCTACCATTTCGGGATATACAGCGCCTGCCCATAAAATGCCCGCCCCGCTTCGAGCATACTCTCGGACAGCGTGGGATGGCCGCGCAGCGCCCAGGCGTAATCCTCAGCCAGCGTTTCCAGATGAATCGCCAGCGCCGCTTCCGAGATCAGCTCTGTGGCGCGGTGACCGACGATGTGCACGCCGAGCAGCTTACCAAGCTTGCGCTCGAAGACCACCTTGATGCCGCCCACGGCTTCGCCCAATGCCAGGGCGCGCGGGTTCATCTCGAAGGACAGGTTGGCGACCTGCACCTCGTAGCCCTGGTCTTCAGCCTGCTCCTCGGTCAATCCAACGCAGGCCGCTTCGGGCAGGGTATAGATGCAGCGCGGCAGGGCTTTCAGATCCAGCTTCCGGCTCCCGCCCAGGGCGTTTTCGGCAGCCACCAGCCCCTGCGTGGTAGCGACGGATGAATACATCGGGTCGCCTGCCAGGTCGCCGATGGCAAAGATTCCCGCCACATTGGTCTGGCAGCGTTCGTTCACTTTCACCGCACCAGCGCTGCACTGCACCCCGGCGATCTCCAGCCCAAGCTCATCGACTGCCGGTACTTGCCTGGCCCACAGCACCCGGTCAACGGTGAGCTTCAGCTCGCCCTTGCGCTGACGGATTGTGGCTTCCACGCCAGCGCTCAGGTCTTGCAAGCCGCTGATTTTCGCCCCCGCCAGCACCTTCACCCCCTGCTCTGCCAGGATGCCCTGCAGCCGCTGTCCGATTTCGTAGTCCTCGGCTGGCAGAATCTGGCTGGCTTCGGTCACCAGCGTGACTTGCGACCCCAGCAGGGCGAAGAGCTGCGCAAACTCCACCTCGACGTGGTCGCCGCCCCACACCAGCAGGCGCTCTGGAGGCTCCGTCAGCGAAACTGCCTGGCGGTTGGAGAGCAGGAATTTCGTCGGCAGCGGCGGTGGCGCACTGCGCGCCCCGGCAGCCAGGATGACAGCATCGGCCTGCAAGCTGCGCCCGTTTACAACGACGCTTCTATTTCCAGCCAGCTTCGCCTCGCCCTCGACAAGCTCTACGCCAAAGCTGGTCAGCAAGGAGGCGTTGCCCTGCCGCAGCTCGCCCAACAACCCCGAGAGACGCTCCTGGACTTTCGCCAGGTCGAGCACCGCCTCTCCGGCATCGATCCCCAGATCAGCGGCGCTGCGCACCTGCTGCAGGCGCTCCACTGCTGCGAGCAGCGAGGTGAGCGGGATGCAGTTGTAGTTGACGCAGTTTCCGCCGATCAGGTGTTTTTCGATTAAAGTGACCTGTGCACCAAGCTGCGCAGCGCGGATCGCCGCCGCCATGCCGCCCGGCCCGCCGCCGATCACGATGATATGCGCCATGCCGCACTCTCCTTAATAGATTCTTCCTGTCATAGCGAACCCGGCGCCGGGTGTTTTTCACCCGCCTCTGCCGGGTGAAGCAATCTCCCGCTACTTGTGCTGCATCAGGTACGGGTGCGAGAGCATGTCCGCCAGCGTCTGCAGGAATGCCGCCGCGGGTGCGCCATCCACCAGGCGGTGGTCGAAAGTCAGGCTGAGCACCATCATAAAGCGCCGGGCGATCTCACTGCGGTATACCACCACCTTCTCCAGGATGCGCCCCACGCCCAGTATAGCCACCTCCGGCGGGTTGATGATCGGGGTGAAGGCGTCGATGCCGTAAACGCCCAGGTTGGTGATGGTGAACGTGCTTCCAGATACCTCGTCGATCTCCAGCGCATCCTGGCGCGCCCGGGCTGCCAGGTCGCGCATGCGCTGGCCGATCTGCTGCAGTTCGAGCCGGTCGGCGTGCCGCAGCACCGGCACGATCAGGCC
>JBGSTO010000411.1:0-7061 GCA_041736465.1 Anaerolineales bacterium | reverse complement strand
AAAACCGCTCGATCACACCCCAAAAAAGAATTCTGTGTTATACTCTTCGCCAATATCCGCGCGCAAGCTGCGGACAAATCTAAGACATTGTTTTGATACTTCCATGTTCTGCCCGGCGCAGTTCGGTCGGGTTTTTTTCTTGCCAGATGTAAGCTCACAACGCTGCGCAGGCAGGATTTTGGGGCGCAACCACAGGCAGGTTGGGCAATTCAGCGGAGTCATCAAAACACGGGAGTATTTTGATGACAACTGAATTTAACCACCTGGAGCTGCAGCCGCAGATCATGCAGGCTATCGCGGACCTGGGCTACACCACGCCGACGCCCATCCAATTGGCGGTAATCCCCCTCATGGCAGCCGGCCAGGATTTAATCGGTCAGGCGCAGACCGGCACCGGCAAAACCGCAGCCTTTGCCCTTCCCATCTTACAAAACTTGAATCCGGATCAGCCCGGCGTGCAGACGCTGGTGCTGGCGCCCACGCGCGAGCTGGCGCTGCAGGTATCGACCGCCTTTAGCGACCTGGGTCGCCATACCGGCGTGCGCGTGCTAGCAGTCTACGGCGGGCAGTCGTATTACCAGCAGATCAGCCAGCTCAAGCGCGGCGTGGATATCGTGGTCGGCACGCCCGGTCGCCTGATCGACCTGATGCAGAAGCAGGTGCTCGACCTCAGCCAGGTGCGCACGGTGGTGCTCGATGAAGCCGACGAGATGCTCAGCATGGGCTTCATCGAAGATATCGAAGCCATCCTCACCGCCACACCCGGCGAACGGCAGACCGCCCTCTTCTCCGCGACGCTGCCGCCCGGCATCCGCCAGCTCTCGGCGCGCTTCATGCGCGCGCCGCAGCACATCGCCATCCAGGACAAACAGCTCACCGTGGCGACGCTCGAACAGCGCTATTACATGGTCAACGAAGGCGATAAATCCGCCGCGCTGACGCGCCTGTTCGAAATCGAAGACATCTCCAGCGCGCTGATCTTTACCCGCACCCGTGTGGGCACCGGCGAGCTGGCGAACGAGCTAACCCTGCGCGGCTTCCCGTCGGAGGCGCTGAACGGGGACCTGAGCCAGGATACGCGCGAGCGTACCCT
Source organism: Anaerolineales bacterium (assembly GCA_041736465.1). Taxonomy (GTDB): domain Bacteria; phylum Chloroflexota; class Anaerolineae; order Anaerolineales; family UBA4823; genus JAJUJL01. The sequence continues at coordinate 5,968 of JBGSTO010000411.1, read as the reverse complement.
GCGCCGTTTCCGGCAGGGGCAGATCAAGGTGCTGGTCGCCACCGACGTGGCGGCGCGCGGCCTGGACATTGAAGATATCTCGCACGTCATCAACTTTGACCTGCCGGACGACCCGGAGCTGTACGTGCACCGCGTAGGGCGCACGGGGCGGGCCGGCAAGAGCGGGATTGCCATCACACTGGTGGCGCCAAACGAGACCTGGCGCCTGCGCCGGATCGAGAAGTTTTCCAGGCAGACCCTGACGCGCGCGGTTTTGCCCAGCATCGAGGATATCGAAAAGCACCGCCAGGAAAAACTGGTCAACAAAGTCAAGGTGTGGCTGCAGCGCAACCGCTGCCAGAAGGAGCGTGAAATTGTCAACGCCCTGGTGGCTGAAGATTTCGATGTGCTGGAGATCGCCGCCGTGGCGCTAAAGCTGGCCCGCGAGGGAGAGAAGCAGCGCCCGATCGCAGCCATCACCGAAGTTCGCGAAGGGATGTCGAGCAGCCCCGACCGGGGGGGTCGCAGAGCGAGCGGCGCTGGATTCAGGGGCTCCGCATTCAACGGCTCGGAAACGAGCGGATCAAATCATAAGCGCAAGTCCCAGGGCAGCCGCTCCGACCGTACAAACGCCCAGCATTCGCATGAAGAAGGCATGGTGCGCCTGACCCTGAATAAGGGCAAGCAGCACGGGCTGCGCACCAGCATGGTGGTCAACGCCATCGCCACACATGCCAACATCCCCGGCTACACCATCGGAAAGATCAACATCTTCGACCAGCACACCTCGGTGGATGTGCCGGAGGAGCTGGTGGCGCAAGTCTTGGCGCAATCGAAGAACTACCGTATTCACAAGCTGCCTTTTACCGTCTCACTCGACTAGATGGAAACGGGGCTGCCCATGACAGCCCCGTTTTTTATTTAATCGCTGCCCAGGATTAGGAATTTACTCCCCCTGGACATGGACCGCACCTCGCCGGATGTCGGATGCCAGGCGCGCCGTTCGGGCGTACACTCGAAGCACACATCCTCTTTTGATCTGTCATCCTGAACGAAGTGAAGGATCTAGATCCTTCGCTGACCGACCCTGCAGGTCGGCGCTCAGTGCCTGCCCTGAATGGTAATGAAGGGATGACATCCTTGTGCGTGGCGCACGAATTGCGTGGCGCACGAATTGCGTGGCGCACGAAGTGCGAGGCGTTTATGAAGGTAGAGGTACTGCGATGCAGATTGTGATAGCCGATGCCACCGCTACGGTGCGCAAGGGGCTGAAGATCTTTTTGGAGCAGCAGCCTGGCTGGCGCGTCGCCGGCGAGGCCAGTGGTGCGCTGGAGCTGCTGTGCGCGGTTGGAATGCAATGTCCCGACCTGGTGCTCTTCGATTGGGAGTTACCGGGTATGCCCGCCGCCTCGCTGATTGCCGCGCTGCGCCACATGTGCCCGCGCGCCGTGCTGGTGGGCTTGGGCGGCTGCCGCGAGCAGCGCCTGCAGGCGGAGCGCCTGGTGGACGGATTCGCCAGCAAAGCCGAGTCGGCGGAGAAGCTGCTGGCGCTGATCCACACCGCCTTGCTGCCGGGGAAACCGGTCGCTTTTACAGTCTAAGTACACGCTCATAGGTATGTGGGCGAACAGTCTCGCTCAATAAGTCGAGAAGTTACTTGGGCTCGGGGGATGAGTATTCAGACAACAGAAAATCGTATTTTGGTGGGTGCTATAATGTGAGTTGCGATAGGTACACGGTCTGTCGCAGCCAACCAATAATCAGGTTGCTTGCGGTATATTAATCCAAAATCGTTTCTTGTGGGAAACATCATTTTATTTGTTGAAAGGAGCTTTTCCAATGATAACTTTTGAAACAACCGAATTTATCAATCGTCCACCTCAAGAGGTCTTCGCTTTCCTATCAGATCCTGCCAATTACGCAAAATATCAAGCGAATACAATATCTGCAGAATGGACATCTGCTGGTGCGCCAGACGTCGGCTCCACCTTTAAGGTACTTTCTAAAGCCCCTGGAGGTACAACTGAAGTCATGATGGAGGTCACGATATGGGCGCCGCCCCACCGGCACGGCGTTCAGTCCATTAAGATCCCTTTTCCATTCAAGAGCGTTGTAGGAGTAACAACGCTTGTCCCAAAAGAAAATGGTACACAGTTGACATTTCACGGTGAGTACGTATCAATAGGCATATTTCAGTTGGTTGAGGTTTTTTTGGGCAAGCAAATCAAACAGCAGGATGCGAGCAATATCCGCACGATGAAACAATTACTAGAAGCGGATGTAGAATAGGATAATCCACAAAGAATAAGGGCGAAATCTTTACCAGAAATGATTGGAAAAAGCATGCTGGGATACTCATCAGACAAATTTCGTGACGAATTAAATCCTGGTGAAAGAATTATCTGGAGCGGACAACCCCAACAAGGATTGATGCTAAGGCCATCTGACGCGCTTATGATTCCTTTTAGTCTTTTGTGGGGTGGCTTTGCATTATTCTGGGAGTTCAGTGTTGTTTCAGGTGGCGCGCCATTCTTCTTTATGCTCTGGGGCGTTCCTTTTGTTTTGGTTGGTCTTTATATGATCGTTGGCAGATTCTTCTTTGATCGTGCGCAGCGCAGCAAAACCTATTATGCGCTCACGAATGAGCAAGTCATTATCATTTCTGGTGTGTTCAACCAAAATACCCAGACTTTGGATATCAAGAAGTTGCCAGAGCTAAACATCAGTGCGAAACGCGATGGCAGGGGAACGATAACCTTCGGCGCTTCCCCCCCTTTTTCTTGGATGCGTTCAGGAGTTGGATTCCCAAATATGGGCAGATACTACGCCGCACCAAGTTTTGAAATGATTGAAGACGCAAAAAATGTTTACCAACAAATAAAACGCTTGCAAAGAGAAGGTTCATAAATGTGGAATGCCTGCCCGACAGCCGGCCATTCGTGAGAGATTTTATGAAAGCATGAGCAACATGAATAACAATAATAAAGAGTTGTCACCAGAACGACGTGAAGAGCTACTCGGGCAAATTGAAAGCCCGTTTTGAGAATAACATGCACCGCCATGCAGGTCCCGAATGGGCTAAAGTACAGGCAAAGCTAGAAGCTAATCCTGAAAAACTGTGGTCGCTACGTGAGATGGAAAGCACCGGCGGCGAGCCGGATGTTGTCGGTTTTGATAATACGACGGGCGAACACATTTTTTATGACTGTTCCGCTGAAAGTCCGAATAGCCGCAGAAGTCTTTGTTACGACCGCGAAGCGTGGGAATCTCGGAAAGAAAACAAACCAGAAAATAACGCCATGGATATGGCTGCCTCCATGGAGATCGAGATTCTAACGGAAGAACAATATCGAGCGCTGCAGAAACTGGGAAATTTCGATGCAAAAACATCGAGCTGGGTGAAAACACCTGCCGAGATCAGAAAACTCGGCGGCGCCCTCTTCTGTGATCTCCGTGCGTAATTCGCTGAAATCGCACAGTAAAACGGAGCATGGCGCACACTGAGAGGGGAAATGCGCTGGTGAGACAATTGTACATCAAGTGTTCGGCATCGACCGAATTGCGCGTAACTTTCTTTGTGACTCTCCGAGCAGTTGAAGGCGGTAGGCGTTGTGCACCAGGCGATCCAGGATGGCGTCTGCCAGGGTGGGGTTGGGGATCTGGACAAACCAGTCGGTGACCGGCATTTGGGAGGCGACGATGGTGGATGCCTGGCCGTAACGATCATCCAGAACTTCCAGGATGTCTTGGGCGTTGGCGGGGGTGAGTTCGTCGCGCAGCCAATCATCCAGAATGAGCAGGTCGGTACGGGCCAGGGAGCGCAGGAAGCTGGGATAAGCAGCTTCCTGACGGGCCTGACCCAGGGCATGCAAGAGTCGTGAAGTGCGGAAGTAGCGCACGGAATAGCCCAGGCGGATGGCTGCCGTGCCCAACGAACAGGCCAGGAAACTTTTCCCGCCTCCGGTGGGTCCCAGTACCAAAATATTCAGGTGATTGCCAATCCAGGCACACTGCCCCAGCTCGAGCACCAGGCGGCGGTCCAACCCGCGCTCAGGCGACAGATCCAGGTCTTCCAACGTGGCTTGCAGGGGGAAAGCAGCGGTGTGCGAAGCACGGCGGATACGGTTGTTGCGCCGCCGGATACACTCCTGGTCGACCAGGAGCGCCAGGCGTTCTTCAAAGGTCAGCTCGGCATACTTGGGGTTGGCTTGCTGCTCGCGCAGCCCTTCCCGAAAGGCGGGCAGGCGCAGTTTGAGCAGCTGGTCAAACAGAACTGTGTCGCTCATTTCCATCTCCTTTAGTGGTAATAGGTCTCGCCGCGGACGTTCTCGTGTTTTGCGGGCGGTTGATCCATTGTGGATTGGCGCACCGAGGCTTCCAGTTCGCTTTTCAGATCGCCATAGGAAAAGAGGTGAGCCACCAGCAAGCGCTGGCAGGCCGCCTCCAAGAGGGAGCTGGGGTATTTACGTGCCAGGCTGAGCACTCCCAGGCAGGAGCGGTAGGCTTGTTCGGGGAAAGCCCGAGAGCGCAGTAGAGCAGTCAGATACTGGCTGGTTTGCGGGCCGATCGCCTGAGCTTGCCGAAGCAGCCAGTCGGCGTTCAATTCGAGGACAAAGCGGTGGCTGGAAGGCATATGCTCTGGCCGCGTCGAGAAGCGCCCGGCTGCCCGGCTGCGGGGATGGAGCGCCACCTGCCGGCCTTTGTGGAAGATTTCCACCATGCGCTCGCTGGCCCGAACCTCCACCTGCTGGTGAAGAAGGGTATGGGGCACGCTGTAGAAGTGCTTCTCGAAGGCGACGTGGTAATCGATGTTCACCTTGGCGGTCTTCCAGGTGGCGAATTCGTAGGGCTTTTGGGGCAGCGGGCGCAGCTCGAGCTGATCCAGTTCGGCGAATAACTGGCGGCGGGATTTGCCCAGGTGCGCCATGGGACGGTTGTTCAAACCCTCCAGCAGCGGCTTGATCGCCCGATTGGCTTCGGCTTCACTGAAAAAGGTCTGGTGGCGCAGGGGAGCCAGAACCCAGCGCTCGACATTCTGCACCCCGTTCTCGACATTGCCTTTGTCACGCGGTTTGCGCACCCGCGCGGGCAGCACCGCCACCTGGTAATACTCCGCCATTTCCTGATAGGTGGGGTTGAGATCCGGCTCGTAGTAGTTGGGGCTTTTCACCCCGGTTTTTGGGTTATCCGGGCGCAGGATCTTGGGCAGACCGCCGAAGAATTCAAAGGCGCGCACATGCCCATTGATCCAGTGGCGCAGTTCCTGGGTGGACTGCACTTCGGCATACACGTAATCGCTGGCTGGAAATGTGGCTACAAAAACCGGCGCCTGACGCGTTTCGCCGGTCTCCGGGTTGACGATCGTCACGGTCAACCCGGCATAATCCACTTCCATCACCTCTCCGCCGTTGTGCGGAAAACGACCCGTGGGAGATTGGGTCTTGGCCCAATTTCGGTAGTATTGACAAAACTGGGTGTAACCGTAGCTGTCCGGGTTACGCCCCCGATATTCGATCCACAGCAGCTTGAGCGTTACCCCCTTCTTCTTCAGTTCCTGCCGGACTGTCTCCCAGTTGGGAAGCGGTCGTTCGAGGCTGTTCTCCCGGCTACTTTCAGGGAACAACTTCTGGTACAACTCATCCTCACTCAGCCCTTCCGGCAGCGGCCAGTGCAGCCCGGCGGCTTGGGCGCGGTTTAGATACTCGCCAACTGTGCTGTTGGAAATCTTACATACCCGGGCAATTGCCCGGTTCGACAGTCCCGCTTCTTCTTTTAGCCGAAGAATTTCGCGGATCTTGCGCAACGTTAATCGCTCCTGGACCATGCTCGTCTCCTTGTTTTTGGAAACAAGCATGCCACATTTTGAGATTAACCAGCGCCGTTTTCCACCCTCATAAGTGTGCGGCTTCCACCGAAACGGTGTGCGGCATGCGCCGTTTTGGTGTGCGCCTTACTCCGTTTTACTGTGCGGCTTGCGCCGTTTTATGCA
>JBGSTO010000402.1:0-35657 GCA_041736465.1 Anaerolineales bacterium | reverse complement strand
TTGAGACCATCGAAGATATCCGAAGTGCCTTTCGTCTTGAAGCTCTTTATCACGATAATATAATAGCACGGATAATATATTATTGCAAGAACAGAGTCGCTGAGTCTTGCAATATCCCGGCAAACACTGGTGTGGTGACAGGGAATGGCTTACGCACCCGGATACGTGAGCGGGCATTGAAAGAGGCGATAGCTTTGTGAGCAGAGCGCTGAAGTGTCATGGGGGCAATTGATCGGCATGCGGAATGTCCTTGTTCATGGATATTTTGACGTGAATTTAGATATCGTCTGGAATGCAGCGCAAGTTAGTGTCGCCCGGCTTAAGCAGCAGCTTGAGGCGATTGTGGGCTTTACCCCGCAGAATGGACACCAAGTTAAGGAGCACATGGATGCCCTGGGACAACGGTCTTCTCACGCACCTCCCCTGCCTGCCTAAACCTGCCCCTGATACACTTTCCTTCGTACTCGTAGGGGCGGGTCTTCGAGAAATTTGGCAAGCCCGCATCGCACTCGAACCCGCTGTCAGCCAAGGCGCCTCCACCAAAAAAGACCCGCCCTGCCCCCTGGCTCTAAAAAAAAACGAAACGATGAACACATACCGCTATACATGCCCACAGCCCACAAAGTCGTTATAAAAAATCTTCGTGTGCTTCGTGCTCAACCTTTGCGCCTTTGTGTTTCAATCTTTAAACCCTCGCGGTGAAATTCCTTCTCTCCGCAGACTCATCCGTAAAATCCGTTGCCAGCTTTCTCCCCCTCTGCTACAATCACCCCATGTCCTGGAACGTACTCGGTCACGAATGGGCCGAAAAACTGCTCAAAGAACAAATCGCCCACTCCACCTTCCGCCACGCCTACCTCTTCTGCGGACCGGATGGCGTCGGGCGGCGCACCCTCGCCCTGCGCCTGGCGCAAGCCATCAACTGCCCTCAGCCAACCTCCCCCGGCGAACCCTGCCGCACCTGCCGCACCTGCCGGCAGATCGAGGCCATGCAGCACCCCGACCTCAGCCTCGTCCGGGCTGAGGAAACCGGCGGCACGCTCAAAGTCGACCAGGTGCGCCAGCTCCTGCACTCGCTATCCCTAAGCCCTTACGCAGCCCAATACCGCGTGGCGCTCCTGCTGCACTTCGAGCAGGCGCACAACAGCGCCGCCAACGCCCTGCTCAAAACCCTCGAAGAGCCGCCCTCCAACGTCATCATCCTGCTCACCGCTGACAGCCCGGAAAGCCTGCTGCCCACCATCGTCTCTCGCTGCACCATCCTGCGCCTGCGGCCCGCCCCCCTGGAAACCCTGCAGACCTGGCTGGAGCGCCAGCACGGCATCCCCGCCAAAGAAGCGCGTGCCCTCGCCCACCTCTCCGGCGGCAGGGTCGGGCGCGCCCTCAGCTTGCACACCACGCCCGCCTTGTGGTCAGAATATACGAGCACGTTGAATGATCTGCAGCGCCTGCTCGAAACCGGCCCCATCGAGCGTTTTGCCTACGCCAGGGCTTATGCCGAGAAGCGCCCCCTGGTGCGCGAGCTGCTGCGCGTCTGGCTTTCCTTCTGGCGCGACGTGCTCCTGGCTTCCCTCGACGCCCGCGCCCCCCTGGTGAACCTCGAATTTGCCGCCTCCATCCAGGCCCTCGCCGCCGCCCTGCCCTCTCGCACCATCCTCCACATCTTAGCCGCTCACCAGCGCACCCTGGATCTGATCGATCGCAATGCCAACCTGCGCCTGGCGCTCGAAGTGCTCATGCTCGACCTGCCCCATACCTGACGCTTTTGCCAGCCGTTGGCAATCTCAATTGTGCTATACTCTAGGGACGTTTTTTAACCTGGCGCGGTCGAGCAAGGCATTTGGATGTTTGGCAGAAGCAAAGATAAAGAAAACCAATCCTCACGTGCGTCGCTGGAGCTGCTGTACAACATCAGCCGGGAGCTGGCGGCAGCCCTCGACCTGAGGACTGTCCTGCAGCGTGTTCTCTTTCTCTCTATGAAATACGTGGGGGCCATCAGCGGCAGCGTCATCGTGCTCGACGCCGCCGGTCAGCCGGTTGAGTCGGCCATCATCACCGGCGCCCAGGTTCACGATCACACCACGCAGCAGCTGCGCATCACCTTCGAACGCGGCCTGGCGGGTTGGGTTATCCGCAACCGGCAGGCTGTATTGATTCCCGATACCAGCCGGGACGAGCGTTGGGTGCGCCGCCCCGATGACGAGAAAGATCGCACCGGGCCGAAGTCGGCGGTCAGCGCCCCCATCCTGGCGCGCGAAGAGCTGGTTGGGGTCATCACCCTCGTTCACCCTCGTCCGGGGTTTTTCTCCCAAGATCACCTGGCGCTCATGCACTCGATTGCCGATCAGGCTGGCATGTCCATCCTGAATGCCAGGCTGTATGGCGAAAGCCAGCGCCATGCCGGCGTCATGTCTGCCCTCGCCAACAGCTCTGCCGTGATTTCCAGCAGCGTCAAGCTCGACGAAGTGCTGCAGAGCATCCTGGAACAATCCATGCAGGGTCTGCGCGTCGAAGCAGTCTCCCTGGCGCTTTTAGACCCCACCGAGAAAGAGCTGGTTTACCGCGCCACCACCAGCCAGAACTACAATAACGTGATCGGCTACCGGCTGCCCGTCGGAACGGGTATCGCCGGCTGGGTTGCCAGAGAAGGCGCCGGCGTGATCGTGCCAGACGTTTCCCAGGATGAACGCTTCTTCCCGGAATTTGATCACCAGGTCGGTTTCCGCACCCGCGCCATCGCCTGCGCCCCCATCCACCTGCACGGCAAAGTGATCGGCATTTTGCAGGCCCTCAATCCGCTGGATGGGCAGTTCGACCCCGACGCACTCACCGTACTCACCGGCATCGGCAGCCTGGCGGGCACCGCCATCCGCCACGCCCAGCTTTTCGAGAGCCTGCAGCAGGCCCACCAGCGCTACCGCGAGCTGTTCGAGGACAGCATCGATCCAATCATCCTCACCGACTGGCAGGGCAGCATCCATGAAGCCAACCGCCAGGTGACCAGCCTGACCAACACCCCCATCGCCGAGCTGCGCCAGCTCAACATCCGCGCCTTACAGGTGGTCGATGACCACAGCCTGGGAGATGACTTCAGCGAGGTCGCCAAAGGGGCAACCATCTCCTACGAATGCACCCTGTCTGCCTCCGGACAATCGGTGCCAGTACAGGTGTATGTGCGCAAAGTCCTCTTCGAAGATGAAGTCTATCTGCAGTGGATCCTGCGAGACATCACCGAGAGAAAGAACCTGGATAACCTGCGCAACGACCTGTTATCCATGATCTACCACGACCTGCGCTCGCCGCTCGCCAATGTCGTCTCCAGCCTGGATGTGCTCGAAAGCATGCTGCCGCTGAATGACGATCCCGCGCTGCAGTCGCTACTGAACATCGCCATTCGTTCCTCCGAACGCATCTCGCGCCTTACCAATTCGCTCCTGGATATCCGCAGGCTGGAAGCAGGTCAGCCGGTCGTCAACCTGCAGCTCGCCTCGCCCTCCGAATTGGTTCAAGATGCGCTCGATGCAGTGCGCATGATCGCCGAAGGCAAGAACCAGCCCCTGGTCAGCGAGGTGGAGCTCGACCTTCCCGATCTGTGGGTGGATACGGATATGATCCGCCGTGTGCTCATCAACCTGGTAGAAAACGCGGTCAAATACACCCCCTCTGGCAGCCAGATCCACATCGGCGCCAACCTTAGCCCCGAAAGCGGCATGGTGGAATTATGGGTGCGTGACAATGGCCCCGGAATCCCGCTCGTTGATCGCGAGCACATCTTCGATAAATATGCCCGCCTGCAGTCGAAGGACGGGCCAAAAGGCTTTGGATTGGGGCTGGCCTTCTGCCGGCTGGCTGTCGAAAAGCATGGTGGGCGCATCTGGGTGGACAGCGAACACCAGACCGGCTCGACATTTCGCTTCTTGCTGCCGGTGGCGCAAGAATATCACACAGAAAGGTCAGCCGGTATCGGCTAACTGGTTTGGCAAAGATGGAATTGATCAAACGCGGTATCTTTTACGAAGACAGCTATCTCGGTGTCACCCTGGGCGCTTTGGTTTTCCCCCGGGGCATTATTATGATCGATGCCCCGCTCCGCTCTGAAGACGCAAGATCCTGGCGCTCCACCCTGATGAACCAGCGCGGCGGCACCAGCCGCCTGATGGTTTCCCTCGACTCGCACCTCGACCGCACCCTGGGCGCTAAAGCGCTGGAATGCACCATCCTCTCGCACCAAAAAACCGCCCAGACCTACCGCAGCCGCCCCATGATCTTCAAGGGACAGAACATCGAAACCGGCGCAGATTGGGAGGCTTACAGCGAGGTCATCGGCACTCGCTGGGGATCTCCCGATATCACCTTCACCGATGTCCTCCACCTGCACTGGGGAGGGCCGGTCGTCATCCTCGAGCATCACCCCGGCCCCACACCCGGCTCGATCTGGGTATCGATTCCCGACGAGAGCGTCGTATTTGTGGGTGACCTGATGCTCAAAGATCAGCCGCCCTTCTATGCCCATGCGGATCTGCCCGCCTGGATCCAGGCCCTTCAGGCCCTCCAGCAGCACTGCGCCGGGTATACCATCGTCAGCGGGCGCGGCGGCATTGTAACCGGCGAGCAGGTCAATCGCCAGATAGCTGCCTTCGAGAAATTGCAGGCCGGTATTCTTGAGCTCGCCGCCCAAAATGCGCCCGCAGATGCCACCGAAGCGCTGATCTCCGATCTGCTTGCCGCCCTCGATACACCCCACCGCATGCGCGAGAAACATGCCCAACGCTTGCGCTACGGGTTGAGCCAGTATTACACCCGCCATTTCGGTTCGGTCAAAGAGATCGAAATGGAAAGCTACGAAGAAGAGATCGAATAACCCGCCTGCACCATCGCACCGGCGCATGCCGCCTGGATGACCCGCAAAATGAACAGCCAGCCCTTTGAACTGATTTTCGAGCTGCATCGCGGCAGCATCCCCGAGTCCCTGCATTACGGCGCCGTCGCCGTCGCCAACGCCCAGGGTCAGTTGGTCGCCGCGTGGGGAGACCCGCACACGCTTGCCTACTTGCGCTCTTCAGCCAAGCCCTTCCAGGCTGTGCCGCTGCTCGAACGCGGCGGGCGGGAGCACTATCACCTTACTGATGAAGAGATCGCCGTGATGTGCGCCTCGCACTCCGGCACGGATGCCCACGTGGCTGCCGTGCGCTCCATCCAGGCCAAATGCGCCGTGAGCGAGGCAGATCTGCTGTGCGGCGTGCACCCCCTCTCCCACCAGCCCACCCTGGAAGCCATGCGCCAGCGCGGCGAGTCCTTATCCCCCAACCGCAGCAACTGCTCGGGCAAACACAGCGGCATGCTCGCGCTGGCGAACATGCTGGCAGCCCCGCTCGAAGATTACATCAACCCCAGCCACCCGATCCAAAAGATCATCCTGGAAACCTACGCCCGCTTCTGCGGGCTGGATCCGCAGCAGGTGGTGGTGGGCATCGACGGCTGCTCGGCGCCGAATTTTGCGGTTCCCCTGCTCAGTTCTGCCGCCGCCTTCGCCCGCCTGTGCGCGCCAGATACGCCCGCTCTCGGTTTTCCTTCCAACCGGGTGCAAGCCTGCCGCGCCATCACCCACGCCATGATCTCCCATCCGGAAATGGTCGGCGGACCCGCCAGTTTCGACACCCACCTGCTGCGGGTCATGTCTGGCAGGCTGGTCGCCAAAGTCGGCGCAGAAGGTTTCCAGGGTATCGGATTGATGCCCGGCGCCTTGTATCCCGGCTCGCCCGCCCTTGGCATCACCTATAAGATCTCCGACGGCGACCTGAAAAGCCATACCCGCCCGGTTGGCGACTCCCACGGTCAGGTTCGCCCGGCGGTGGCGGTCGAAATCCTGCGCCAGTTGGGCGCTCTGCAGCCCTCAGACCTGGCAGCCCTGCACGAGTACGGGCCTACCTTCCCGGTTTACAACTGGCGCGGCTTGCTTGCCGGTGAAGGCCGTCCCGCCTTCAAGCTGGAAATCTACCAGCATCTGCTTGCTCCCCAACCAGGTATCGCAGGATATTGAACCGGCATGTCCCAGGATATCGCAGCCCGCGCCCTCACCATATACCAACGCCTGCTGGAGCATTTCGGTCGCCCGGAATGGCGCGACCCCCTGCCGCCTCTCGACGAGCTGGTCTCGACCATCCTCTCCCAGAACACCAACGATGTCAACCGTGACCGGGCTTTCGCCTCGCTGCGCCGGCGCTTCCCCACCTGGGAAGAAGTACGTGATGCCCCCGAAAATCAAGTCGTCGAAGCGGTGCGCCTGGCCGGGTTGGCAAACCAAAAAGGCCCCCGCATCCAGGCCGCGCTGCGTTCCATCACCGAGCAGGTCGGTCGCCTGGAGCTTGACTTTCTCCGCGACATGCAAACCGAAGAAGCCCGCCAGTGGCTGCTGCAGTTCAAAGGCGTTGGCCCCAAAACCGCCGCTATCGTCCTGCAGTTTGCCCTGGATAAGCCCGCCTTCCCCGTCGATACGCACATCTACCGGGTCAGCGGCAGGCTTGGCATCCGGCCCGATAAAATGAGCGTGGAGCAGGCGCACGTGCACCTGGCCTCCCTGTTTCCGCCGGAAACCTATTACACCGCCCACCTCAATCTCATTCAGCTCGGCAGGCAAATTTGCCATGCGCGCCGCCCGCAGTGCCCCCTCTGCCCGCTGCGCGATTTGTGCCCCTACGCCGCCGCCCAGCCGCCTGCCGCACTGCCGTAATCAATCTCCTCGCCCATAGGATGCCCTGAAGATGTCCCTCGACCAAACCCAAGCGCCGCACCTGCTGGAAAGCCTCTCCCAAATGGGCGCAGCCCTGTCCTCCTCCCAGGATTACCCCACCCGCCTGAACCACTTCCTGGAGATCCTCTGCCCGGCAGCCGCCCTCCAGCGCGCCTGCATCCTCCAGGTCAGCGGTGCAGATAACGGCTCCCTGACCCGCTCACCAGACGGGATAGAATGGCTTGCCGGGCTGGGCATGAGTAAAGATGATTTTCAGGCCTCCGATCAGGTGCAGACTCAAGTGCGTGCTGCGCTCCTGGGCAGCCCCGGGTTGGATCTGCAGTCTGCGCTGGTACTCCCCCTGCCGGACTCCGCCGCAGCCCAGGCTGCCCTCTACCTGGAGCTGCAAACCCGGGATTCTCTGCCCCTCATCCACGCCGCCGCCGCACAGTTATCTTTAGCCATCCAGGCCGAAAAGCTGCGCCTCGAAAACGAGCAGTCCCGGCAGGCGCGGCAAAAATTCATCTCCGTGGTCACCCACGAGCTGCGCATCCCCATGACCTCCATCAAAGGCTACACCGACCTGCTGCGCCAGGGTCTCGTCGGTCCGGTCAACGCCGACCAGCAGAATTTCCTCAACGTGATTCGCAGCAACGTCGATCGCATGTCAGTGCTGGTATCCGATCTCTCCGACTTAAATCGCATGGAAACAGGCCGTCTGCGCGTCAAACCCTCCGTCCTGCGCCTGCAAGATTGTATTAATGAAGCCGTGGACGCGCTCAGCGCATCCATCGCAGGCAAGCGCCAGGCGCTCACCATCCAGGCGCCGGGCGATCTGCCCGCCGTACAGGCCGACCACAGCCGCGTGGTGCAAATTCTCAGCGCCCTGCTCAACAATGCCCATCTGTATACCGCCTCCGGCGGTCGCATCACCCTCACCGCCAGGGCAGAAGAGTCCCAGGTGGTCGTCGCCGTACAGGATAACGGGGCAGGCATCAGCCCGCAGGATAAGCCCGGCATCTTCGAACCTTTCTTCCGCTCCGAAGACGCCGCTGTGCGCGAACATCCTGGCTGGGGGCTGAGCCTGAGCGTCGCTCGCGGCCTGGTGCACTTGCAGCAGGGTCGTATCGGCTTCGAGAGCCAGCCGGGGCAGGGCAGCCTGTTCTGGTTCAGCCTTCCGGTAGGCGGCGAAAGTGAGGCTTGAAGATGTACACCTCCTCCCCACAAAAGCCCGTGCGCTCGCGCAAAGCCGGAAAACGCCACCCACTGCTGATGTACCAGCGCTTCATGGATCGCCTGTGGCAGCCAACCCTGGCGCTCGGCTTGCTGCTGGCAGCTATCTTTGCTTTGGCCTGGTTCACGCCCATCTCCATCCTCCAGCCCGGAAATGAGCTCTGGCTCTTAATCGGCGCCGCCGGCTGCCTCGCGTTCTTCCTGTTCGCCTTCTTGGCCCGCCGGGTCGCCTATCTCCAGCCTCGCCGCGACCATCTCAGATTGGTCACCCCCTTCCTGCGCCTGAGCATCTCCTACCGCCGCATCCGCAGTGTTCGTTCGGCGGATTTCACCCAGCTTTTTCCACCCGGAAAAAGCACTTGGGCGCAGCGCAGCTACCTGGAGCCGTTTTACGGTCGTACTGTGATCGTGCTGGAATTGAGCAGTTATCCGCTCCCCCCGGCCCTGCTGCGCTTCTTCCTCGCCCCCCAGATGTTCTCAAAACAAACGACCGGCCTGGTACTGGTCGTGCCGGATTGGATGGCGTTCAGCACCGAGCTGGACTCGATGGTAGAAGACTGGCGCCGCTCTCAGTCGCGTTAACCGCTCCGCTCTATTTTAAAACCGCCTCTGCTCTCCGCCACTGAAAGCTCCGCCGGTGGATTGCAGATAATCCCAGGCGCTGCATCGCTGCCCGGTGAGCTGCGGTGCCGTAGCCTTTGTGCTGCGCAAAACCGTATCCCGGGTGCTCGTGCTCGTACGCTTCCATCCACGCATCCCTGGCAGTCTTCGCCAGGACCGAAGCCGCGGCGATGCTCAAGCTTCGCGAATCGCCCTTGATCAACGCATCCTGGGAGATGCCCACCTCCGTTAATCGCACGAAATCGATCAGCAGGTGCTCCGGTTCCACCCGCATCGCCTGCAGCGCTCGCACCATCGCCAGGCGCGTGGCAGGGGCAATGCCCAGCGCATCGATTTCTTCACTCGTCGCCATCCCAACGCCCCATGCCAGCGCAATCTCTTTTAATGAATGCGCCCAGGCAGCCCGTGCTGCTGGGCTTAATTTTTTAGAATCGTCCAGTCCTTCCAGCGCAGCCTGCAGCCCAGGATCTGCAGGAAAGATCAGCGCCCCCGCCGAAACCGGCCCTGCCATGGCTCCCCGTCCGGCTTCGTCCAGCCCCGCCACCAGCCGCTTGCCGCGCTGCCACAACCGGATTTCCCACTCGAAATCCGGCGCCGGCGGCAGGATGATTAGTTCTGTTTTTCGGGAATTACGCCTTGCGGCTGTCGGCGTCATACCATCCCCGCACAGAATTCCAGCGGATGGTCAGCAGTTCCATCAACATACGCAGCGAGTCCCTCACCACCCGCACCTTGGTATCTGGATTGAAATGCCAGGGGATCGGCAGCTCGACGATCCGGTAGCCGCGCCGGCGGGCGATGAACAGCACCTCGACGTCGAAGGCCCAACCCGTCAGCCGCTGCGCCGGGAACAATTCCTCCGCCGCACGCGCATGGAAGCACTTAAACCCGCACTGCGTGTCGTGCAGCCCCGGCAGCAAGATCATCCGGATCATCCAGTTGAATGCCCGTCCCACAAGGTGGCGGTATTCCGGCTCATCATAACGCACAGCCCCGGGCGCTTCTCGCGAGGCAATCACGATATCCGCTCCAACCAGCGCCGGGGGGAAAAACCGGTTGATCTGCTCGACCGGCATGGAAAAATCCGCATCGCACATGAAGCGGTATTCCCCCCTGCTCTCCAGCATGCCGCGCTGCACTGCCAGCCCCTTCCCGCGCCGCGTCTCGCGCAGCACGCGCACGCCCGTGTGCTCTTCGGCAAACGCCCGCGCCAGCTCATAGGTGCGATCCGAGCTGCCGTTTTCGACCACCAGAATCTCAAAGGAGTACGTTTGCTTTTCCAGAAAAGCGAACAGATTCACAAGCGTTCGCGGCAGCCTGTGCTCCTCGTTGTATGCCGGGATGATAATGGATAGAAGTGGCGCGGACAAATAATTCCCCTGATCTGTGCTGGTCTTTATAGATTTACCAGGATAAAGATCGCAATTGCGACCAGGATCATGATATTGACAACAATCAAGCCGATCAGAATCAACAATTGTTTCATCGAGAATGGCAGCTTGTTGCTCAATTTCCTCATTTGTTCGTCGCTAGCTCCCACGATAGCCGGCGTTTCTTTTCGCTTGCCTGCATTGCGATCGTCGACGAACGAGAATGCATCCGTTTGCCGCAGCCCTTCCAACACCCCGCCTTCGAGCTCTGCACCCGAATTCAGTATGGCGATGGCTTTTTGAATTTCATCCTGATCGATTACCGTACGGCTTTGCAGGATGCCGCTGGCAAAGCGGTCCAGCGCATCTACCAGCACGATGCGTACCACCGGTCTCACCTGTTCCACGTGCGTACCAGGGTCAGGGAAGATCAGCACCGGCTCCAATTGAGGTAAAGAAAATCCGCGCGCGGCAAGAAACGCGCTAACCGCTTTTGCCATCAAAGCCACCCTGGCGATTGGGTTCGGCTTGACCTGCTTGAATAACTGCAGGCGCTCGTCCAGCTTCTCCCACACCTCCCCCTTCGCCCGGAAAACTCCCCGTGAGGCGCTGGGATACAAAATCCAGATTCCAGTCGGGCCGAGCAGGATCAAAGGGATCGGCACATCCAGCCCTTCCAGCTTCACATTTCTCAACATGGTGAACTGGTTATCGAGCGCCTGGCCAAATTGAAAAATCACTCCCTCCTGGGCTTCCATATCTTTCGCCCATTCTCGCCCCAGGCGAATCCGGTCGACGGCGGAAGCCAATGGAGACGAAGTACTGACCCGGTCGGTTAAGGGTGAACAATCGATGACTTTCATTTTAAGCGCTCCCAGAAGTGTGAAGAGCCGCCTGTCCGGCAGGTTAACCTGGGTGCAGGGGCATCCATACTGAACCTTGTACACGGGCAGAGTTCAATTGATTCAACAACAGCACGTTTTGATCTACCAAAGTCTGCTGGTAATCCAATAACGTCTGGTAGGAGACGTGCGAGAAGACTTCCTGCTGCATGCGATCTTCTGAATTCAGCAGGCGGTAGTAATCTTCCGCCGGTATACCCTGGCGCGAAGCAAAGACTTCCACCGTTTTCATCGCTGCTCCGGGTTTTAACTGCTCGCACAGGTAATCTCGCCACGCCTCCATATGCGCATCCTGTACAAAGGGCAGCCAATTGCGCGGCTGCACCTCTTCCATCGCATATTCTGGCGGGCTATACCGTGTTAATTCCGGCAGGATCTGGTAATCCAGGTACGAGCGCAGCACATTATGGTAGTACAAGCGTTCGCTCAGGCTGCCCCAGCGGCAGTCGTGTCCAAAATAGGGGTTGAATATCTTCTTGACCCAGGTCCAGTCTGCCAGTAAATGGCTGGCATACCCGGCAATGAATGCCGCCCTGCCTGGATCCATCCGGTCCAACCGGCGTAATGCCGGGTATTCCGCGAACATCTGCTCCCACGGATCTCGCATATCAGGGGTCACAGGCAGCTCAAAAAAATGCGTCGCCTGGCGCGCCTGTCCAGAGATCGTTTGCACGTCCGGGGCAGTATTGCCCAGCATATAGGCGCCGGCGTTTTTTCGCAGCAGTTGCACCACCTGAGATGAAAGCTCCTGGCGCTGCAGCAGCTTTCGGGCAACGACCAGATGATAAAAAGGGGTCGGCATGATCAGGAATTATAAGCCCAATGCCTCATCTGGCAAGGGAAGCTTGACAGAAACGAAAGGCCGCCGGAGGTGCTTCTCCGGCGGCCTGGATAGTAACCACTGTGCTTATACAGCCGGGATCCCCTTTAGCGAGTCTCGTTCCGCAGTTCCCTCTCCCGTCACCAGCACATCCTTCCCATTCGCCTGCACCAGGCGCAGCGGCATGCTGATCTCGAAGGTGCCGCCTTTTTGCGGCACACGGCTGCCCACGGAGAAATTCTTCCCAGACTTCAATCGCTGGACTAACTGCTCACGGGTGAGCAGCACATGGTCCGAGTAAATCGCGCCGCGCCGCTCGTAAGCCCGTGCCCACGCCATCTCACCGTCCGGCTTATAGCGGATCGCCTCGACCACTCCATCCAGCTTAGCTTTCGCCATCTTCTTCCTCCCGCTCAAAAAAAGTCGGGGCGGGCGGACTCGAACCGCCGGCCCCCGCGTCCCAAACGCGGTGCGCTACCGGACTGCGCTACGCCCCGAACATATTGAGTATAATGCGAATGGTTCTGAACCGTCAAGTCAATTCGAAACCAATGTTCGAAAACAATCCCCATCCTGCGTATTGTTCGGTGCACAAACCTCATGCTCCCCGCCATCCTTCACGCTCACTACAGCCTCTACAACGAAGACCTCCTCTTCTGGACGCAGCTTGCAGCCCAATTCGGCGACCCATCCCTGGAGCTGGGCTGTGGCACAGGGCGGGTCATGCTGGCGCTCTCTCAAGCCGGGCACCGCGTCATCGGCCTGGATTGGGATGCACAGGTATTGTCTTTTGCCCGACAATCCAGCCGCGGCCGCTTATCCCTGCTCAGAACCGACATGCGCAGCTTCCGCCTGGGCGCGGCCTTTGCCTTCATCTACTCCCCCTGCAATACCTACAGCACATTCACACCTGCCGAGCGGCGCACGATCTTGCGCCGTGTTGCCGCCCATCTCCAGCCCGGCGGCGGCTTTGCCTTCAGCATTCCCAACCCCATATCCTTGCAGCAGCTCCCCCACGCCGCCCCTGCTGAAGTAGAAGACACCTTCCCCCACCCCGGCGACGGCGAGCCGGTTCAGGTCAGCGCCGCCTGGTCGCGCAGCGGCAACCGCTTCCGGCTCGAATGGATTTACGACCACCTGCTTCCGGATGGCAGCATCGAACGAACCATAGCTGCCACCAGCCACGACCTCTCCGGTCCGGCGGTCTACCGGCAAGAGCTGCAGCAGGCTGGATTAAGCATCCTTGGCGCGTATGGCGATTACGACCTTAGCCCCTTCGACAGCCAGTCCTCCCCTTACCTCATCCTGGTTGCCCGCTACGGCGCCCCTCTCCCGGGTTCGGCCCAGCCCGATTTCTAATACAACGCCAACATTGGTCATGCAGTTTTCTTATACATCCTGATTATGATTTGGGCATACAACGACGATTTGCTCTAGCCAAAATTTTGCCTGAACCATAGGAGATGAACCATGACCTTATACATATCCCCCTACCGCCGTATGGCGCATTTTCGTGAAGCCGTCAACCGCCTGATCGATGAAAACTACACCGAAGCCCCGCAGGAACGCGAAATGGCTTTAGCCGTGGACGTTCTCGCCGTGGAAGACGCATTCGAAATCTCAGCCCTCGTGCCTGGAATCGATGCAGATTCCCTGAGCATCGAAATCATCAACAACACCATTACCCTGCGCGGCGAGTTCCCCTCCCGCAAAGAAGATGACGCCCAGTATATGGTGCGCGAGCTTCCTTCCGGTCGCTTCACCCGCTCGATTGCATTACCCACCGCCCTGGATGCTGCCAAGGCTGAAGCCAATATCAATAACGGCGTGCTCACCCTGCGCGTCCCCAAGGCTGAAAGCCATCGCCCGCGCACCATCAAGATCAACGCCAACTGATCGGCGCGCCGCAACCCAGCCGCCCGACCTATCAAACACGCCCTAACACAATACCAACCCTGGTCACTGTCGCAAAACTGGTCGGCAGCAGAATAAATCACCCTCCCTTGCCACTCGTGGTAAGGGAGGGTATGATTATTTTAAACGCTTCAAACACGATTCCGATTGCCATTGGAGGTCAGCATGGAAGAAAGCACACCCAAAGACAACAAAGATCAATTCACCAACGACGTAAAGCCCGATGTGCCCGCCGGCGAGCCTGTTTTGGGTCAAACCGGGCAGAAACCTGCTCCTGCCCCCGGGAAGACGCCCCCCGTTGCACAACCTTTGCGTATCCGCCTGCTGCGCTGGACGATCGGCGTGCTGGTGCTCTTTGCTCTCGGCCTGGTTACCGCCATATTCTTGCTCTATCTGCCGCTGCGCCAGGAAGCCAACCGGCTCCAAAGCCAGTTAGCGCAGACCGCCGGGCAGTTGGAATCTCAAACCAAACTATCCGCCGAGCATACCGCCAGCCTGCAGAGTGAGATCGACCGGCTCAGCCAGGTTGAATCCCAGAACACAACGCTGCAGGCCCAATTGGAAGAGCAGCAGCTCCATTCCGCCATCCTGGCAGCGCGCATGGACGTCTCGGCTGCCCAGTTAGCCCTGTCGCGCACGGATCCGGCACGCGTGCGCCTGGCCTTCGTCAAAACGCCTGAAACCTGGGATCTGATCTCTTCTCGCCTGCAAGCCGACCAGCGCGGCATCGTAGACGATCTGCGCAGCTTGATGGAATTGGCGCTGAATTCTGCCGAGGGCGAACCGGCAGCCGCAGAAGCCGCCCTGGACCAGCTCTCCGCCAGCCTGATCGAGTTGGAAAATGCCTATTTCGCTCGGCCCTAAGCCTGCCGCGCACGCCTTTACCACAGCTAAAAATAGCAATGGGGGTGCTGTCTGCAGATTTCGTCTGCAGCCAACACCCCCAACAATCCTTACGGACTGTCTCCTAGTACCTCAACAGCGCCCCGATCGGCTGGTGCAGGTCGAGACCCAGGTCGTCGTGCAGCACCTCGACATCGCCCCCGTCCTGCCACACCTTTCGCACCGCCAGCTCCACAGCATCCTGGATTCTCTCGAAGCCGCTGCCGCAAAACGGGCAGGTCGCCTGTTCCTGCATGCTGATGTACCCGCAGCCTGAGCAGCGCAGCCCCGGAGCGCGGTAGCCGTCCTGGATCACCAGGGTCTGCACGCGGCCTTCATGCACCGCTGCCAGTGTGTCGCCCAGGCCCACCGCGCCGCCGCGTCCTTTGGCTGCGCCGGTGATCACCGCATCCACCAGGCGTGCCTCACGCTGCCGTTCAGCCTCGCTGCCGGCTAGCATCGCCCGTTCGTATACATCCACCTGGCTGGCGGTCATGCTGATCGGGAACGTACCCACCACCAGGCTCTGCCAGGCCTTCGGCAGAAAAGAGCGAAATGGGATCACGCTGTCATCCGTCCCACCGATCAAAATCCTGCGCACCCGATTTTCGCCGAAAAAATTAGCCGAAAATTCTGCCGCATCCTTTAGATTACGATCTGTGACCTCCTCCACATAGTTCGTCCGCCCAGCCACCCCGCCCCGGCGGCCCGGTGACGACGAGGCCCCACCCCGTTTGGCGTGCCGCACTTCTTCCCCCATCACACCCTCTTGCTCCCGCAGTTCTCCCAGGTGGAAGTAGAACAAGCGCGCTCCCACCTTATCTACCAAAACCACCCCGTAGCCGCCGTACGAATCGAACAGATCCGCCAGCGGCTTCACATACGGCCTCTCACCCACCCGCACCCGGCTGCGCAGCGGCACTGCCAGCGAATAGGTCTTGAAATAATTATCCCCCGCACAAGAAAACACCACCACACTCTTACCGGTCCAGTCGTACTCATGATCGAAATAGCGCTCAACCGCGAGCAGATCCTCAGGCAGCTGCAAATCCTTCAACATACTCCGCAGGCGCAGTCGCTGCGTCTCCGAATTGTCGCTCGGATCTAAATTCAGGTAAATGCTGAGCACTGGCGCAGAGCTTTTATATTCCAGCAGGTCATGCAGATCTTGATCTCTGAACATACAAATCTCCTTTTTTTGATCCGTCATCCTGAACGCAGTGAAGGATCTAGATCCTTGTGCGTGGCCTACTACATGCGACCAGCTTATGGCCGCCTATTTTTTATGGCCGCCTATTTTTTTATGGCCCCGGTCGTCTATCAAGGGCCACAGTTATCTCCAGGGTTTGACCTCCTCTCAAAATGGTGAGCATCACGCTGTCGCCGGGGCTTTTATATCGCACCAGGTAGCTGATGAAATCATCGAAGTTCATGACCTCTTTGCCATCGATCGCAGTAATCAGGTCGCCGCCGGCCTGCAGATCCGGTCGCTCGGTATCGCGGCTGCCTCCAAGAACGCCGGCTTCATCTGCCGGTCCTCCCGGCACCGCCCGCAGCACGTATACCCCCGTGTGCTGGGGTAGATCGAGTATTTCCTGCTCTGCCAGGGTCAGGTCGCTTTTGCTGTTGATCCCGATGTACGGGTAATCGTACCGGCCTTCAGCGATCAATGCCGGTACAACCCGTCTGGCGATATTGGCAGAGATGGCAAAACCGATGCCGGAATTCATCGGTTCGCCGCCGCTGGAGAAGCTTTCCGTGAAAATGGCGCGGTTCACCCCGATCACCTCTCCATTCAAATTAAGCAGTGGGCCGCCGGAATTGCCAGGGTTGATGGCAGCATCGGTTTGGATGATATCACCGGCGCTGAACGTCCCCCCGCCGGGAGCATCATGCAGCGATTGCATGCTCCTCCCCAGGCTGGAGACGATCCCCAGCGTCATCGTACCGCGAAAGCCGAACGGATTTCCGATCGCAATCACCGTCTGGCCGACCTTTACCGCGTCCGAATCGCTCAGAGGCAGCGGCTGCAGCAGCTCTGCCGGCACGTCAACCTTGATCACGGCCAAATCGGAGTCGGCATCCGTGCCGATGACCGCTGCGCGCGCCTTCACACCCGAAGAGAACGCCACCTCCAGTTCCTCCACCCCCAGCACGACGTGGTAGTTGGTGACGATATGTCCCTCCTGGTCGAACACGAAACCGGATCCCTGGGTGCGGCCGTCGTCGACCGTCGCCTGCAGTGATACCACCCCGCCATTCACCTGCTCATACAGTTGCACCAGCCGGTCTTCGAGCGCCACCAGATCAGGACTGGGCGCGATCACCGCCGGCGCGGCCGCCGCCGGCTCTTCCCGCGAGGGCAAATTCACACCGTTTGATTGCATAGAAAAAATACTGCAGGACAAACCAGATACCGTCAGCGCCGCCAGTATTAACCAGGCTGTCTTCCTGCGACTCATCATCCGGCTCCTGTTCCCTCCACCTGCGGGCAATACCCCCCTCTGCACGCGCTGGGTGTGGCGTATGGCTGAATATCAGGATAGGTGCGCCAGTTTATCGAACAACTCGCGCTGTTCAGGAGTGAGCTGCCTGGGCAGCTGAATCCTGGTTCGAACGTACAGATCGCCGCGCTTCTGGGGATTTTTCAGGTGGGGCATTCCCTGCCCTGCCAGGCGGAAGGTTTGGCCCGGTTGTGTGCCAGACGGGATTTTCAATACGATCTGACCGGTCAAGGTGGGCACAGAAATTTCACCGCCCAGCACAGCCCGGTATAGATCTACGTCGACATCCGTGTACACATCATCCCCGCGCCGTTCGTATTGCGGATCGGGCAGCACATCCACCACCAGGTAAATATCGCTTGTCCCACCGCCTCGCTCCGTCGCCATATTGGGCAGGCGCACCTTGGTACCGCTTCGAGCGCCGGCAGGGATCTTTACCTCCAGCTTGCGCCCTTCGATTTCGTAGCGCCGCGTCGTGCCATGAAAAGCTTCCTGCAGGCTGATGGAAACGCGCTGTTCGTACCCCGCTCTGGGCTGCGCCCCTGGTCTCACACCGCGCCTCGCCCCCTCCGTGCCCATATCAGGAAATCCTCCCATACCTCCGAAGACGCGCCGGAAGAATTCGGAAAATCCGCCGTTGCTGTCGCCGAACAGATCGTCGAAATCCACCCGCGTGCCGCCGCCCCGGGGTGCATTCGTGACCCAATCGTTCCAATTGAAATTACCCGGGCTTTCGCCGCGCTGCTGCCAGTGCGCGTAAGACTCGCCCAGCTGGTCGTAGCGGCTGCGCTTCTCAGGGTCGCTTAATACCTGATTGGCTTCGTTGATTTCTTTAAACCGGTCTTCCGACTGTTTATCTCCCGGGTTTTTATCCGGGTGATACTTCATCGCCAGTTTACGATAAGCGCGCTTAATCTCTTCGGTGCTTGCGCTTCGTTCCACCCCGAGTATTTTATAATAATCCTTATATTCCATTCGCTGCTTCCCAATTCCAATAAATCCGCCGCTTGCGGCATACGTACCGCTCCTGGCCTCACTATCATTTTATGCGCGTCTGATAGGCTGAGTCAAGCTTTTTAACAGCGATCTAATACAAATCTAACCCTGCCGCCGCCCAGCCCGGGTAAATTACAATTTTATCAGCCTGATACCGCAATTCTCAATTCCATGCTATCATTCAAACCATGGCTGCACCCAAAGAGCGCATCCTCCTGGTAGAAAACGATCCCGTCATCAGCGACTTGATTGCCCGTCAAAGCCTGCAGCCGCTCGGATATCGCGTGCAGGTGCAGCGCTCTGCCAACAGCGCCATTCAGGAAGCCATGCGGCTTTCCCCAGACCTGATCATCACCAACCTGAATTTACCCGGATTGAGCGGCAAAGATCTGCTCGTAGCCCTCGCCTCCCAGGGGCTGGATGCCCCGGTGATCGTCATCTCAGAGAAAGGCCGCGAAAGCGATGTCATCCAGGCCTTCCGCATTGGCGCCAACGATTACCTGAGCTGGCCGGCGCGCGAAGCCGAGGTGGTATCTGCGGTTGAACGCGTGCTCAAACAGGTGCGCGCGCGCAAAGAGCGCGAGCAGCTCGAAAAACAGCTCAACCAGCTCAACCAGCAGCTCCAGCAGCGCGTTCGCGAGCTGACCACCATCTTTGCCATCGGCAAGGCCGTCATCTCAGTCACCGATCAGCGCCTCTTGTTCGAAAAGATCGTCGAAGGCGCCATGTACATTACCGAAGCCGATACCGGATGGCTGCTCGTGCGCCAGGACCGCAGCAAGAACTTCACCCTCGCCGCGGCGCGCAACCTGCCCAAATCCATCCAGGGATTTCTCGGTCAGGTGTGGGATGATGGCATCAGCTCCCTCGTCAGCCTTTCGGGCGAGCCGCTCTCCCTGCACGGTGACCCTCTCAAACGCTTCAAGGTCTCCAGTTTGGGCGAGGCTGTGCTCATCGTCCCCGTAAAAGTGAAAAGCGAGGTCGTCGGCCTCCTGGTCGTGCTTCGCAAAACTGCCAGGCCGTTTGGTCCGGGCAACCAGGCCCTGCTGGAAGCCGTAGCAGATTACGCTTCGATCTCGATGGTCAATGCCCGGCTGTTTCGCGTTTTAGAAGAACGCGCCCAGAATCTGCAGCAGGCTGTCGAGGCCACGCACAAAGACCTGCGCCAGCGTGACGAAGCCCTGGGGCAGTTGCGCAGAGACCTGCAGTCTCCGCTGGGCAGTGCCGCAGAGATCATTCTAAATCTGCTGGTGGGTGAAGACGCCCGCTTGAATGCCACCCAAAAAGCCCTGCTGCGCAGCTCACACGAAAAAATTCAACAGGCGCTTAAAACCCTGGACGATGCCAGCCGGCCTCGCCAGACGTAAGCCGCCCTTCGAAACCGCCGCGATCAGCGTGTGAAAAATGACCAGCAAAGTTTTGATTTATATATCAGACCCCCAGACAGCCGCGCTGATCGAACGCGCCATTCCTCGCCCTGCAGGTTACGAGATTGTCCAGACCACCAGCTTCACAGATCTGCTCGCTCTTGCGGCTGACGCATCGCCCGACCTGTTGATCCTGGACGCCAGGGCGCGCTACAACCAGATGGGCCTGGACGAGGCCGCAGCAGTTCACGAACAAACCCCGCCGCTGCCCATCGTGCTCCTCATGGATAATATTCCTGCCGAGCTGGCGCTGCGCGCCATGAAGGCCGGTGTGATCGACATCCTGTTAGCCCCCTTCCAGGCCGATCAGGTCGCCGCCGCAGCGCGCGATGCCGTCCGGCGCAGCCAGCACCAGCGTGAATGGGCGCGCACGCAGGAACGCCGCGACACACGCTCCTTGAAACAGCGCCTCAGCAACCTGGAAGCCTTGCAGCAGGTCGGTCAACGCGTTACCTCCCATCTGGACATGGACAAAGTATTGACTGCCGTCGTAGATGCCGCCGTTGAGCTGACCGGCGCTGAGGAAGGCAGCCTGCTGTTGCTGGATGAATCCAGCGGCGAATTGTATATGCACGCCGCTCGCAATTTTGGGGATGAATTCGTGCGCACCTTCCGAGTTCCGGTGCAGGATACCCTCCCCGGACAGGTGCTGCAATCTGGCAAACCGCTGGTTATGGACACCAGCACCCCACAGAAAATCAAAACCTCGTACCTGGTGCACACCCTGATCTATGTCCCCATCCAAATCCAAGAACGGGCTATCGGCGTGCTGGGCGTCGATAACCGCCAGAGCGGCAAGCCCTTCAACGACTACCACCTAACCCTGGTGGCTTCATTGGCAGATTTTGCCGCCATCGCCATCGAAAATGCCCGCCTTTACCAGCAAACCACCATCGAGCGCAATAAGCTGCAAACCATCCTGACAAAAGTCCGCGATGCTGTGCTCATAGTCGACCTGGATGATTGTGTCATGCTGGCAAACCAGACCTTTCGAGAGGCGTTTGAGCTGCCCGATAGCGAGGTCGAAGGCAGACCCATCCAGCAGGTAATCGGTCACCCCGACCTGTTGAGCTTGATCGAAAGCCATCCCGAAGTCCCCCGGCGCAGAGAGATCTCCCTGGAAGATGGTCGCGTCATGATTACCCAGGTCACTCCCATCTCGATGGTAGGTCTGGCGGTCACCATGCAGGATATCACCCACCTCAAAGAGCTGGATCGCATCAAGAGCGATTTCGTCAGCACCGTCTCCCATGATTTGCGCTCGCCCCTCACTGCCATCATGGGATATGTTGAGCTGATCGCCCGTATCGGCCCGGTGAACGAGCAGCAGAAAGAGTTCATCCGCCGTATTCAGCTCAACGTTCAAAACATTACCTCTTTAATCAACGACCTGCTGGACCTGGGACGCATCGAAGCCGGCTTTGATGCCGGCAAAGAGCTGGTATCTCTCAACCCTCTCCTGCACTACGTCCTGGATAGCGTCCAGGCTCGTGTTCTTGCTAAAAACTTAAAGTTGGAAGTTGATCTGCCCGCCGAGCTGCCCAGGGTAGTGGGCAACGCCGTGCGCTTGCGCCAGATGATTTCGAACATCCTCGAAAACGCGGTCAAGTACTCCCCCAAAGATGGGCACATCCTGCTGCGCGCCCATGCCGAGGTAGACCAGATCATCCTGCAGGTTAGTGACAATGGGCCGGGTATTCCGCCGCAAGACCAACCCTACATCTTCGACAAATTCTACCGGGCATCCAACGTCCCCGAGGATGTGCCCGGGACAGGGCTGGGGCTGGCGATCGTTAAGTCAATTGTGGAAAATCATCGCGGGCGCATCTGGGTCGAATCGATGCCGGGTAAAATCACCACGTTCACCGTCGTCCTGCCGGTTGCAGACTGATCTCCTGCTTAAAACGCCTCCGCCGGGGCGGTGAGGGAGAGACCCGGCGGAGGCTTTCGCCAAAGGAGGAAACAGCGATGAGCATCAGGAGATTATCCCGATATCCCGTTTCTGCCTATAGAATACCCCAAATCTTCATCTCAAGTCATTGTCAAAGGTCATGTCCTATACGTGATTTTTATCACAATCTATATGACATCATCTACATGACCTCTGCAGCTTAGAACCAGTCCCGTTTGACAAACACCCAAACCATTGAGGTTGTTGTAAGTAAAGATAAAGCCAAAACCGTTAAAAATGCAGCCGGGTGATCTTGCAGCGGCAGATTCACATTCATGCCAAAAAAGCTCGACAGCATGGTCGGTACGCTCAAGACGATCGTCACCGAAGCCAGCACCTTCATCACCCCATTCAGGTTGTTCGAGATGATCGAGGCGAAGGTATCCATCATGCTGTTCAAGATGTTGCTGGAGATGCTGGTCATCTCGATCGCCTGCTGGTTTTCGGTCAGCACATCCTCCAGGAAATCCTCGTCTTCAGGGTAAACGCTGAACAAATCGCTGCGCTGCAGGCGCTTGATCATCAGTTCGTTGGACTTCAACGCAGTCGTAAAGTAAGTCAGGCTTTTCTGGTACTTCAAGATCTCCAGAAGTTCTTTATTTCTGGTGGATTGCTGTAATTTATCTTCCAGAGCATCCACCACGCGGTTGATCTCGCGCAGGTAGGTCAGGTATTTCGCCGCGGTTGTCAGCAGCAGGTGCAGGACAAAGCGGTTGCGCTTGGCAGTATTCAGCGCGCGCACTCGCCCTGCAGCAAAGTCTCGCAAAATATCGTTATCTTGCCGGCAAACCGTGATCAGGTGCTGTTGGGTCAAGATAATGCCCAGGGGTACGGTGATATACGGAATATCCGCCTCGGCGCCCTGGAAAACCGGGATGCGCAGCACGATCAGCATCTCGCCGTTCTCTCGCTCGAAGCGCGAGCGTTCGTCAAGGTCTAATGGATAAGTTAAATAATCTTGGGGGATTCCCAGGCTTTGCAGCCGTGCAATCTCATCTGCAGTGGGATTGGTGGCATTGATCCAGCAGCCGGTTGTAGGCTCGGCCAACGCTGTCAGGCCTGCTTCGTTTTGCTTGTAGGCAGCGATCATCGTTCACTCTCCTGGCAGGCAACTGCCCGCAAATTAAGTTGTGTCAGGGCGGCTTATCGGATTCCCGCAAGCGGGATGGGTCAGTCATCTTCTTCGTATCGGGAGGTTTATCGTCATTCACCTTTGAACTCCTTTATTGATCTGTCATCCTGAACGCTTTGACCTGTCATCCTGAACGCAGTGAAGGATCTGGTTCTTCGTGCCTCTCCTGCGCCGTGCAACCAGCTCAAACCGGTATGCATAAAAAAAGCTTCCCGAAAAGGCGTTCTTGTCAGGGAACCGGCCTTTCGGGAAGCTTGTACGCGTTTAAGCCTCTCCGTCTAAGCCAGAGCCCCCCAACGAATACTACGTTTATAGCTGCGCGCCGAGCCAGCAGCCCTGCCGGCTGAAGTTGCGCACACCGCGATAGGTGTCGTCACGTACATCGTCTTTCCTTCCACGCCTATAGTGTATCGCACCTGTCTGGATAAAGCAATATTCTCACCCTCAGCTGCGCGCCTTGAACCGCAAGTACGCCTTGGTAATTTCCTCGGATACCGCCGGGATAAGCGCCAGCGATAAAACCACGCCCCACTCACGCGCCGACATAAAGTGCGTATTGAAGATCGGCTGCAAGAACGGCACGCTCACCACCAGCAGCAGCAAGATGATCGAGACCGCCACCGCATACTGCATGTAGCGGTTGGAGAAGATGCCGATTCGGAATACCGATTGCGTCTCAGAGCGCACCGTATAGGCGCGGAACAGCTCGCACAATGACAGGGTCACGAAAGCCATGGTTTCCGCAGTTTGCACGTCCACGTTGCGCCAATCGAACTGCAGCAGAGCCGCCAGCGGATTCATGCCCGCCGGGATGCCTGCCGTATCTCCCAGATGCCACCACAGCCCCAGCAAGAATGCGCCCAGCGTGGCACCGGTCTGCGTGACAGTCTGCACCAGGATGCCCAGGCGCATCGACCCGTTGACGATCGGCTCTTTCACCGGTCTGGGCGGGTAGCGCATCACGTCCGGGTCGCCTTTTTCCATTGCCAGCGCCAGCGCCGGGGCGCCGTCGGTGAGCAGGTTCAGCCACAGCAGTTGGATCGCGGTCAGCGGCGCGGGCAGCCCCGCCAGGGTCGCCAGAAAGATGATCATAATCTCGGCGACGTTCGAAGACAGAAGGAAAAATACGAACTTGCGGATATTGGCGTAGATAATGCGCCCCTGCTCCACCGCTGCAACGATGCTGGCATAGTTGTCGTCGGTCAGCACCATATCGGCGCTGCCCTTGGCTACGTCGGTGCCCGTAATCCCCATGGCGACGCCGATATCCGCCCGCTTGATCGAGGGCGCATCATTGACCCCATCGCCCGTCATCGCCACCACTTCCCCGCTGGCGCGCAGCGCCTCGACGATGCGCATCTTATGTTCTGGGGAAACGCGTGCAAACACATCCGTGTATGCCACTTCCTTCTGCAAGGCGGCATCATCCATATGATCCAGGTTCGCCCCCGTGAGCACCTGGTGACCGGGCTGCAGCAGCCCGATTGACTCGGCAATCGCCCGCGCCGTGTTGGGATAATCTCCGGTGATCATCACCGTGCGGATGCCTGCCCGGCTCGCGTTTTTCAGCGCCGGGGGCACCTCCGGTCGCGGCGGATCGATCATACCCGCCATACCCACAAAAATCAAATCGCGTTCCAGATCATCGCTGCTCAGCTCCTCGGGCAGCTTATCCACCAACCGGTAAGCCATCCCCAACACCCGCAGCGCATCCTGTGTCATCGCGTCATTGGCTTGCAAAATGCGCATCCGCTGCGGCTCATCCAGCAGCACCGGCTGGTCGTCCATGCGCTGGTAATGGGTGCACTTGCCCAATACCACGTCCGGAGCGCCCTTCACCGTAACCGCGTACACCGTCTTCGGTTGGTTATCTGCGAACGGCGAGATATCCTCGCTGTGCGGATCCTGCAGGGCATGGATGGTCACCATCGTCTTGCGCGCCGAATCAAATGGGATCTCCTGCACGCGCGGGTACGCCTGGTTGAGCGCCCGGCTGCTGGCGCCCAATTTCGCCGCCGCCACGACCAGGGCGCCTTCGGTCGGATCTCCCACCATGCGGTAGGTGCTTTTCCCGCCCGTCTCGCCTGAAATTTCCAGGTCGGCGTCGTTATTCAGCGCCGCCACCCATAATGCCGTCAGCGCAGCCGGATACTCTGTCATATTGGCGCGCTTACCCTCGATCAGGTAATCGCCGTTGGGTTCATATCCGCTTCCAGAAACGCCAAAGAACTTCCCGTCCGCCCACACCCTCGTCACCGTCATCTCGTTTTGTGTCAGCGTGCCGGTTTTGTCCGAGCAGATCGTAGTCGCCGAGCCTAGCGTCTCCACAGACGACAGCCTGCGGATCAAGGCATGCCGCTTGATCATTTCGCGCATCCCCAGCGCCAGGCTGATGGTAACCACTGCCGGCAGTCCTTCGGGCACCGCAGCAATCGCCAGGCTTACCGCGATGATGAACATCTCCAGCGGTTCGAAGCCTCGTATCCAGCCAACCGCAAACACCAGCGCACAGATCGCCAGCGAAGCCCATCCCAGGATTCTCCCCAGCTCCTCCAGGCGCTTTTGCAGCGGGGTAGGCTCCTGCTGTACCGATTGCAGCATTTCTGCGATCATGCCGATCTGAGTCTGCATGCCCGTACCGACCACAATTCCCCGCCCGCGCCCGTAGTTGACCAGCGTGCCCATGAAGGCAGTGTTTTTGCGATCGCCCAACGGGATATTGGCTTCCAGGCGCAGGCTGGCATCCTTCTGCACAGGCACCGATTCTCCCGTCAGCGCCGCTTCCTCGATGCGCAAATTGACCGCTTCGATCAGGCGGATATCTGCCGGTATGAAGTTGCCCGCCTCCAGCAGCACCACATCCCCGGGTACGAGCTGCCTGGCAGGCAGCGTTTTGCGCGACCCATCCCGCAGCACCTGCGCTTCTGGAGCAGCCAGTTTCCGCAGCGCCGCCAGCGCCTGCTCCGCCCGCCGCTCCTGAACCACCCCCAGGGTCGCGTTGAGCACCACGATTGCCATGATGGCTGCAGCTTCCACATAGTCCCCCAAAATGAAGGAAATTAACGCGGCAATCAGCAGCAAGATCACCACAAAATTGTTGAACTGTTCCCTCAGCATCTGCCAAAAGGTGGTCGGCGGGGCCTCCGCCAGCTCATTCAAACCGAACTGCTTTTGGCGCTGCGCTGCTTCTTCACTGGACAGACCCTGATCGATCCGTGTGGAGAGCTGGTCCAGGATCACATCTCGATCCAGCGCATGCCATGCATTTCCGTTTCCCTGGCGGTTGATAACCTCAGGGGAGAATTTTTCCAGCGTCATTGCACTCTCCGTCGCTCCATATTTTTGAGACTTGAGACCGGCATTCACCCGTCTCTTTTCCCAAACGAAGCGTCACATAAGATTATAGCATCGGTTTTCATTTGAGAAATTTGTCACATGATACATACCCCTCATGACAACTGTCACTAATTTTGACGAAACCTTTGCTATAATTCCCCCAATCTTAGCAATCTCGCAGCCGCGCAGTTCAGCAGGAAATTGGGTTACCCAGCCCCCCGCCAATTGCGTAAGGTATTAAAACCAGGGAGAGACACTCAAATGACTTACCAGCACGTAATCGTACCCGCCAATGGAGAGAAAATTATCATCCAGAATGGCATCCTCCAGGTGCCCGATAATCCCATCATTCCTTTTGTGGAAGGCGACGGCACCGGCAGAGATATCTGGCGCGCCTCCGTGCGCGTCTTCGATGCCGCCGTAGCCAAAGCCTACCAGGGTAAGCGCAAGATTATCTGGATGGAAGTATTTGCCGGCGAGAAAGCTTTCAACAGCTTCAGCACCTGGCTTCCCGACGACACCGTGGCAGCATTCCGCGAGTTTCTGGTGGGCATCAAAGGCCCCCTCACCACCCCCATCGGCGGCGGCATCCGTTCGTTAAACGTCGCCCTGCGCAAAGCACTTGACCTGTACGTCTGCCAGCGCCCGGTGCGCTACGTCAAGGGCGTCCCTTCACCGGTCAAAAACCCCGAACACGTCGATATGGTCGTCTTCCGCGAAAATACCGAAGACATCTATACCGGCATCGAATTCGAAAACGGCACCGAGGAAAGCAAGCGCTTCAAAGAGCTTCTCAAGCAGCAGTTTCCCCAGGAGTATGCCAAAATCCGCTTCCCGGGCAGCTCGGGCATCGGGTTGAAACCTGTATCACAGGAAGGCACTGCTCGATTGGTGCGCGCCGCCATCCGCTGGTCGCTGGAGAACAAGCGCCGTAGCGTCACCCTGGTGCACAAGGGCAACATCATGAAATTCACCGAAGGCGCCTTCCGCAACTGGGGCTACGAACTGGCGGAGCAGGAATTCGGCGATCAGGTCTACACCTGGTCCCAGTGGGAGCGCACCCGCGATGAAGACGGCGAAGATGCCGCCAACCAGGAGCAAAGCGCGGCCCTCAAAGCCGGGCGGCTGTTGGTCAAGGATGTCATCGCCGACATCGTTTTCCAGCAGACCATCACCCGTGCCCGCGAATTCGACGTGCTGGCAACCATGAACCTCAACGGCGACTACCTCTCCGACGCCCTGGCAGCCCAGGTAGGCGGCATCGGCATCGCCCCCGGCGGCAACATCAACTACACCACCGGGCACGCTGTCTTCGAAGCCACCCACGGCACCGCCCCCAAGTATGCCGACAAAGATGTCGTCAACCCGGGTTCCGTGATCCTCTCCGGCGAGATGATGCTGCGCTACATGGGCTGGAACGAAGCCGCAGACCTGATCGTTCGCGGCATCGAAGGCGCCATTGCCGCCAAAACCGTCACCTACGACTTCCACCGCCTGATGGACTCCGCCACCCTGCTCAAGTGCTCCGAGTTCGGGGATGCAGTTATCAAAAATATGGATTGAATAAACTAAATACAACCCCCGAGAATCGATCTCGGGGTTGTCTGTTTAATCCACCAATTGTGGCAGGCAGATTTATGGCGTCGCGGTCGGCTCCGCCTCAACCGGCAGGAACTGCGCCGGCAGCGTCAGCTCTGCCGCTTCAATCGCTGTGTTGGGCGCGCCGCTCGCCACCCACTTCTCCCAGATCAAGATCAGCTCCGGTCTGAGCGCTTTGGTGGGCGGCATCGGTCCGCCGGCTTCGATCTCTTCCCGGTGCAGCATGCGGATATTATTGGAACCCAGGTCGCCTGCGACCACGTTGGGCGCATGGTCGCCGGTGGTCATCGTCTCGTTGTAATCCCGCATCAGGTAGTTGTTGTTCTTCTTGCCCGGACGGTGGCAGGAGACGCAGTAGCGCTTGATGATCGGTTGGATGTGCGCCTCATACGAAGGCACCTCATCCGCCCTCAGCGCCGGTATGGCGCTTGCCTGCGCTACCTCCGCCGGGAGCTCGGCGCGATCATCCCAGGTATAGCGCATGAAGTTCACCATGGCGAGAATGTCACCCCGCCGCAGCTCGCCGCCGTACCCCAGTCCAAACGGCGGCATACCCAGGTCGGGCTGTCCGTAATCAACAATATTAAAGAACGTTTCGTCTGTAAAGGTGTACATCACGTCCTTGGTGTTGATTGGGTCCAGCACCACTCCTTCCAGACCCTCCACACCCGTGATCTCTCCCCCCTCCCCTTCGGCTCCGTGGCATTCCACGCAGTGCAGACCGTATAATTCTTCTCCCAGCAGAATCTGCTCTGGAAGCGTGACCGCCACCGCTTCAGCTTCCTCCACCGGCGGTGTCGAAGCCACCGCCATCACCGTCAGCGCCACCATGCCGATTACCACCACCGTCATGATTGACACACCCAGCTTTCGTTTTCGCCAGTGGCGAAACGGCGACCGGTCGTAGAAAGGCAGCAGCAGCAGCGCCAATACCGCAATTGCCGGCACGACGGTCGTCCCAATCCATTCGATCTGTCCCGGGAAATATTTCAACATCTCAAACAGAAACAGGAAATACCATTCCGGGCGCGGGATATACGAAGCATCCGCAGGGTCTGCCGGCGGCTCATTGGCCACCCCCACGAAAATAGCCAGGCCTACCAGCAAAATAAACAAGGCGAAAGAGATCAGCAGATCCTTGTAAATGATGTCCGGCCAAAATTTTACGCCTTTGGCTTTTTCGGCTTTATACTTTTCGTTGATTTCTTTTTTCTGCTCTTCGTTCACTGCTGGCCTCCTTTATTCGCCATCTTTGGGAACGTTAGAGATGCCCAGGCGAATAACCAGGTACATGTGCACGCCAATTAGCAGCAAGATGATCGCTGGTAAGAACCATATGTGTACCGCAAAGAAACGCGCCAGCGTCACCGCGCTCAAATCCGAGCCGCCGCGCAGCACGCGCTCGATAAATGTGCCCACGAACGGCGCCGTACCCGGGATTTCTGTGCCCACCGTGGTAGCCCAGTAAGCCCTCTGGTTCCACGGCAGCAGGTAGCCTGTGAAGCCCATCCCAATCGTAGTCAGCAGCAGAAACACACCCGTCAGCCAGGTGATTTCGCGCGGGTATTTATACGCGCCGAAGAAAAAGGTGCGCAGCATATGGATGAACACAAACACCACCATCAGGCTCGCCCCCCAGTGGTGGATGCCGCGGATCAGCCAGCCAAAAGCCACGCCGTTCATGATGTACTGCACGCTGTCATAGGCATGGTCCGGTGAGGGCACATAGTACACCGTCAAGAACACACCCGTCACTGCCTGGAGCACAAACAAAAACAGCGAAGCGCTCCCCAGCGTATACCACCAGTTCACCTTGGGTACTTTGCGATCTAAAACCGTATTATAGATTGCTGTCAGCCCCAGCCGTTCATCCAGCCAGGTAAATACACGTTCTGCCATGCTCAGGCCTCCTTGAAGAAGAACAGCAGATTACCATCTTCGATCTTGGTTTCTTCATATCTGATCAAGGGTTTTGGCGGTGGGCCTGCGGTCACGCTGCCATCCGGTCCAAAGTGCCCATCGTGACATGGGCAGACATAATCCTGGCTCTCTACATTCCAGTTCACACGGCAGCTCAGGTGCGTGCACATGTTCGAGAAGATCGTATACTCACTCTCGCTGCTGCGTACGATGTACACCCCATGGCTGTTTACCGTCTTTTCCCAGCCGTTCACTTTCGATCGGGTAAAGCTGAACAGCGTGGGTGTTCCCACCGGGTATTTCTCCAGCGGGCCAACCGAGATCCATGCTTCTTCCTGCTGTACTTTGAGCGCGGGTGAGATCAGGTAGCCGATCGCCGGCAAACCCACAATGGCGCCCATGATCGTCCCTAAGGCAGCAGTCACGATTTTTACAAACTCGCGCCGGTCAAGATGCTCGCTCATGCTCTAATCCTCTCTGAAATTGATCCGTGAAATGCGAAACAAATTCTATCCTTAAAACGCAGCCCGTGGCAGGTTAATTATATAGGAGTTGCACAGTTCAAGGGTAACTGCCTGCTCGTGGTTTTATTTTAGACCCAACCGGGATGATATTATAAGGACATCTGAAACCAATAAACTATGATTATTGTCACTTTTCCTTTTCCAATCAAGTGTAGAATAATACAATAGCGTACATGTGCCCGTATAACCCATTTTCCTTCACAAGGAGGCGTCATGAATCGTCGGGTAAGTTTAAAAGAGGGGCTTAAATACCAGGGCGGCGGTCCCATGCTGGCCTGGCTCCTTCACCGCATATCCGGCTTGGCGATCTTGTTATTTGTCGGCTTGCACGTGGTCGCCTCGTTCTTCATGCAGCAAACCGGCAGCGATCTGGCGACCAACATCAATATCATTTATGAATCCTGGATTTTCCAGATCCTGATCACCTTCATTGTTATCTTCCACGCACTCAATGGGCTGCGCATCGCCATTTTAGATATCTGGCCGCGCTTCCTGGTTTATCAGCGCGAGGCTCTGTGGCTGCAGTGGTTTATTTTCATACCGGTCTACGGGCTGACCATTTTCATCTTGATCCAGCGCAGCCTGTCCGGCGGTTGATCAACGAGGAGGCTAATCCATGCGTTCCCGCAGTGTGCAACCGGCTTTTTCATTCGAATATATCATGTGGATTTTCATGCGCATCTCAGGTCTGGCATTGATCCTGCTGGCAATTACCGGCGTGACCGGCGCTTTCATCATGGGTGCACGTGCCCAGGTCGACCTGCCCACCCTCATGCGCTGGACCTTCTTCCCCAATCCCAACCATGTCATCAACAGCGAGATCCCCGATGTCGCCATTGGCTGGGCCACGGCATACTGGCAAATCATGCAGATGCTGATCATCTTCTTCGCCGTCACCCACGGCTTCAACGGTCTGCGCAACGTGATCGAAGATTATACCGATAAGACCATCCTGCAGCCCTTCGTCCGCGGGCTGGTCTTTCTCTTGTGGTTGTTCGCCCTTATCATCGCAATCTACGTCATCCTGGCATCCTGATCGAGGAGCTGCTGAATGAATACCCATCAATTTGATGTCATTGTGGTTGGCGCCGGCGGCGCCGGGCTGATGGCTGCCCTGTATGCCTCCCGCACCGCCAGCACGGCTGTACTGAGCAAGCTTTATCCCACCCGATCCCATACCGGCACCGCCCAGGGCGGCGTCGGCGCTGCCCTCGGCAGCCAGGAAGAGGATCATCCCGAGTGGCACACCTATGATACCGTCAAGGGCAGCGACTACCTCGGCGATCAGGACGCCATCGAGTTCATGTGCAGCGAGGCCGTTCCCGCCGTATACGAGCTGGAACACATGGGGCTGCCCTTTTCTCGCACTCCCGAAGGGCGCATCGCACAGCGACCCTTCGGTGGGCACACCAACAATGAAACCGGCAAACCGGTGCGCCGCGCCTGCTACGCCGCCGACCGCACCGGGCACATGATCCTGCAGACCCTCTACCAGCAGTGCATCCGCAACAAAGTGCAGTTCTACGACGAGTTCCACGTGGTCGACCTGCTGCTCAACAACGGCGTCGCCGTCGGCGTCGTCGCCATCCAGCTTTCTACCGGCGAGTTTCACGTCTTTCACGCCAAGTCCGTGATTTTCGCCACCGGCGGTCACGGGCGCATCTGGGACATCACCTCCAACGCCTATGCCTATACCGGTGATGGCGTCGCCATCACCTTGCGCCGCGGCCTCCCCGCCGAAGACATGGAATTCTTCCAGTTCCACCCGACCGGCATTTTCAAGCTGGGCATTTTGATTACCGAGGGCGTGCGCGGCGAGGGTGGCGTGCTGATCAACGACAAGGGCGAGCGCTTCATGGAAAAATACGCCCCCAACGTCAAAGACCTGGCCTCCCGCGATGTAACCAGTCGCGCCATGTACCTGGAAATGCGCCAGGGGCTTGGCATTGGCGGCAAACGCTATCTCTACCTCGACGTCCGCCCGGAAACGGTCAATCGCTATGCCGCCCTGGATGGGCGCAAACACCCCGATGGCTCGCCCTACACGGTGACCGCCGAAGAAATCCTCAGCAAGCTGCCCGATATCATCGACTTCTGCCGCACCTACCTGGGTGTCGATCCGGTGCAGCAGCCCATGCCCGTGCAGCCCACTGCCCACTACGCCATGGGCGGCATCCCCACCAACAAATTCGGTGAAGTCGTCATCGACGAGCACAACACGGTCATGCCCGGGCTGTATGCCGCCGGTGAGGTCGCCTGCGTCTCCGTCCACGGCGCCAATCGCCTGGGCACCAATTCGCTCCTCGATATCATCACCTTTGGTAAGCATGCCGGGCTGCGCGCCGCCGAATACGCCAATGGCGCCGGTCTCCAACCGCTGCCGGCGAACCCGGCCGATTTCGCTCGCGAACAGTTCGCCCACCTGCGCAGCAATAGCGGCTCTGAAAAAGCAGTCGATATTGCCAACGAAATGAAAGCGGTGATGGACGATCACGTCAGCGTTTTCCGCACCGAGGAAGGCATGCAGTCTGCCCTCGAC
Source organism: Anaerolineales bacterium (assembly GCA_041736465.1). GTDB lineage: Bacteria > Chloroflexota > Anaerolineae > Anaerolineales > UBA4823 > JAJUJL01. Next base: position 3,257 of record JBGSTO010000402.1, on the reverse strand, counting down.
AAGGTGCGCGAGCTGCGCCAGCGTTACCAGCACGTGCGCGTTGGCGACCCGGGGCAGATCTTCAACACCGACCTGCTCAACACCTGGGAGCTGGGCAACCTGCTCCTGCTTGCCGAAGTAACTGCCGTCTCAGCGCTGGCTCGCAAAGAGAGCCGCGGCGCCCATGCCCGCGAAGACTTCCCCAAACGCGACGATGTCAACTGGCTGAAGCACAGCCTGTCTTGGGTCGAGAATGGCGACATCAAGCTGGGCTACAAACCAGTCGTGATCACCAAATACCAGCCCAAAGTACGGGTGTACTAGAAAGGTGGAGCTGCCATGCAGGTAACGTTGAAAATCTTCCGCTTCAACCCCGAGACGGACAAGAAACCCAGCCATAAAACCTACCACATCGAGGCGCAGCCCACCGATCGCGTGCTCGACTTGCTGGAGTTTGTCAAAGCCACCATCGATGGCACCCTCTCCTTCCGCCGCTCCTGCGCCCATGGCGTGTGCGGCTCGGACGCCATGCGCATCAACGGGCGCAACCGGCTGGCTTGCAAAGTGCTGGTCAAAGACCTGGGCGCCCGCATCACCGTCGAGCCTTTGCTGGGTATGCGCGTGCTCAAAGACATGATCGTCGACATGGAGCCCTTCTTCGAGAATTTCCGCCAGGTGCTGCCCTACTTTATCAATGACGAACCCGAACCCGCCAGGGAGCGCCTGCAAAGCATCGAAGATCGCGAGCGCTTCGACGATACCACCAAGTGCATCCTGTGCGCCGCCTGCACCACCTCCTGCCCATCCTTCTGGGCCAACGAGAAGTACGTTGGCCCTGCCGCCATCGTAAACGCCCACCGCTTCATCTTCGACAGCCGCGACCGGGCAGGCAAGGAAAGACTCGAAATCCTGAACGGTCAGTTTGGCGTTTACCGCTGCCACACCATTTTCAACTGCACCGACGCCTGCCCTCGCGACATCCAGGTCACCAAAGCCATCGGCGAAGTGAAAGCCGCCATCGCCACCGGCAAACTGGATTAGCCTCCCGGCGCCCAATCACCCTGCCTCCTGAAGCTCCCACACCGCCAGAACGACGGCGCGGGAGCTTTTCGTTTTCCTGGAACAATTTCCGGCATACCTGCGTCTTGGACAGTGTTCTGTATCAATATAAAAACAGGAGTAAAGTCATGAAAACTCTCTCAATTGCATTGTTGGTTATGTTGATCGTTTTAACAGGCTGTGCAGGGCCTCTGCCAGCCGCCACTCAGGAAATTCAGGCGACAACTGCTCCGCAAGCAACACAGCCGCCAGTGGTGGCAACCGCGGCTCCCACTGAGACTGCTGCCCCCACCCTCGCACCCACACCCACCGAAGCCCCGCCGCAAGTGCCCTTGTGGATCGTTTATACCGGCAGGGATGGCAATCTATACCTGCTCGACCACCGTTCAGGCGAAAGCAAGCCGATCACCAGCGACGCAGCCGCACTTGGGAACACTCAGGGCAATGCTTACCAGTACCTGAACGCGCAAATATCCAGCGATGGGCAGCTCGTAGCTTTCCGGCGCGAGGTCGGCATACCGGTGGCTTCGGGCTACGATGTCACCTTTGAGCTGTGGGTATACGACACAACCACGGGTGAATCCCGCCGGATGTCGGACGATCTGCCGACCGTGGGGCTGGCATGGAAGCCGCTCACCCACTTGCTGGCTTATGGGCTGCAAACCGGACAGGAGTACTTCGCCTTACGCGGCCAGGTAGATTCAACCAGGGCAAAGGGCATCTGGGCCATCGACGTCGACAGCGGCGAGAGCATGGAGCTGGTGGCGCCGCACAACGGTTTCTCGCTGGTGTGGCCGGTGTGGTCGCGTGACGGGCGCTACTTGGCATTCGACGAGGTCGTGGGCTATGAAGGGCGCGGCAACTTCGCCTACTACGACTTCGAAGCCCAGGAATACGTGCATATCGATAAGGCGCTTGGCATCTACGACTGGTCGCCGGACAGCATGACCCTGGTATACGATTACCTGATCTACACCCCTACGGGCGAAGAACGTATTTACCTGCGGCCGAGGCTGGCGGATGCAGAAACCCCACTGTCCCCGGATTACGAGGCCGGCTACGCTTTTTGGCCGCGCCTTTCCCCGCAGGGTGATCAGGTCGCTTATTTTGCTGAACTCAACGATACCAACGAAGATCTATACACCCTCTTTGTCGTACCGGTAGCAGGCGGCGAGCCGCGCAGCCTGGGCGAGTTCGAGCAAGCCATCCACCTGAGCTGGCTGCCAGACGGCAGCGGGCTGGTGCTGGGGGCTGGCTCCTTCGAAGCCCGCCAGGTGGTCGAAATCTCCCTGCAGGACGGCGCCGTAAAGGTACTGGCAGATGGTGATGCTCCGGCGCTCGCAATACCCCTGCCATGATCTGATCTTCGGACAACAATTCGGCCAACATCCACTTCACAGATCATTGCGAGTACCCCGCAGCGCCGCAGGGCGCTTCAATCAGGATAAAACCATCCCCGAAGAGCTTGCCGCACTCGTAGGGGCAAAGCATCCGGCTAAATCGACTCGCTCCTGGCGCGCCGCTCTCCAGCCGGATGCTTTGCCCGCTGCGCGAGTCTGGAGTGCCTGCCGGGCCGCATCGCCGGGTGATCGTTTCTTAGGAGTACCCCGCGCTCCACAAGACCCTTCAATCGAGATGCAACCATCCCCGGAGAGCTCGCCGCACTCGTAGGGGCTAAGCATCCGGCTAAATCGACCTGCTCCTGGTACGCCGATCTCCAGCCGGATGCTGCGCATTCGCCGCCGCTTCTTCAGCCCGTTGTTTTCCATCTCCAGCGAATGCCGCCCGCTGCGCGAGTCTGGAGTGCCTGCCGGGCCGCATCGCCGGGTGATCGTATCTTTGGAGCCCCGCAGGGGTGTGGCAATCCCCTAAATTTCCACGGATATCGCTTCGCTATCGCTCGCGATGACATCCTTACAAGAAATGTCCGAACTATAGTCTGAACTTGAGAACCATCTCTGCAAACCATCTCTTGATCTTGGCATGCGCCGATGCTATAATCCTTTCACCGCCCCAGTAGCTCAAAGGATAGAGCGAGGCTCTCCTAAGGCCGAGGTTGTGGGTTCGACTCCCGCCTGGGGCGCCAGGATTAATTCTGCGTAAATTTTAAAATGCCTCTTGATTTTAATTAGATCTTATGTATAATAGAGTTCGTTGAGCGTCTGGGTGCCCCCCTCACCCAGGCGTTCAACATTTAACGGCAAGTATCACTGTACGCT
>JBGSTO010000329.1:0-8264 GCA_041736465.1 Anaerolineales bacterium | reverse complement strand
GTTTATCCAATTCGCTGGGTCGCATGACTTCCGGCGGGCCGTAAGCGGTGCAAAGTATTGCTTTCATGCGTTTCCTCCGCTTGGCTCTTTAGAGCGTGATGACCACATTGCCCTTTTTGTGCCCCTGCTCCACATAGCGGTGCGCCTCGACGATTTGTTCGAAGGGATAGACTCGGTCAATGACCGGTTTGAAATGGACGGCCTCGAGCAACTCTTTGAGTTCCAAGATTTCCTGGAGGCGTGTCTGGCCGGGTTTGGCGTGGTCAGAATCCCGATGGACATTTAGGTACACGCCACCGGGTTTGAGAGCTTTGTGGGCCTGAGCGGGTGGAAATTTGGCAACCGCGTCAAAAACTACATCGTAAATTGGACCTCGTTGGGTGAAATCCTGGCGGGCGTAGTCCAACACATGCGCTGCGCCCAGCGTTTTCACCAGATCGAGATTAGCCGCGCTACATACCCCGGTCACTTCGCAACCAAACAGGTTGCGCGCCAGTTGAACGGCATTCGTCCCCACTGCACCGGACGCGCCATAGATCAACACCGTCTGCCCCGGCTGGAGGTTGGCCCGTCTCAAACAGCGCAGCGCCGTCACCCCGCCACCTACCGCAGCAGCTGCTTCTCCGTAATCCAGGTTGGATGGTTTGAGCGCCAGCACGCCGTCTTCCGCGAAGCATTTGTATTCGGCGTAGCCGCCCCAATCTGCCTCGAAGGTGGAGGCAAAGACGGCGTCGCCAGGTTTGAAGCGCGTGACTTTTGCGCCAACCACTTCGATGTCCCCGGCCAGTTCCATGCCCAAAACTTTGCGGCGCGGCCTGAAAACGCCCAGGTACAGGCGGGCAAAGAGCCATTGTTCCGGTGGGACGGTAAAACTACGCATCCGACAATCGCCGATGGTGACGGTGGTGGCGTGGATTTTTACCAGCACTTCGTTCGGACGCGGGGCGGGTTTGGGCAGGTCTGCCATTTGCAGCACTTCGGGCGGGCCGTAGGTGGTGTAAATCATTGCCTTCATATCTTTCCTCCGTAAGCATTTCCATATTGAACCTTCCTGACCCAGGCCGCGGCGCGTTCCAGTTCGCCGTCTTTGAGCGGCCCCTGCTCGCCGGTGACAAAAAAGCCTTCCTTCGGAACCGCTAACTTACCCCCCTTCTTTCCGAGCACTTTGGCAATCGTGCTGGCGGCGTAACCGCCCTTATCCACCAGGAAGCGCAGGGCTTTGGAGTCAATCGTTTCCAACACGATGCGGGTGTCGAAGGCGGCCACGCGCACGCCAGTCAGGTAATTTTTGGGCAGGCTATTGAGCAATTTGCTGATACCTTCCGTGGGGCGGAATCCGCGCGTCGGTGAGCCGACCACCAGCAGGTCGAGGTCGCGCAGTTGATTGGAATCCGCCTGGCTGACGGGAATGGCCTGCGTTCCAAGCGCCGCCGCGATGGAGCGGGCAATTTTTTCGGTGTTACCGAAAACTGAGTCATAGATGACCAGCGTTTTCATTGTGCAAGATTTCCTTTTATCAAGCGGGATAAATCGCGCGCCAGCAGGAAACACCACGGCACACTCCCTATGGTATTCAAAAACAGGAAAAGCAGGCCAATGGTGGGCAGGAAAAATCCCAGCCCAATGGCACTGTTGACAATGCCCAACCAGGCGGTGGCTTTGCTGAAAAATGTCGTGCGCAGCATCAGCAGGCAATTGATCAGCCCGGCGAGCATAAAAAAGACCGTCTGCATCATCCAGGCGGTGCCATCCAGAGAACTGCGCAGTACCTCCCCGGCGGCCAGATAACGCAGTTTTTCGGTTGGATCGGTGGTTGCGGCATAATGGTCGCTGAGAACGGTCAGTTCAATCAGCGGGCGGCAGACGATGACCAGCACCACGGCGATCAGTGCCAGCACCAGGGCAATCAGCGTAATCGATTCGTCTACTCGCCGGAGGGCGGCATATACCGCCAGGAACATCAGGATATTGATCGGCGCAATCAACAGCATCGAAATATCGAGCGAGATCAGCCCGCCCAGCTTGTCGGTTTGCAGGAGGGTGAAGATAGCTTCGATCGAGGTGGTGTTGCCTTTGTAGGGCCAGATAAAGTAGGCGGCGATGGCGAATGCAATCGAAAGGGCGCTGAGGATGCTGGCAAACGCGCCGAGGCGGTAGATGGTGTTGTAACGCGGATCGATGGTTTCCAACAGGTTGGCTGAAGTCATGGTTTGCTCCTTGATGGTGGGTCTCCGGCTTACGCTAAATTAACGAATTCCAGTCTCCAGTTATTCGGATGGACTACGTCAAAGAGGCTGTTTCAAGAAAAATTGACCAGCCTCGCGCCCATCCAACGGGCCGCCATGACCGACATGGATTTGGGCTGGCTGGAAAGAAAAGACGCGCTTCAAACTGGCCTGCACTTCGTCCGAGTTGGAGGCCCAGTAGTGATAGCGAGGGCGGCCCGGTTGGAACTGGCCCAACGGCCAGCCACCGCCGCACAGATCTCCGACGATGGCCTGCTGGTCGTCCGTCAGGATCGAAACCGAGCCGGGGGTGTGGCCGGGGGTAAAAATCACCCGCGCCGCCACGCCATAGGGCGACAAATCCAGGGTGTCATCCACCAGAATATCAGCGGAAGTGGGGGCAAATCCCGCGCCCATGAAAGGCATGAGCATTTTCCCAAGCGGGTGAACCGGGATAATGGGGCATTTTGACCCAATTCCAGGTTTTCTTTCTCCAGCCGGTGCACGGCGACCGGGCATTTGGCCCGTTTGCGGAGGGCAGCCAGTGTCCCGGCATGGTCAAAGTGGACATGGGTCAGCACAACCAGGGCGAGGTCGTCCACTCCGACGCCGTGCTTATCCAATTGGCGGGTCAGGGCCGGGAAATCGGCAGGGCTGCCGGTGTCAATCAGAATATCCTTTTCTCCACGCAAGAGAAAGGCATTGGACATCAAAAGTTTCAGATGAATAATCTTTGTCATAGAGGTATCTTTTGGTGAGCATGGGCCGCCAGCGCCGCCAGCACCGGCAGACCGATATCGAAAATGAGAAACAGCAATCCGCCCGCTGAGAGCATGACCGAACTGAAAAAATATCCCAGGAACCAACTACCCGGCATCCAGAGCGCCATCAGCACCAAAGGCCAGGGCCACAGCGCGGAGACGATGCGCCAGCCTGCGCCGCCCGGTCTGCCCGGCACACTCAGGCGGCTGGCCGTCACTGCCGCAACCATCCCGATAAAGACCGGCACGAACCCGCCGCCGACCAACAGCGCCAGCACGGACAGCACCCCCAGAACAAGCCCGCCCAGCCTGCGCCCGACAAAAGCCGCCGCCCAGAGGGCCATTCCCGACCCGACCAGGATGGCAGCAATCCCGGTTATGAATAGGTTGGGAATCAGTGTCACGGCTGGGAAGCAGGCGTGCCAGACCGCCTCCGGCTGGCATGGCGGGCCGATGGCGTTGAACATCAGTCTGCCAGGGGCGCGGCTGCCCTGCAAAATCTCAAAAATGCCGTGTTGGATGGCAATCAGTCCGGCGTAGATGCCGAGGAAGGCAGTGGTGATACGAAGTTTTTTTTTCATGGAGAACCCAGAAGACAAAGACCAGGGTCAGTAGAAAAAAGGAACCCAGAGGTGATCAATTTGATGGCGAGTTCCATGTTTACTCCGCAGTGGAGCGAGATGAATCTCGTCCTACGGTGGCATCATAGGCGTAGGCGGTATAAACAGCCAGCGGCAGCGAGGTCAAAATTACCAGCAGGCTGACATACATGATGCTTTTCAGAAAGTCGTTGAAGAAATAACCAAAGGGGAACTGGCCCAACGTCCAGGCGACAAAAATCACCAGCGACCAGGGCCATAGCCTGTCTGCCAAACGGGTCATACGGGCGGGCTGCCCTACCAGGGGACGGTTTATCTGCGTCCCCGCCAGTCCGCCGACGAAGGCGATGATAGGCGGGAAGAAACCGCCGCCAAAGAGCAGAAGCAAAACTGAGAGCGCCATCTGCACCCAGCCGCCGTTCCTGATCTGGATGAACCAACCCGCCCAAACAATCAGAATCAGGCTAAGCAACATCGCCAGGATTCCGGTAATAAGAAAATTGGGAATAATGCTCATGGCCGGTTCGCAGGCGTGCCAGATTTCATCCGGCACACAGGGCGGCCCCCACGAGGGAAAAGCCACGCTAGGCGGGTGGGTGTTGCCCTGCAAAAATTCAAAGTAGCCGTGTTCCAGGCCGGCGATCCCGGCCACGATGCCTAACCAAGTGGCGACTGTTTTGGTTGCTTTTCTCATCATGACTCCTTCAATCTTTGAAACAGAATTCGAGCAATCAGCAAATGCCAGATCATCCAAAACGCACCGCCAGAAGCCATGAACAACACTTGCAAACCCGGCGAAAGCGCAAAGGTCAGGCAGTAGGCCAGGTCGCAGCCGCCCGCCAGCAGGGCGAAGATGGCCGTGACGCGGTGGGTGGGCAGTAATTGGCCCGCCAAGAAGACTCCTGCCAGGGCGATCAGCAGATAACTCATATACGTCCCCGTACCCGGGAAGTTGGCCATCGCCCCGCTCATTGCCAAAAGCGACTGCCCGGCGGCCAGCAGGGAAGCGCGCTGCGCCTCACCGGTCGCGGTGGCGTACTGCTGGCTGAGCGATATCATCGAAAATGAGATGTTGCTGGCAAAACTGACAGCGATGCCCACCAGCCCGCTGGCCAGGGCCATCGCTGTCAGGCTTTTGTTCACCGTCCAAAGCCGCGCCGCTAAAGCCAGGAAGACCAACCCCACCAAAAAGTAGTTCACCAAGTCGAAGACGGCCAGGAAGGACAGCCCCACGAACGGGTTGCTTTGCAACAGGCTGAACCAGTCTACCGCCGACTGGGGAATGGAATCCATCCCGCTAAACAGCGACACTTCAGCGCCGATGTTGCGGCGGAAGAGCACGGCGGCCAAGAGAGCGGCACCTCCGCCAATTCGATAAAGGGGTTTCCATTCAGTTTTCGTGTTTTCCATTTGTCATTCCTATATCCATCTGTGTTGACCGGTTCATCAGGACGCCTTCCCCAGTCGGAAGAAATCCAACGCAAGAATTCGTCAGCATAATCATAGAACCAATCGCCAGGAGCAACGATGATTTTTTCTGCACGAATCGTGGTTTTTGGCGAAAATTATCCGGCTATGGAGCGCGCCGGGATTTTCAGGAAAAACCACAAAACCAGCAAACACAAAGCCAGGATGACGCCATTGACGTAAAACGGCATCGACGAGCCAAAGGCCTGGTAGAGCCAGGCCCCACCCAACGGTCCGAGGGTGGCGCCGAGGTCGGCGAACATCACGTACAAACCATAGGCGCGTCCGCGTTGATTCCGTCCGGTCAGATCTGCGACCAGAGCCTGTTCGGCAGGATCGCCCGCCGCGTAACAAACGGCTGCGAACGCCCACAGCGCCGCGAACGCCGCCAGGCTTCCCAGCCAAGGGATGACGAACGAACTGACAGCCGCCGCCCCCAGCCCCACCAGCATCATCGCCTTGCGGCCAAAGCGGTCCGCCAGTTTTCCGAGTTGCGCGGGCAGCAAGGCCCACACCAAGCCCTGTGGGAGGAAGGCCCAGGAGAGCGCCTCCACGCCGACCTGCAATTTCTCCTGCAAGAAGACGATCAGGATCGGCGAGATCATGGCCGCCGATGCGCCGGTTACCAATGTGACAAGGAGCAGGAGAATCCAGGTGCGCGACCAACGGATGGGAGTAGTATCCCCTTCGATGGTGGCGGGTTTCGTTTCCGGCAGGCGGCGTATCGCCAGGAAAAACGCCGCCAAACTGAACGCCCCGTAAACCAGGAATAACAGCATCCAACTACCGAAGTGCGTTTCCTGCCCGTTGATGCTGATGCGGGCGTTCAGCAGAGTGAAGCCGATGAATACCCCGACGATCGAACCCTGACTGCTGGACTGCGCGATCCCGCCAAACGCGCCACCGCGCTCCTTCTCACCGGCAACGTCTGAGGTGATGGTGCTGGCTGAAAGCCACAGCAGGGAGGAAGAAATCCCCTGCAGGACGCGCGCCAGCACGATGCCCCACACCTGGTCGATGAAGGCGAACCCGACCATCGTGACGGCATAGCCGGCCGCGCCCGCCAAGAGGAAGTTCCGCCGACCGAAGCGATCCAAGCCCCAGCCCACGAGCGGACGCAGGATAACGGTCATCAGCGAAAAGGCTGAAAAGAACAGCCCAATTTCGACCACGCTCGCGCCGATTTCTTTCCCATAGATGGGTAGCATCAAACCCAGAATGAAAAAGGGCATCGAGAGAAAGAAAATCGTCCGGCGCAGCGTGGCGAGGGTTGAAACAGGATGAGTTGTCATAGATTTTTCACCGTGGGGAATGGAATAGATTTGGCATCTGGCGTTTCATTGTTTCAAAATCTCGCGGGCGATGTACCAGGCGGTAATCATGGCGGTTGGCACGCCGCCGGGATTGAAAGTGTAATGACCAACAGCATAAAAGTTTTTCAGAGGTAAATCTTTAGCAAAAATAAAGTGAGGGGCATATTTGGGGTCCCAGTTCCAGCCTGTGGTGGCGCCCTGCCAGTTGGAGGTGTAGCGCTCGTAGGTCAACGGCGAGGCGGCATCTTGCACTTCGATGTGGGCGCGCAAGCCGGGCAGGAATTCCTCCGCGCGGGTGATGAGTTCATCCGCAACCGCGGCTTTGTGGGACTGGTAGGCAGCATCATCGCCCTTGAGTGATTCCCAATCCTTGTAATCGTCCAGCCAGCCAACAAACAGGCTTTGTTTGCCCTTCGGGGCAATTGAGGGGTCATCCTTGTTCAGCCAGACAATCTGGATGGTCACCCCATCGGCGCAGGTGAAGATGACGTGCGGCTCGTGAAAACGCTCCAGTTCGGGGCTGCCACGCAACCCCAGGAAGACGCCAAAGACCGGCTCGGAGGGGCGAGCCGCTTCCAGTTTGGCAATCAGGTTCGAGGTGAGATGATCGCGCCCGATCAACTCGAAACAAGTGCGGCGCAGGTCGGCGGCGGAAACCACCCAATCGGCAGCGACAAAATCCCCATTTTCCAACTCGATGCCCACCGCCCGGTTGTTTTCCACCCGGATGCGTTTGACTGGCGTCCCCAGGTGCACTTCCCCGCCATGTTCGCTGACGAAGCGGACATGGGTGTTGGCGAAGGCTTGCATCCCGCCCGCCGGGACCCAGGTGTCATCGAAATAGGAAATCCACATGCCGAGAGTATTTTGGGCGGGCATGACCGGATAAGCCAGTTCATCGAGCATCTGACGCAGGACAAGGTCGGAAAAGTAGCGACGGTGCAGGCTGCGATTGGTCTGCCCGCGCGCCACCCAGGAAGCCCAAATCATCAGTGGATGTTTAACCAGCAGGCTTAGCGCCTTCGGCAGGATGCTCTGCCCGAACATCATTCCGCTCTCGACCAATTGACGGAAACCGCCTCCGCCGATCTTGACCCAGCGGAAGTAGCGCTTCAATTCCCGACCTTGAGCTGGGAACCGTTTCGACAACTCATCCCGCACCTGACCTGGATTCCGCAAGGGAACATCCTGACCGCCCCAACTCATCTGGTGTCCGACATGGATGAAATGACGTTTACCTTCCAAGCCCAACTCTTTGAGGATCGGGAAGACGATGCCATTCGAGGTGATGGAGGTCGGTCCCGCGGGAAAGGTAAATCCCTCACGGACGAAAGATGAGATATAGCCGCCGGGAAGCGTGTGCTGTTCGTACACATCCACTTTCAACCCGGCACGCGAAAGATAAGCAGCGGTAGTAAGTCCCGCCATGCCTGCGCCGATGATAACAACCGAATCAGCCATGTTTTTGCCCCAGCCAAAATTCCAGGTAACGCCCAAATTCGACACCACCCCACACGCCGAAGAAGAAAATCAGGAACGAGACTACTCCAGTCGGGAAAAAAAGCGCGGTGATGAACGCGACTAGAGACAATAGCACCAGGATCACCCCAACAACCAGGTGTCCTTTGGTGGCTTGCGGACTGAGTTTCATACTGTATTCCTCCCGATGAGTTTAAGAATGGTTGGCGCGAGCATCCCGCTCAACGCAAGGATGCCGCTCAGGCTGTGCGAAAGTGCCGTCCAAGTGATGGAGCCGGTTTTGTCGGCGATGAATCCATAGACGATGCCGAGAAAGAATGTAGAGAGGACGAACGACCCTTGGTTCCCGTTGGAAAAGATGGATAACGGAACCAGATGCCAGAGGGCAAACCCAACCGCCGGGTAGAGTATCCCCAGCCA
>JBGSTO010000261.1:0-6084 GCA_041736465.1 Anaerolineales bacterium | reverse complement strand
TTCGCATTTTCCAGGTATCATAAAGTTGGTTGGTCGGCATTGGGTTACTCCGTTTCGTAAAATGGTTCGGCAAAACCGATTTTACTGGAGAACCCGTGCCGATCAACTATTCTGTTGTTAAAAGTGTCAGGTGGCTAGAATCTCTCTTCTTAATATAATTATCACAAATATTGGCTATTTGCTCTCTTGTAACCTGAAACCGGCCTTCAAAGACCTCTATCTCTTCTCGCGGGGGAGGACTGGCTTTACCAGCTTGACCTTCCATTCTTACCTCTTAGGAAATTAACCGAATATTCACGCTACTAAGCGCCCCACCTTGAGAATAGAGCAAAACGATCAAAGTTGCTTTTGGTAGAACAGATCAAGCAATCAGATGTGAACGAAATAAGTTCACTACCTTTTCAACGTTCTCTCGATCTCGTTTTGTAAGCGGTGATGTGAGCCCCATTTTTTGACAAAGTAGTTTTTCTGGGATGATTCGGACAACTAAGGAGGGCCAAACGCCAATCGTAACGAACTTCTTTATGATGTTCCTGACGTCATCGGTTGTGCGTTGGGGATTGGCAAAGTTATCACGACTGCCATCGCGAGTATTGAGGCGTGTATTGAGGTTTGAAGCTGTACCAACATAAATAAGCTGGTTATCCTGACCCGAGCTGATGATATACCAGCCCGAATCATCAGTGAGTGGCCCATTCGGGGTACTAAAATAAAATTTTCCTTCAACAGTGAGGGTGAAACAATAGGACTGGTTTGCTAATAGGTCAGATAAAGATTTCAGGAGGAGATTGATTACCTCAACATTGTTTAGGTCGATCTGATCACAACGAATAATCCCTGGCATTTATTTACTCCTTCAGACCCAATTACTTCTCTCCCTGTTTGTGAAATATTTGCGATTAATAATTGGCTCACCAGGGTTCCGAAAGGCGTTCCAATACATCGCGGCGTGAAAGTACCCTGGAGCACAGCTCCCAGCGGTCCTTCTCTGGATCAATGGTCTCTTGGTAGCGCATTTCAAAGACATCTCGTGCTTGCTGACGCAGATGGATATATTTGTCCATCATGTCATCGAGCATTTCAACATTCTCAATCCAGTCATCTTCAATGGTATCCGGCAGGCCGCCAAAGATGTCGTAGCGATCTTGCATGCGGCGCGAGAGAACTTTGTAAATCTTCTCATCCTGGGTATCGTGATAGACCAGGTTGAGCATATCCACAGTATGCCTGGCTTGCCCAAATCTCTTGATCCGCCCCAATCGCTGCTCAAGCCGGGCAGGGTTCCAGGGAAGATCGACGTTGATCAACGTACCCAGGGTTTGCAGGTTCAAGCCCTCACAGGCTGCATCCGTAGCAACAATCAGCCGAATATCTCGCTTCTTGACCGCCAACTTTATTTCTTCACGTTCTACGGCGGCAAAGTCCTCGCCCCGAAACAAGCCGCTCTTTCCAGAGCCAGCATAGACTCCTATAGGCTCTCCAGGCAGAGATTTTGCCAGCTCAGATCCAAGTGAATACACCGTGTCGTAATACTGGCTGAAGATAATGCAGCCATGTTCAAGCCAGGTTTTCCCTTCTGAACTCTCCTCCGTCAGGAAATGTTTGACCGCTGCCACCTTGGGATCACGGGCTTCTGGGCGTGATAGTTCGTTGATGATAGTGCGCAGATGTCCGGCTTCTTGAGGGGTAAGCGCGCTTAATACATCAGTGACAAGTTTGGCTTGTTCTTCATCTTCCAGTTCTTCCCTAGACAGCATCTTTTGGGCAGTATTTCGGCCCGAGAAGAAACTTGAACAGATCCGTTGTAACAGTAAAGTTTTCATGAAACCAGCGGCTTTGGTGCGTTGGTTCAATAGGGCGGTGAACGCTTCTGCAGCCTGGTAAGCAAGGTCAAAGGGGTAATTGGTGCGGAGACCCAAGCCATCAAAGCCAACACCGGTATATGCAGTCAACAGAGCTTCGGGTTTCGGATGGATGTTGACCCCGACACGTTCTAATAGCCCTGCTTCTTCTAAAGTCTTTCTGCGACGTAGAATTGTATGGCGAATAACCGGATTGTTTTTCTTCAGAAAACCTGGTTCAAGCGTCTGCCCAATCGCCTGTTGCTCAAGGAAACCCAACGACCCATAACCGCGATCTGTGAAGAATACCTGATCAGGCAGACCCAATTGCAAGCGTAACATGGCGAAAAGAGAATCTTCCGTTGAGGGGGGAAGTGGATTACGCAACCAATCCCATGCAGCCTTTTCGTCCACTGGGATTTCATCTCCCTTTACAAAGGGTAGCGCCTTTTCGCAATCGGGCCACAGGGCATGGGGCACGCGTCCCAGGACGAAATCTGCACCCCCGTTGAGGATGTGCAACAAATCCCAAAGCTCGGACACTTCGGTTTGAATGGGAGTTGCGGTGCCAAGTAAAAGGTTCTTCGTTTTATGGGATATGATCCTCATGAACTCTAGCAGGTTATTGGGATCTTGCGGTTTTAATCCTAATCCACCCTTTCGGCGTGCCTTGTGAGCTTCATCGAGTATGACGGTGCCATACCTTCTTCCCAGCAAAAAGAGGCGTTCATCTGAATTATGGACAATCAGACCTGTGGAAATAATCGCGATCTGATATGGGCAATTGATAATGTCCTCCGGTCCACGCGTCTTGATCAGGTGTCCGTTGGGATCAATCCAACACTTGCGCATCGAAGACCAGACTGCACTAGGGATGCCCAGCTTATCCGTGAGCTCAACCTGCCACTGCAGGGTCAGGGTTGAAGGGCACAGGATCAACACTGGGCCGTCATCGAGTAGCACTGACATCATGGCGCTGGCGGCAAGGGAGAGCGTTTTGCCAACACCGACTTCATCGGCGAGCAGCATGCGGGCTTTGCCATAGATTTCGCGGTGCTGAAGAAACATGGTTACGAAGGATCGCTGCCAGGGTTGGAGTTTCTCGCCTCCGCGGTAAATGGGGCTTTCGGCTAATGCGGCTGCTGGCAGCTCATCTGGCGTTGTCTCTTCAAAGCGAATCTCAACCCGATTCGCAACGCGCTTGACTTCTTCGACAATAGCGTCTGGTAAAGGATAGGCGTCTTTCCAGAGGGCATCAAACTCTTCTTCAACCCAAGCTACGCCTTCTGCTGAAGTGTCCTCCCATAAGATTTCGTAATTATTGGTGTAGGCGCTCTTGGTCTCATTGATTGAGCCAAGAAAGCAGGTTTTCGTACCATCAGCAGCCTCGATGACACCTGCCTTGCCATGAATGAAAACGTGGTCTTTGGGCACCACCCTGATTTCAATATGCCCATTGCTCAGCAGATCGTACAGCCGCCGATAACGTTCACGATGCAGGAGTGCTTCAACCTCAGGTGCGGCTTCATTCCACCGTTCCTTCAATGCGGTTTCGCGTACATGCTTTGAGACCGTTACATCCGCTGCATCCAGCTCACTGTTACAGACGATCTGCACCTTTGGTATAGACGCGATTTCTTCCCCGACCAGCTCAAAGATTGAGCTGCGAAAATAACCAGCAATGCGTTTATAGGACTTTGCACCCTTGAGTCTCTCACTGAGAAAGGCTTGATCGAGGGGCTGGCGACGGGAGGAGAAACGATTGATCTCGCTCAAAGCCTTATCCTAATCGTTGTGTTTTTATCAACTCATATAAAACCCTGGCATTACGGGATTCTTCCGGACGCAGGTCATCCAGCCGTTTTGCCAGATAATCAGCCAAGCTCAACGCCATATCCCGCTGAGTCATGTCGCCATAATAATTGGGGATATTCAGCATCAAGTGAGCCAAAACTTCTTTGCCATCCAGGTTGTTTTGAAGCTCCATCACCGCGTAGAGAACAGCGCGCAGCACGGAATCGTGCAGCTCGGAACCCTCGCCCATCTCGCTACGCGCGAACTCCATCGCGCTTTTCAACCGGGCGTTATTGGCTTTCTGACTGGCAAGCAAAGGCTTGAAATCACGCACCTTGAACGCTTTGGAAAAGTTCTGGTAGTTGTCCAGAGTTTTCGCCCCACGCGCTTCCATTTCAATCATTTTGAGATAGAAACGTTCTGCCCCACTGAGTTTATCCCAATGGTTTTTAGGGATCCCCTGGGGTACCAGGGATTGGTTGGCTGTGTCCACTGCAAACGTGATCAGACTATCTACAAAGGTAGTCTCGCCTTTCACACGTGGACGGATCGCTTCGGTGGTCATGTCGCGACCATCGATAATTGCATAACGAGTTAGGACACGAAGAGCTGCCGCGTAACCAGCCATCTGGATGTCCGCATCTTCAAACACATTCTCATCTCGATAGAGACCCTTGGCTTGTTGGTTCAGACCAGTCAGGGCTTGCACCTGTGATTCCACTTCCTCCTGGATTTCCCAGGCAAGATCGCCACGGGTGGTCTTATTTACTCCTTTGCGTTTACGGCATACCAGAAGAACTGTACCCTTGACGTAGCTGCCCTCGCGCAGGGCGCTTTCAGCCTCAGTGACAACATACCACGCAGCAGTAACCTGCAATCCTGAAGCCCAGACGATGTTTGCCATATCCGCCCAGATAGCTCCTGACTGATGGGTGAACATAATTACCTGGATGCCGTTAGCAGGCATGCATTCAGTCATCCGCTTATAAGCTGCAACCATGCCGCGTCGAAAATCCTCATCACGTCCCTTTATAGCCAAAGAACGGCGACTATCCCAGATCCAATTAGAATATTCTGCTGGTGGATTCTTACGCAGCCAGGCAATAAAGAATTCAAGAATCTCGTCGTAGTTTACGGCATCTCCATAAGGTGGATCGGTTATATAAATATCACTATCTGAAGAAATGGTATCAGCAGAGCAACATTGAATTATTTGTTTCGATTCCAGTGGATATGATGAGTAATTATTTTCAACAAAACCTATAAGCCGTTCCCATGGTCTGCATCCATATTCAAACAGAGTGTTTAGAGCTTGATTTATGAATGTTTGCTGTACATTTCCTCCACCGCCACGGTAAAGTCGATTCCAGACAGATAACTTACTGCTCCAATTCAACACCTGAGTGAGTGCTGGGAAATCATAAGCGCTTGCATGTTGCTTGAGAAGACCAGCAATTAGCAATTGCCGTGGATTGAATAAGTGGTGCCAGTATGTCCAACCTCGCTCACGTACTGGTTGATCAGTGTTATAACCTGATTCAATTCGCATGTCTGGTATCCAGCCATTTTCTTGCCATTGAACGACATGGTTGGCAATAAAATCATAAACAACATTTTCCCGACGCAAGTCATCTGGCGTGACAGAGCGAAACTCGTATTCATCGCCTTTCCCATTCTTCTTTGGTCGCTTCCATTGAATACAGTAAAGACGTTCCTGGAATATATCATCAGGTCGAGGATTGAAATCCTCTTTTTCCCACATCCGTAAACTATTCCCACTTGAGCCATCATCCATACGATAGTCGCCGCGAATCGTTGAGATCTTTGTGCGATACTCGAGACCATCAATTGTATGAACTAAGTATGGGTCCTGTCCACGCCCATCTCTTTGAACCGTTCCTTTGGATGCAGCGATATATTCTTTGATAGGAACATGACTTCGGACGTGAATCTCATATCTCTTCTCTGCAGGAACAGGTTCCAATTCCACAATTGCGTGTACATCATTACTAACCACCCTTGACGTCAAGAGCGGTACCATCCAGCCTGTCTGTGGACATCGTGTCTCTATGCAATACAAAAAAGCTTTTGAACGCCAGCCATTACCATCTTGCTCAATTCTAAGCTTATCAATCTCTGACTGAACCTTGAGAACTAACTCTTTTTGATTTTTTAACAACTCACGACGTATTTCGGTCGAAGCACCAATAATATTGAACGCGCCCCATGTAAGCATGCAAGCCACCGGATTAAGATCAGAAGCATAAACATCACAACCAAGCCGGGCAGCTTCAAAAGGGATTTGACCCGATCCACAGAATGTATCTGCAATCCAAGGTCGGTGACCATATCGCATAATTCCTAGCGTAGCTTTTGTGCAAATAGCGCCCAAGGCGCTTTAAATCATCAAGTTTGAACTTTTTGAGCAAACGGCAACGCCAATTGAATG
>JBGSTO010000224.1:0-6248 GCA_041736465.1 Anaerolineales bacterium | reverse complement strand
CTGGCGCTGCTGGCGTGGCTGCTGTGGCGCGGCGGCTGGTCCGGTCTGAGAAGGCGGCTGTTCTCACCCGCCCTGCAGCCGGCGCTGGTCTTCACCCCGCTGTACCTGCTCTTCGACCTGCTGACGCGCATCCCCGGTGACCATCCGGAATGGTTCGACGACCGCTACTACCTGCCGGTCTTTGCGTGCTTGCTGGTGCTGGGCGCAGTTTTCCTGGAGCAGGTCGCCGAGAGCGTCCGGCCGCCTGCCGGGAGGCGGGCTGTCTCGCTGGCGCTGGTGGGGCTGGGTTTGCTGTGGCTGCTGTACCCGGCTTACCAGGGATACAAATACCTGCTTGATGCCCGCCGCGGCGAGCAGGCGCTGTACAACATCTACAATACAACCCGCTACCGGGAGGCGCGCATTTCGGCGCTGCTGCAGCAGGGGGAAATACCCGCAACGGCGACCATCTACAGCAACCATCCCGGGCTGGTGTACTACTTCAGCGGGCGCCAGTCGCTGCGCTCGCCTGCGGATCCGATCAACTACGAAGCCGATGAGAAGCTTGTGACCGAGCTGCACCAGGGCTGGCCCGGTGAGATGGAAGCATACCTGGTGTGGTGGAAGCCCAATCCCTACGATCACTTCTTCACACCCACCCACCTGGAGCAGGTGGCTGAGTTGAAGCTGCTGCTGAACAGCAAAGAGGGGAATCTGTACCTGGTGAACCCGAAGGAATAAAAAGATTTATCCGCAGATTTCTCAGTTTGGCTCAGATAGAACCATTTTCATCCGCAGATATCGCTCCGGGTTCTTTCTGCGTCCATCTGCATACGCCGGTACCCCGGTGCAATCTGCGTGTTGCACTTCTGTCATGTGTTTGTCAGAAGGATGTCAATGCAAATCCCAGCTCTGGCGCGATAATCAGGCTGCAGGAACTCAATTCCAGGCTGCGGGGGGATACCGCTTCAAGGCTGCAAAACACCGCACTGGAAGGCATAAATCAGCAAAGGAGGCTGAAATGAAAACCATTCATATCCTGCTCGCTATGGCGCTGCTGCTCACTGCCACTGGAGCGGCAGCCGGTCCCACGGCCCCAGGCGCGCCAAACACGGTTGTGCTCACCGCCCAGGACGTGCACACCGCCGGCGATATCGAGGCTGCCTTCCACGAGGCCACCGGTTGGGGCGCCCATCCGGGCGTGGTCGTGCTGGACGGCTCGCAGGGACCATTCGTGTATGAGATCGCCGACGGAAACGATTATGCCATCAACATCTTCTACTCCGACCTGACCCTGCGCGGCATCAACGGCGCGGAGATCGCCGGGGGCGAAGGCATCACCCTGGACGGCATGACTGTTGACCAGGTGGAGATCCGCAACCTGACCCTGCGCTGCGACACGGACTGCATCATCTCCTGGGGTCCGCATTACGGTGTGCGCATACACCACAACCGCATCTATGCCGGCGGCTACGGCATACAAATCGCCCAAACATCCGGTTGGCGCGTGCAAAACAACCTGGTGCAGGCAGGCGGCACCGCCCTGGATTTGATCGACGCCAGCGAGATCGTGGCGCGTCGCAACCGCCTGTCCGGCTACATCCCGGTCATGCTGTCGAACAGCTCCGACTGCCAGGTGACCAGCAACGTGCTCGCCGGGCGCTGGGAGGGCGTGCTGCTGAGAGCCACCAGCCACCACAACAAGATCGCCGCCAACGCCATCTCCGGGGTCGAAGCCCACGGCATCTCGCTCGAGCCCGGCGTGTACGCCAACCGCATCCTCGCCAACCGGGTGATCTGCGCCGAGGGCAGCCCCTGCGTGACGGTGCAGGCCGATGCCGAAACCTGGGCGGCCAATATCATCAAGGGCAACCAGCCGTAGAGAACGTCCGCAGATTAAGAAGAGATAGCAAAGAGCTTTATCCGCAGATTGCGCAGATTAAAACAAAGAACTTTATCCGCAGATGGACGCAGATTATCGCAGATAATACAAAAGATTCCTTCCACAGATGACACAGATTTCACAGATTTTTAAGATAGTAATCTGTGTCATCTGTGAAATCTGTGGAAAAATCAGGTTTTATCTGCGTTCATCTGCGTACGCCGGTACTCCGGCGCCATCTGCGGATAAGGTATTTTACGCCTACTGCCTACGGCCCATACTCAAACAGCACCAATTCGAGATTGTCGGCATAGCCATCATTGAAGCCTCCCTCGAAGCCACTGAAGATCACTTCTACCAGGAGCTGGCTGGTGCCGGCAGGCAAGTAATCGCTCATCGCCGAGGGGAAAAGGCCGGTCTCGCCTTCTCGCTCGCGCGGGGTGATGGTGGGAAGCTCGATGCGTCCCAGCGGCTGCTGGTTTGCGTCCAGGAAGGTGAGCGAGACGCTGGCGTAGTCTTCCTCGAACAGCCTTCCGCCCAGGAAAGCGCCGAGGCTGAGCTTGACCCGGCTCTCATTGATCGCCTCCTGCCAGGAGCCATCCAGCACAACCATCTGCTGCATGCCGCTCGGCTCGCCGTTGGCGCCGCCGGTAAACAGATGAAAGCCTCGCTCCTCTGGTCCAGGTGCGTCTGGGGATGGATTTTCCTCGCTGTCCTCATAGAAGAAAATTCGAGGTGTGGCGAATCCTTCGGGCACCTGCCAGCCGGGTATCTCGGTCTCACCGACCACGATCTCCGCGCCGGGATTGGCGACCAGGTTCTCGCTTCTGCGCAGTGGCTCGGCGGTTTCCCAATTCAAAGCCAGCATAGGGGGTTCAGCCAGTCCCGGCTCAGGGGCTGCCAGCAGGGCGTACACCTGGTTCACCCGGGTTTCCGCCAGGCTCAGCGCTTCTCCTGCCGCGCTCTCAGCCATGAGATTGCCTTCCAGATCGAACAGACTCAGGCGCACCCCCTGGTTGGGCACCTGGATCGAGCGGAAAGCAGGATCCCCTACCAGCACATAGTAGCGCTCAAAATCCAGCACCCTCTCGATGGGCTCGCCAGGATTCAGGATTTCATGGATCCGATCGTGCACCAGCACCGGGATGCGCCGCCGGTCGCCTACGATTCCATTGTGCAGGGAGTAGGCGCCGGTGGAGCCAGAAACACGCACCAGGTAGAGAGCATCCTCCGACAGGCGCACGGTGAGTGGTTTACTGGAGCAGCTTGCCGCACTGAGATCGGCGACCCGGTTGCCCTGACTGCCGTCGGGCAGCAGATCGAAGACCTGCAGGCTGATCGGCGAGTCGTTGCCAGATAGAGTCAGCGCCGGGCTGCCTGCCAAAAACACCTGTTCTTTCAGGTTCATGCGCGAACCGCGCACCACGTAAAAGTCGACATCCCCTGCCTGGTGGATGGAGGCGTTGATGGAAAAGCGCGGCACGATTTTCGTCAGGCCCACCAATCCCGAGTTGGAAAACTGCCAGGTATAAAGGAACCGGGCGCGCGCCGCATCGTCATTCACTTCGTAGTCGTCGGCGGCGAAGGCTGCGGTGGCAAAACTGATGTTGAGGTTGTAGGCGTTCACCTCGTTGGAGCTCAAGCCCAGGAGCAGCGGCCCTCCCGGCACCCGGTAGGTATAGGTATGCCCGGTGTTGTTCCCCAGGCTGGCGTCGCTGGTACGGGCAGGCGCTGCGCAGCCCCCGCCCAGGCTATACAGGCTGAAAATCGAGACCGTGCTCAAGCCTTCCGGATACTGCAGGCTGATGGTCATGCTGGAGCCGCCCGGGGATTCGAAGCGGTAGTAGTCGCGGTCCCTGGCGTTGGTGCTCATGCTGGGCACGCTGTACGGCGGGGTCACGCCCAGGTTGGTGGGCGTCGTTTCCAGGTTGTTGGGCTCGTGGCGATCCAGCAGGTTGGGGATGCCTTCGGCGGCGCGGCGCACCGCCGCCAGCGCATCGATGGTGCGGGTGACCGGGGCTGCGCCCGGGCGCGCCGTTTCAAGTAAAATGCGCGAGACATCATCGTGGTTGAGGGCGGGGTTGATGGCTTTCATCATGGCTGCCACACCCGCCACGAAGGGAGTCGAGGCGCTCGTGCCCCCAAAGCTCTGCGGCGCAGCCACGCCAAATGCCTGGCCTACAGGCAGCGGGAATGCATTGCCGGCGCCATCCACGCCGGTGCTGGGCGGGTAAGACATTACCGGGATATTGGTGGGGGCGAAGATCCCCACCTGGTTGCCAAAGTTTGAATAGCCGATCTTGGTGGTCGCATTGTCGTTCAGCGCGCCGACGCAGATGGTGCGATCCTCGATGCACGGGTGGAAGAAGTTAGGGTCGCCCACCGGATATCCCACGGCTGGGGTCCCGCGCCCGTTGCCGGCGGCGGCGAGGAAGACCACCCGGCTGCCGCTGTTGACCGCATCGTCGAAAGGATTATCGTCCCGGTCGTCGATGCGGCAGGAGCGGTTGCAGTCTCCGCCGAAGCTCATCGAGACCACATCCGCCCGCCAGGCGACCGCGGTGCGGACCGCCTCGTTGCGCTGGTCTCTCGCCCCACTAAACCGGAACAGCATCTGGTTTGCCACCAGGCCCCCCGTACCGGCTTCGCCGGATGTGTCGTCCATCACCCCGGCGGCGACGCCTGTCGAACCGGTTCCGTGCCAGAAGCACGGGTTGTTGGGCCCGCAGCGCCCGGGACCCGGCCCGCCGGCGAAGGCATCATCGTCTGTGAAATCG
Organism: Anaerolineales bacterium; assembly: GCA_041736465.1. Lineage (GTDB taxonomy): Bacteria > Chloroflexota > Anaerolineae > Anaerolineales > UBA4823 > JAJUJL01. The sequence continues at coordinate 1,610 of JBGSTO010000224.1, read as the reverse complement.
TACTGCACCGGCCTGCCGTTTGCCCCGGCGGGTAGAAAGTCGCTGTCATTGCCAATCGGCACGCCGTTGTTGTCCAGGTAGAAGCCGCTGTCGATGATGGCAACCCATACCCGCCGCTGAAACCCGTGGGCGGCGGTGTACTGCCAGGCCAGGGTCACGTTCGAAAAGCTGCCCCCCGTCCCGTAGCGCGGTTCTGCGAAGCCATCCTTGAAACCGGCCGCCGGCGGCGTATTGCGGCGTTCGCGGGTGTTGAAGAACGCCCCAAAGGAGCCGGGGAAGGAAGGGATTTGAGAGGCCTGCTCGATCCAGTTTCCGCTGGCGTCGAAGCCGGAGGCCTTGGCATCCAGCACTGCGGCGAGGGTCTCAGCGCCCGCCTGGGAGGAGAACTCGATCACCCCTTCCAGACCGGCGCGGGCAGCATTTGCCGGCAGGTCAGCGGCATCCACCGACGCCAGGTTAACCCGCACCAGGAATTCGGTAGCTTTGCGCTCTGCCTCGGTCAGGGTAATGCTCAGCTCTGGGGGCGGCTCGGGGATGGTGTTGTCATCGATGACCACGCCATCGTAGCGCTCCAGGAAAGCCTGCAGGTCGGCTTCATTGTCGGGGCGGAGCAGGATCACGCCCTCAACGAAATCGCTCTGCACGCCCTGCTCATCCAGAGAGGCTGCAACCGGCAGAAGATTGCCCTGCGGGTCGGCGACTGCGGGCAGGAGCGGGACAAGCTCTGGGTTGACCTGCGCTTCATAGTCTGAAACACCCGGGGTAGGATCGACCGGGGTTGAGCCAACCTCTGTCGGAATTACCGGTGTCGGATCATCCGGCGCCGGGCTGCTCAGAACGCAGCCGCTGCTCAACGCCAGCAGTGCGGCCAGGGCAGCCCAGACCAGCCAGGTACGGGCGGGCTGCCGCTGCGCAGGCTGCAGTTTGGCAGGATTGGACGGCTGGATACCAGCCTTCATTACTTTAACGACTCCAAACATACTGAATCTCCTCCGGTACGATGATCCAGCCTCGGTGGATTGATGGTTTTAATGAGCGTCCAAGGTAGGTTGATTTTATCTTCCCCACAGATAATGATAAAATATTATATCATACTGGATAATATTTATCCGTTATTTTACCTAGCGGGGTGCAGTTTGTAAGGATTTTTGGAGGCCGGGTGGAAGATTCTCAACCCAATGATCCACGCACGGTGCGCATCGACGCCGAGATCCACGCCGCAGAGATCACCGGCGGCGAGGTCAGCGCGGTGCGCATCGAGCATGCCCACGGCGCGGTCATCAGCGGCTATTCCGCCGAGGATGTCGCCCGTCTGCTCGGGCAGATCCGGGAGGGCTTCGCCCCGCGCCCGTTCTCTGGCGAGTGCCCCTACCTCGGGTTGGAAACCTTCCAGGAAAGCGACGCCAGGCGCTTCTTCGGGCGCGAACAGCTGGTCGCACAGGTGTTGGAAAAGTTTTCTACCAGCCGTTTTATCACCCTGGCTGGTCCCTCCGGCAGCGGCAAGTCCTCGCTGGTGCGCGCCGGGCTGCTGCCGGTGCTGAAAGGCGTGCACCCGCGCCAGGCATCCCCCATCCCAGGCAGTCCGGATTGGCTGTACGCCACGCTGCGCC
>JBGSTO010000156.1:0-2723 GCA_041736465.1 Anaerolineales bacterium | reverse complement strand
AAGATGTACCGCACCGGGGATCTGGGGCGCTACCGCTGGGATGGGCAGATCGGGCTGTTGGGGCGGGCAGACACGCAGGTAAAGCTGCGTGGGCACCGCATCGAGTTGGGTGAGATCGAGGCAGTGCTGGGGACGCACCCGGAGGTAGCGCAGGCCGTTGTGGCGGTGCGGGATGAGCGGCTGGTGGCTTACCTGACGGTGCGCGAGACAGCGCCGGAATTAAGCCAGCTGCGCGTGCAGCTGCGCACGCACCTGCGCCGGTCGCTGCCGGAGTATATGGTCCCGGGGATATTTATGATCCTGGATGCTTTCCCGCTGACTCCCAACCGCAAGGTCGATCGCAAGGCGCTTCCGCAGCCCGAATCAGTGTTCGGAACGAATGCTGATCATTATCTTCCCCCAATGGATGTGGTGGAGACGATCGTGGCATTGATCTGGGAAAAAGTACTCCAGCTGGAGCGGATTGGAATCGACGAGAACTTCTTCGAGTTAGGCGGGCATTCTTTACTGGCGGTGCAGATGCTGGCGAAGGTGGAGGAAACATTCGCCGTGCGCATTCCGCTGGTTTCGATGTTCCAGAACCCGACAGTCGCCCAGGTATCCGCAATGATCAGCGCCCAACCTGGCCCGCGAAACTGGTCGTCGCTGGTTGCGATCAAGCCCGAAGGAAAGCGCAAAGGGTTGTTCTGCATCCATGGTTTGACCGGGGATGTAGTGTGGTTCACCAAACTTACCCCCTACTTCCACCCCGACCAGCCGGTCTGGGGGTTGGAATCGAAGGGGCTGGATGGGCAGCAGCCTGCGCTCGAATCGATCGAGGCAATGGCGGCGCATTACATCCGGATGATGCGAAAAATCCAGCCCGAGGGGCCTTACCATCTTTGCGGGTATTCTTACGGTGGAACAGTTGCCTTTGAAGCTGCGCGGCAGTTCCTCGAGCAGGGTGAAAAGGTTGGATTGCTGCTGGTGATTGACCATGCCAATCCGAAATCGGGCTATTACCAGGTGAAGCTGGGGCCGACCTTCCTGAAAGGCTTTATCCGCAACCTGCCTTACCGGGTGATCGAGTTATCCCGCATCCGTCCCAGATATCTCTGGCAGCGGGGCACTCGCCAGGTCAGGCAGATGGCGCGGTATTTCTTTTCCCGGAATGCGACTCACAGCCCGAGCGTGAATGACCTGATCGATTACGGTTCAAGCCTCCCCGCACCGGCTCAGGCGGTGATTGTGCAGAATCACAGAGCGATGTTGGAATATACCCCAGGCGAATACCCGAGAACGCTAACCCTGCTGCGCGCGCGCGGCGGTCACCTGCTGGTTTCGCACGAAGAAGACATGGGCTGGACAAAATTTGCTGACAGGGTTAATATCCGGTATATCGCAGGCTCTCACCTGGAGCTCTTCAGCGAGCATAATATCCAATCGCTTGCTGAAGCCATCCAACGCTGCCTCGATGAAACCGGGAATGACCTTTGAAGCGAATAACTGGCGTAGCTCTTGTTGTCCTCTCATCCATTGCCTATGGGGCGATGCCGATTTTTGCTCGTCTTGCTTATGCGGATGGTACAGCGCCAACGACGGTGCTCTTCATGCGCTTCAGCCTGGCGGCGCTGCTCCTGCTGGTGTACATGGCTGCCAGCCGCACGCCCTTCCCGCGTGGAAAGATCCTTTTCCAACTGATTCTGATGGGGGTGATCGGCTATGTCGGGCAGTCGCTGGCGTACTTTCTGGCGATCAGCCTGGCGCCGGCAAGCCTGGTGGCGCTGCTGCTTTACCTTTCCCCGGTGCTGGTCACGCTTGGCGCGTTCTTTTTTTTGAAAGAGAAAATCACCCGCTTGAAAATCGGCGCCTTGATCCTGGCATTGGCCGGGGCAGTGCTCACGATCACTACGGGCGGCGGAATTACCAGCGGCGGTGAAGGCTCGATCCCGGGGATCCTCTTGGGGATCCTGGCTGCCGTGATCGGCGCGGCATACGTGCTGGTGGGGAGCAATGTGCTCCGCGCTGCCCCGGCGATCCCGGCGACGACGGTGATCATCACCTCAACAGCGGCAACTTACACGGTGATTGCCGCGGCGCAGGGGTTCACCTTTCCGGCGGGATGGAACGGTTACGCGGCGATCGGTGCGCTCTCGACCATCTCAACTGTCTTTGCCATCGGCGCCTTCATGGCAGGCCTGCAGCGCGTCGGTCCGGCAAACGCTTCGACGCTGGGCGTGCTCGAGCCGGTATCCGCGGTGGCGCTTGCCGCGCTGATCCTCGGCGAAACGCTCCTGCCAGGCCAGATGATCGGCGGAATGATGATCGCGGTGGCTGTGGTGCTGGTCAGCAGGACAGTATAAGATTTTCTGCTGCGTATTTAACCTCATACCATGAAAACAAGGGGAGCATTCGGGATACCATGCGAAAATTTCTTTTTCGAGTAAGAGAAAAAATTGGAAAACACCTCTGGCCTATTCGGGCTAACCGATTGATATTCCTCTGGCGGAAAAACCGCTACCGGTGGAAGCGCGTCCATCTGGCGCACTCTGAAATCACGGGGAATATTTCGATCTGGGATCTGGGGCGAGAACGGCGAATGGTTTTTTCCGATTGGCTCGATACAGCCCAGTCAATCATATTCACTCGGGGCAGCTGGGCTGAGATACACCGAGAGGTTTGGGGCCAGGCAGTTCGCCCGCCATTTCCGATAACAAACCAACCGAGGGTGTTGATTCTAGGAC
>JBGSTO010000126.1:0-3152 GCA_041736465.1 Anaerolineales bacterium | reverse complement strand
CTGGCGGACGGCGGTGGTTTCGCCGGCGACCTCGGCAGCTACCTGAAGCTGCACGGCGCGCCGCTCGGCGTGCTGCTGGCTCCGGCGGGCGTTCTCCAGAGCGGTTTGCAGGCCGCGAAAAGTGAGACTGAGCAGCATGGCGATGGCGCTGAAAAGGATGGCGCCGCCCAGCCAGGCGTACAGCGGCTCTCCGGAGAAGTCGAACAGCGGCTGCAGACCCAGACCCCGCGCCGCAAAGGCAATCCCGCTGGTGATCAGGCTGAGCACGAAATACAAAAATCCGGCGCGGTTGCTGAACGCCAGGCTGGCAATCAGGATGCCGATGATATAACCGCCGAAGCTGAGCGGCGCTCCGTTGGAGAACCACAAGGATACGCTGGTGAAGATCAGCCAGATGAAAGCCGCCAGTACCAAACCGGCGAGGCGCGGATGCTGGCGGCTGACCAGCGCCAGGGCCAGCAGGCAGCACAGGATGGTTGAGGCCTGCAGCCATACCACGGGCGCGGAACCGGGCAGGTCGAATATGGTCAGCGCGGTCAGGGGAATGCTGATGCCCAGGATGACCAGTAAGATCGTTTGCAGCGTACTGGATCGCTGCCGCAGGTCATCTTCTTGCAGAGGGTAAAGGTGTAACTGCTGTCTCAACCAGGATTGCATGGAGTGCTCTTGCGGCGATCAACGCCTACTCGTCGAATAAGATGGTAGGCTCGGCGTAATAGCGCACATGCTTGCGCGCCAGTTTGTCTTTTATCCAGCGATCCAGGTTGGCGTTTTTCTCTTCGACACTGTGCGGCGATTCAAGCTCAGCCAGCGGATAATTCAAGTGCAGGATGCGAGGCGCAATGGTGAAGCGGGTGATGCCGCTGGGCAGATGACCGCCCTGCCCGGCGAGATGCAGGATGTCCTGCATGCTGAAGCTAGGAAAGTTGACCAGCCCGCCCAGGTGCGGATAGATGTGCGCCAGCGGCAGGATATCCTCGGCGTTGGTGCGATCCAGGCGCGCTCTCTCCCGGTAGCTGTCTGCCAGGGCATTCAAGCCGGCGACGCGGCCTTCCAGGCTTTGGGCGCGGCAGCACACAGAGAACACCTCGCCGCCGGGCAGCTGGATGATCGCCAGGGCGCATTCACTGTGCAGGTCGGGTCTGGTCTGGCGGTCCTGCACGGACAGCAGCTCGATCCCCTCGATCGCCTGCAAGCCCTCGAGAAAGCGGGTGGGATTAAGCTCCCAGACGATGTGATTCCAGTTGTACAGCTTCAGACCGGGGTCGTTCGCCTGGACGACCTGCGCCAGGCAGTGGGGAAAGCCCATCTCGCGCAGGGCGGTGGTGCGGTTGGCGCCATCCAGCACCAGAAAGCGCCCGCTGCCATCGTCCAGCGGTGTGACGATGGGTGGGTTGCGGAATAAGCCGCTGGCGCGCATGCGGTGCACCAGCGGCAGGGTGCGCTGGTTATCGTGGCGTTCGTGGATGAGCAGGTTTTCGACCGGCAGGAAAGCCAGGCGGGGGATTTCCAGGTTCATGGCATGCGCCTCACCTCTGTATGGCGCAATTATAACGTACCGATTTATTGACTGCCTGGAGAATGTTCTTGCCTGGCTTGACAAATTTGAAATCAAAGCGGCCCACCTGATATCCAGATGGGCCGCGGGTCGTCGTTGAAAATCCGCCGGTCTTTACATGCCTGCCATGTACACCAGACCGACGGTGCCGGGACCGGCGTGTGTGCCGATCACCGGGCTGACCTCGGAGAAGATACTTTCGACGGCATCGATGCGGGCGGAAGCCATGTCCAGCAGCTCCTGGGCATCTGCGTGGGCGGCGGCGTGCAGGGTTGCCAAGCGCACCGGCTTGCGACCGGCGATCTGCGTCTCAACCAATTCCACCACGCGCTGCAGGGACTTTTTGCGGGTGCGCACGCGCTCGACGGCTTCTACCTTGCCGTTGCGCACCTCCAGGATAGGCTTGAAGTTGAGGACGGTGCCCAGGAAGCGGCTGGCGCCGCCGCTGCGCCCGCCGCGGTGCAGGAATTCAAGTGTATCGACGGCAAAAACCACGCCGACGTTCGCACGGGCGTTTTCGACCAGGGCCTTGGCCTCCGCCAGGCTGGCGCCTTGCTCGATGGCGCGGGCGGCGTGCAGCACCAGGAATCCCAATGCCATGGCGACCATGTGGGAATCGACAATTTCAATCTTTGCGCCGGGCAGCAGATCACGCGCCTGCAGGGCTGAATCCATGGTGCCCGAAAGCTTGTTGGACAGCACCACCGTCAGCGCCTGGTTGCCTTCCTCGACGATCTGGGTGTAGATATTTTTGAACTCACCGATGGTCGCCTGCGAGGTGGTGGGCATGGCGCTGTCGGTCTTCAGGCGTTTGTAGAATTCATTCGTTTGGATGTCGACCCCGTCGCGGTAGGTTTTGTCGGACCAGACCAGGACCTGTGGGGCGACTTTGATATCATATTTTTTGACCAGATCGGCGGGGATGCCGCAGGTGGAATCGGTAACGAGCACGATTTTTGACATAAATCCTCCGTTCGGATGAGATTGGAATAATCGGTGAAAGATGACCTTAGCAATAAAGATAAACCCGCAGGTGCGTGGAAAGTTACGCAAAATGAATTTCATTCACTATCTGCCTTGCTTTTTATCGCCATACCCATTAAAATGCAGTGCTGCAAGACGCCCAGCCTTGCAGGCTTTTGCATGTTTTAAGCCGGCTGAGCGCCTGGAGCGCCAGCCTGATGATTTAGGATGCTGATTTGTTCGAGAACCTGACCGAACGCCTGGAAACCGTATTCAAAGAGCTGCGCCGCCGCGGCAAGCTTTCCGAAGGCGACGTCGACCTGGCAATGCGCGAGGTGCGCCTGGCGCTGCTGGAAGCCGACGTCAATTATGCCGTGGTGAAGGACTTCGTCGCCCGGGTGCGGGTACGCGCCGTGGGGGCCGAGGTTTCGCGCGCGCTGAATCCGGGACAGCAGGTGGTCAAGATCGTGAACGAGGAACTGATCAGCACGCTGGGCGAGCCAGAACGGCTTAACCTGGCAGGCGCCAAGCCGCGCGTCCTGATGCTGGTCGGCCTGCAGGGTTCGGGTAAGACCACCGCTGCCGGCAAGATCGCCCGCCTGCTGCGCTCGCAAGGCGAACGCGTGATGCT
>JBGSTO010000080.1:0-7088 GCA_041736465.1 Anaerolineales bacterium | reverse complement strand
CTGCGCGGCGGGGTGGCTTTTTGGGCTGCGCGGCGAGCGGCTTTGCGCTCGGGGATGGCGTGGGACAGTCTTTCCAGCGGTAGATTGCGATCCAGCTTCTCGCAGGCGGCGGCGACTTCCTCCTGGGTGAGCCAGTAGATGTGTTCGGGATGCTCGATGGCTCCGGCACTGGCAAGCTGGGCTCCAATGTGGTGCAGCATCTGGCGCAGCAGCGGGTAGGCCAGCCCGAGGTCCGCCAGGGCGTTCTCACGCAGGGGAGCGAAGCGCTGCGCCAGCGCCAGCCAGCGATCGAACTGCTTCAAGCGCCAACCCTTCAGCCGTGCCCGTATGCCTGAGATGGCGGCTTGCCGGCGATCGATGGCAGCCTCCTGCCGGGCATACGGATCGCTTCCCTCCCCGCGCAGATAGAGCTTGAGCGTTTCCAACAGGGGCGCAGGATCATCTGCAAGGACGGGGTTGGCGAAGTCGAGATCGTAGAGCATGTGCCCGTAGCGATCCAGATGGGCCCGGGCTTTCTCGCGCCACTCGATCCAGGCAAGCTCCGATAAGCCCTGCGGCGGCATCCCGGAGTTGAGGTGGGCGGCAAGCTGAGGCGCGGGGGTATCTGCAAGATAACGGGCAAGCGAATTGTGCTGGCGCGCCCAGCCTGCCAGGTTGTAGAGCGACTGATCTGCCAGGATCGGCACGCTGTCGAAGCCAAGCAAGAACGTGGAGGCCTGCGGGTCCGAGCGGCGTTTGACCAGGAAGCGGTAGAAGTAGGTGAAGAACGCTTCGCTGATCCAGGCGGCAGGGATCAGACCTGCCACCATGGACAGATAGGCGTCGATGGCGGCATGGGCCAGCTCGCGGGAAGCCTGCAGGAGGTGGGTGTTGGGGAGGTCGCGCCAGGAGATGGCCTGCCACTTTTGGATGGCAGCCAGGTAGGCCGGGCGTCCCTGCTCGGTCCAGCGCTCCACCGCGCCGGTGAACATGCGCCGGGCGATGCCTGCCATATCGGAGAGCAGCCTGGCGATGCTGGACGGCTTGAGCGAGCCGTTGTAATAGGCGTAGTGGTTGATACTGATGATGGGGTGCGGCGGCAGGATGCCGGGTCCCAGGAAGCTATCCAGCAGGTCTTCCATGCTGGTATTGACGACTTGCAGGCCGAGCGTCTCGAAGAGGGGTGAGAGCGGTTCTTCCATCAGCTCGATGATGTTGACGCGCATGACCGCATAGGCGCCTTTGGGCAGCTTCCAGACTGTGGGCGGGGGCGGGTCCGGGAGGGCGGTGATGGGGCGCGCCTGCAAGATGAAGAAGTCGTCACCGGAAGCGGCCCATTCGATGTCCATGGGCATGCCGTACAGGTTCTCGATCTGGACACCCAGATGGGAAAGCTTGAGGGCGTCCGCATCGGAGAGAACGGCTTGTTTTTGCTGGCTGGCCTCCACCGGGCGATCTTCGGTGCCGCCCGCCGTTCGCACGGTCATGACTTCCTTGGCTGCGATCTGGCGGGAGAGGAGGCGCGGTGTGTTTTTATCCACGATAAGCAGGTCGGGGGTGACCGCCCCGCTGACAATGGCTTCGCCCAACCCCCAGGCGGCATTGATCATGACCTGCGAGCGGAGGCCGTTGGTGGGGTTGGCGGTGAACAGCACCCCGGAGCGTTCAGCGGCGACCAGCTTTTGGACCACGACCGCCACCTGGTGGGAGGCGGTCATGCCCCTGGCCTGACTGTAGGCCTGGACTTTCTCGGCATATCCTGAGCAATGCACCTGGTGGATGGCATCCCGGATCGCTTCGTCGCTGGAGAGGTTGAGACAAGACTCGAATTCGCCGGCAAAGGAGGCCTGCTGTGAGTCTTCGGACAGGGCGGAGGAGCGCACGGCGAAGGCCTGCCGGGTATTGTCGAGGCGCAGCGCATCCAGATGCGCCTGGATTTGCGCCCAGGCTTCGGGCAGCAGGCGATCTTCCGAGAAGGCAGAGGCGAAGATGACGAAGCCGGCGGGAACCGGGTAGCCGGACTGGTAGAGCTTCGCCAGGGAGCCGCCCTTGCCGCCGGCCAGCGGCTGTAAACTGGGCGCCAGTTCATCGAAGGTGTAGACGTGTTTATCCATTTCAGCAGTCTCCATATTTATGCGGCTGGCCTGCTGATCTCAACCACGGAACGCAGGTCGAGATTCAGATCCCACAAGCGGTTCAAGATGCCTCGCAGCCCAGCCTGATCGGCGAGCACCTCAATCGTGGTGAGCCGGTCGGAGCTGGAAAAAGAGAGCGGGGCGAAGGCAGACAGCCAGGCCTGGTCGAGGTGGCCGCGCAGCTCGATGCGATAAAGGCGCGGTTGGGCGAGGGGCGGGATGCCGCGAGGGGATGGGTGGGGAGTTTCTGTGGGCATTGTGGGCTCAGCCTTTGAGTAGATTGATACCAGTATCGCGGAGGAATGGTATGGTTGTGACCGGTCAAAAGTATGGTTTGAGGCGGCACGACGTGGATATGGTCACAGATGACACGGATTGGGCGCAGCAGGGATGCGAGGTTGGAACACGAAGGAGACGAAATTTCGCGAAGCGCACGAAGGGGCAGGGCGGGTCTTTGCGGTTTTTGGGGTAGGTTTGGAGGCTGAGGGGTTGGCTTTGATGCGGGCGCAGCTTGCTCGAACAGACCCGCCCCTACGGATCGGGGGTGAGGTTGGAGCGGTGGAGCAGGCGATCAGTTGGCGGGCAGCAGGCCCAGTTGGCGAGCGCGGGCGACGGCTTCGGTGCGGTTGCCGGCGAGCAGTTTGCCGCTGATGTTGGCGACGTGCCCTTTGACGGTGCTGAGGGAGATATACAGCCGCTGGCTGATCTCGCGATTTGTGCAGCCTTCGGCAAGCAAGTGCAGCACCTGCAGCTCGCGCTCGCTGAGCGGCTCTACTAAAACTGCTTTGCCCGTGCGATCGAAGCGGTCAAGCTCCCGCTCCGGCGGAGATACTGTGCCGAGCGGCTCAACCAGCACTGCATTGCCCCCGCGATTGAGGCGGTTAGGATCTCGTTCCGGCGGAGATCCGGTGCTGAGCGGCTCTACGAGCACTGCTTTATCCGTGCGATCGAGGCGATCAAGCCCTCGCTCCGGCGGAGATCCTGTGCTGAGCGGCTCTACTAAGGCTGCTTTGCCCGTGCGATCGAGGCGGTCAGGATCTCGTTCCGGCGGAGATCCTGTGCTGAGCGGCTCTCTGAGGACAGCCTTGCGCTTAGGCGTGGCACGGTCAGGCTCTCGCTTTTGCGAAGGTTCTGTGCTGAGCGGGTCTGGCAGCCCGGCAATGCCTATACCAGAGGGGCGATGCGGCGCTGGCGGCTCTTGCCGGAGGGCGCTGAGCAGGCGGCTGCAGTACTCTTTCTGAATGCCACGGCGCACGGCCTCGCGCAGCAGCTCTGCCATCGGGGCGCCCTCTTCGATGTAGGATCGCATGTGCCCTTCCGACTGCGCCAGCACCAACGAGCTTTCCAGGGATTCCAGGGCGAGACCGGCAGAGCCTGCCTGCCGGTGGGCGAGCGCCAACAGCAGGAGGATTTCGTGCTGGCGGCGGATGCGTCCCTGCTGCTGCGCTGTGGTCAATAATGCAGTCAGGGTAAGCAGCGCCGGCTGTGCTCGGTTTTGGGCAAGCTGGAGGCGGGCGTACACCATCCATTCCGCTTCGTGCAGGTCGTAGGGCAAGGTTAGGGCGTGGTCGTCTGGAAGTGCAGCGCCGGGCGCGACCTGCTCAAAGCCCCTGCTGGCAGCCCAGCCGGAGGCGCCGGCGAGATTGCCCTGCTGCAGCCAGGTGCGCGCCAGGGCGGCATCCACCAGGCGATCGTCGATTGGGGAGGCGGTGCTGTGCCTGGCGATGACCTGCGCCCGGTACAGCAGCTCGAGCGCCCCTTTTTCGTCCCGCTGGGATTGAAGCACGCGGGCTAGGTTGAGACAAATCACCAGCTCGCCGGTTTCGCTGTACTGCTGCGAAAGCTGCAGGGCCTGCTCGAGCAGCATGCGGGCCTGCTCCAGGTGGTTCCATTCGCGGGTGATCTCGCCTAACCCCATCAAAGCCCGGCAGGCTACGGGCAGGCGCTGACCGGTTGGCGAAGCTGCCCCTGCGAGCGCTTGGCGATAGACTTCGGCAGCCAGCTGCAGATGACCTTGAACGAGGTAGAGGCCTCCCAAATTGCTCAGAGAAGCGACCACGAACATGGTGTTGCCAGACTCCTGCGCCAGCGCGCTGCTCTGCTTGAAGGCCTGGATGGCGGATTGGACGTCGCCCTGGATGACATAGGCGATGCCGAGGTTGTCGGCGGCGATGCTGCGCAGAAAGGCGCTGCCGGGGGGCAGCTCTTGCAAGGCGCGCTGGGAGTAGAGCAGGCCCTGGTGGAGGTCGCCGGTGAGGGTGGCGATCATGGCGCGGATTACCGCCTCCGGCGCAGAGGCCGGGCTCCCGGCTGCCTGGGAGGCCTCCAGGCGGGCCTGCACGGCGCGAATGGAGCCGCCTTTGAAGAGCAGCGCCCAGGCATAGGCCATGTTCAGGGCGGGGCGGGCGTAGACCAGCTCTTCCGGCAACCGGTCGAGCCATTCCAGCAGGGTGACGATGAGGCTGCTTTTCAGCATGGCCTCGGCGCTGGCTTCGATCAAACCTGCGGCGCGCTGGAGATCGCCAGCGGCGAAGGAGTGCCGGATGGCGGAGCTAGTCATGCCCTGGGCGGCATACCAGCCGCTGGCGCGGCGGTGCAGATCTGCCAGGTGGGAGCGTTCCAGGTTTTCCGTTCGCCGCCGCAAAGCCTCTGCCATCAGGCGATGGTAGCGATACCAGCACCGCTCTTCGTCCAGCGGGATGATGAACTGGTTAGCGCGATCCAGACTCTCGAGGATGTGCTGGCCGTCGCTGCGCCCGGTAACGGCATCGCAGAGCGAGGCCTGCAGATCGTCCAGGATGGCGGTGTGGGAGAGAAATTCCTGGACAGACTCGGGCAGGCGCTCGATGACTTCGACTGCCAGGTAATCGAGGATATGGCGGTGGCTGCCGGTAAAGGCCTGCACTGCCTGGGAGAGATCGGGCTGGTTTTGGAGATAAATTGCGGCAATCTGCAAACCGGCAATCCAGCCCTCGGCTTTGCGCAGCAGGGCGTGGATATCTTCGCCTGAAAGCGGCAGAGCCATGGCATCTTGAAAGAAGATCCTGGCGCTAGCGGAGTCGAAGCACAGATCGGCGGCGCGCAGCTCGAGCAGCTGACCGCGGGCGCGCAGCTGGGGTAAATTGAGCGGCGGGTCGGCGCGGGCGGCGAGGATCATGTGCAGATTAGGAGGCATGTGTTCGATGAGCTGGGCCAGAAGATCATGCACCGCCTGGGCATCGATCTCCTGGTAGTCATCCAGGATAATGACGAATTCTTTGTGCGAGGCGGCGAGATCGTTGATCAGAGCCACCAGGATTTTGGGGATGGGCGAGGGTTTGGGAGGCTGCAGCATACCGGGGAGCAGCGCGCCGGCGGCGGGGTCGATGTGCTGGAGGGCGGCGAGCAGGTAGCGAAGGAACTGGGCCGGGTCGTTATCGCTGCGGTCGAAGGAGAGCCAGCCGGTTGGTGCAGGGCGGCGGTCGACCCACTGGCTGAGCAGGGTGGTCTTACCATAGCCGGCGGGCGCGCTGAGCAGGGTGAGCGCGTGGCTCAGGGCCGCGTCCAGCCTGTGCAGCAAGTGGAGGCGGGTCACCCGCTCTGCACGGAGGGGCGGAGGGCGCAGTTTGGTGTGGAGCAGGTCCATATATCAATTGTATACCGGGAAACTGGTTTGGCAAGCGACTATGGATAGATCCGCCTTTATTGTAAAAATCCCCCTTGACAGATCGTGTACCCCGTATTATATTAGACGGCGTTCAATAATGAACGTCGTACATAAATGTACGATATATAAAAATGTACGGTGTGCAAAGGAGATGCAGTGAATTCGCAAACCTCGACCCGCATGGAGCGAAAAAAAGAAGAAACGCTCAACAAAATCATCAGCACGGCGGTTCAATTGTTCCACGCGCAGGGGCTGCAGGCGGTGACGATGGAGCAAATCGCGGCAGAAGCGGATATTGCCAAGGGAACGCTGTACAACTACTTCCCTTCCAAGGAAGCGATTATCGCCGCGTTTCTGCAGCGCAGATTCCAGGAATACAACCCGGAGCGCCTGGCGCAGCTGCGCCAGCTGCCGGATACGCGTGCACGCCTGACCCGGGTGTTCGGCGTGTTGGTGGAAGGCGTGCGCGCCCAGAAAGAGATTTTCGAAGCTTTTTGGATCTACCGTATGAAGCAGGTGATTTCATTTCGCCCGGTGGAGGGCGAGCGCAGCGGTCTGTACGAGCTGGTGCACGAGATCATTCGCCTGGGACAGCAGGGCGGCGACCTGCGCAGCGACCTGCCGGATGACCTGCTGGAGGGCCTGTTCGAGTTTGCTTTCATCGAGGCCGTCAAACCTTTTTTCCTGGAGCCGGAGCGCTTCGATGCCAGCCAATCGATCGAACGCAGCGTAGACCTGTTTCTAAATGGCGCAAAAGTCTGAAATAAGAATATCTTGAGGAGAAAACATCATGCCCAGTCTAAAAAGCCGCCTGGTTATCTTTAGCGTCCAACACAGCCACCTCTTCAAGGGACGGTTGAAGCGGGAGGTCGTCACGCGGGAGACATCCACCGTTCAGATGCGCAAGGAATTCGAAGAAGGGGCGAAAAAGTTCGGCTCGATCCCGCCTGAGATTGCGGTCTCGCCGGTGAGCATCCCCGGTTTGCCGGAAGGGTTGTCCGCAGAGTGGATTCACCCTGCCGGAAGTGCGAATTCCCCATCTGCAGCCGAGAAGGCGATCTTCTACACACACGGCGGCGGGTACGTGTCTGGCAACTGCATCGATCATCGCATGCACGTGGCGAAATTCGTGAAAGCCACCGGCGTCGGGGCGCTTCTGTACGATTACCGCCTGGCGCCGGAGCACCCGTTCCCGGCGGCGATGGAGGATTCCCTGACGGCTTACCGCTGGCTGCTGAGCCAGGGCGTGCTGCCGGAGAACACCATCATTGTGGGCGAATCGGCGGGCGGCGGGCTGTGCCTGGCGAGCCTGCTGGCGATCCGCGACG
>JBGSTO010000078.1:0-3042 GCA_041736465.1 Anaerolineales bacterium | reverse complement strand
ATGATGATCGTCTATGGCTTGAGATCCCAGAAAAGATGTGGCAAGATCTGACAAAGGATGATGGACAGTTATTAATAAAAGTAAAATCACGAGAAGAAAATTCCCTGATTTTTTGGATGCCACCTTATGGCGAACCTGAATGGGTTATGATCTCTGCAGGCAAATTCTGGATGGGTAGCGAGAAAGATCGGGATGAAGAAAAGCCGCTCCACAAAATATACCTGCCCAAATACCACATTGCGCGTACACTGGTCACCAATGCACAATATGTTATATACGTAAAAGATGTGAACGGAAAAACCCCTGAACATTGGAGGGGTGGACAGATACCAACAGGTTTGGAAAATCATCCTGTTGTAAACATTACATGGCATGATGCCATGGCATACTGCAAGTGGCTTGGAGAAAAGATAAAAAAGCGGATCACCCTTCCGAGCGAAGCAGAATGGGAGAAGGCGGCAAGAGGAGATCAACGTGTGTATCCGTGGGGCGATGAGTGGAAGGAATTGCATTGCAATTCCTTCGAACTTGGTTTGAAAACAACGACCCCTGTTGGTTTATTCTTGAACGGTGCGTCGCCTTACGGCTTGTTGGATATGTGTGGGAATGTGTGGGAATGGACGAGAAGCATATATAGCAAGGATATAACGAATTAAGGATTGATGCGGCGGAAGGGGGCGAAGCAAAGAGAAAGGGACATTGCGCCGCCGCATCTGTCCGAGTTGGACTAGGCCGTATTTGGAAAAAGAAGCCAAGTGTAACTGGCAAAAACATCACAAGAACCAATGCCCACCGATAAGGGAAAGAACTGCAGAGTATTTTACATGAGAATCAAAGTCCTATACAAGAAATCTGGAACAGCAGATCGGGCAAAAAGGGAAGGAAAGGAAACCAAAACGGACAGATGCCGAAGAGGCAACTGTCTGAGGGAGAAAAGAAGGAAGCGTCGGAACAACTTTTAGGGAGAACGGCACAGTTGTGGAGACAGATTTCTCTGAAAGATCATCGGCAAACCGCAGACTGGACAGAGGATTTTGGAAAGGGCATCCTGCTCAGATTGAGAAGAATTGGATGGTTGCTGTTCCAGCGGAGCAGGCGCAGGCTTGCCGAGTTGGGTCTGCAAAGCGGTTAGCTTGCGGCGGACGGAAGCGCCAAAGAAACCATAATAGCGCACCTTCACAAAAGCATGGGGGAGCACATGTTGGAGGAAACGTTGGAAGAACTGCTCCACCGAAAGGGTACACGTTTTGAGTTGTCCGGTATCGGATGTGCGATACTGGAAGGTGACGCGGGAACCTTCCAGCGAACCCCGATCCTCGAAAGCAAGCAAGCGGCGATTGCTGATGGCGACCCGATGGATATAGGGAGCCAGATATTTGAGTGCGGCGTGCCCATCTCCAACGGGCTTGCAATGCACAACCCATTCTTGCGTCCAGACCTTGGCAGGAACTTGCTCAAAGAGTTTGGTTTTCTGCAAAGCTCGCTGGAAGGCAGCCCGAAACAACTTGGAGAGCGCACGCACAGGCAGGAAGAAATGTTGACGCGCCGCCAGCCAGGTCTTGTCATCCGAGTGCAACCCACCGCCCGGAGCGAGATAGTGAACGTGGGGATGAAAGATCAAGTTGCGCGTCCAGGTGTGCAGCACGCCCACCAAACCGATCTGCCCGCCGATATAGCGTGAATCCAGCGCCATTTTTTGCGCTGCCTCTGCCGAAGCCTGAAAGAGCAGGGCATACAACGCCTTCTGATTGGCACGCACCAGATCCCGCAATTCAGACGGCAGAGTGAAGGTCAGGAAGAAATAGGGAACGTTCAGGAGTAATTCCTGTTGTACCTTCAACCAAGCCTGAGTTTGCTCATGCTGACATTTGGGACAATGCCGGTTGCGGCAGGAGTGATAACTGTATTGAAACTCCTGGCAATTCGGACAGCCATACACCTGTCCGCCCAGCTGCTCGGTACGGCAATGCTCGATCGCCCACATCGCCTGACGATGCGAGGGCAGGAGTTTGTCGGCATATTTGGTTCGATAGGCGGCACCATAAGCTCGAAAGAGATCCGCCAGTTCTAGTCCCATAGCTCGGCATGGATGCGATTGATGCGCTGGTTGACCTGGGCTTCGGTCACCGATGTGAGATGGGTGTAAATGGCCGTCGTGGAAGGTGAGGCATGACCGAGATAGGCCTGGATGACACGTAGGTCAATCCCCGCCTCCAACAGATGCGTGGCATACGAATGGCGCAAAGTATGAACGGAAGCCTGTTTGTGCACGCCACTCTCCCGCAGTGCGGCTCGAAATGCTTTCTGTAGCGCAGTTTCATTCATCGCCTCCAGCCCATTGTGAGACGGAAACATCCAATCGGGATTGCGGTGGGTGGCCCACAAATGACGTAACAGATTCAAGGTATGGTCGGGCAGGGGCACATAGCGATCTTTGTTTCCTTTCCCCTGAATCACATGGATCATCTTGCGCTGGCTGTCGATATCTTTCACCCGCAAGCGGGTTCCTTCCAACAGGCGTAATCCGCAGGCATAGATCGTCTTCAGGCAAACTTGATAGGGAAAGCGGTGCACGCACTCCAGCACCCGCTTGACCTCCTCTGTGCTCAATACCACCGGAAGTTTCTTTTTCCTGTCCGGGCGAACGAGTTGCAGGGTATGCCACTCTTTCTTCAGCGTCTGCTCATAGAAAAACTTGATCCCGCATAATGCAATGGAGAACGTGCTGTCTGCCACGCATTTCTCATTCTTCAAGTACAGGAAGTATTCTCGAAGTTCCTCCTCTTCAATGCCATCAGGCGACTTCTTGCAATGCCTGCTCAGTTGTAGCACTGCATTTACATACGCCTCCTGGGTCCGCACTGCCAACCCCTTCAACTGCATATCTTCGATCATCTTTTGTCTTAACGCACTCATAGCCAGATCTCCTTTTTGAATTTGATTTCAAAAAGAAAATATAGCCCAGATCGAGATGCAATATGAAATTCTAGAGGGCGGTGGGGATACTGATGATCTTACCTGCGCGAAGCGCTTAGTTCAACT
>JBGSTO010000688.1:0-2278 GCA_041736465.1 Anaerolineales bacterium | reverse complement strand
CACGACAGCATGTTCGAAGAATACGTCATCCTGCTGGTCGGACAGACCGGGCAGCCGCCAGAAGAATTCATCACCTGCCACGCCCCCGACCTGGCGCGCTTCATCCGCTCCCAGCGCGAGGTCTTTGGACCGCAGGAAATCGAGGAAACCCTCACCTCACGCGTGCGCTACTCCGAAGAAGAGGTGACCGTGGTGGATTGGGAAGGGGCGGTGATTGTCTCGCCCAACGATGATTTCCAGTCCGATGTCGAGCTGCTCAAGATCGGCAACTACCAGCTCTTGCGCTACCGCCTGCTGGACCAGCGTGTGGAAAGCCTGCTGCGCCAGCTGCACCACAGTTTCCGTTCAGGTGTGCGCCGCTCCAACCGCCTGTCCCCCACCCGCGGGGCGCTGTCGCAGGTGGTGCAGCACCGCCTGGAGCTGATGTTCGAGTTCGAGCGCATCGAGCAGGCGCTCTTGTTGATCGGCGACTGGTATACCACCAAGCTCTACCAGGCGATCCACGACGAGTTCTACCTGGATGACTGGAAGCGCGCCGTGCAGGCCAAGCTGGATAACATGGAGTCGATTGTTGGCATCATCCAGGATAATTTCTCGCTCTCCTGGTCGCGTTTATTGGATATGGTGGAGCTCGCCGGTTGGTTGATTTTATTGATCGGATATTTTATTTTGTTTTTCTTTGAAATCTCACCCAGATGAAAGCTGGCCGCACTTTATGGGCTTTGCAAACAGGATGACCGACCACAAAGGAGTGACAATCGATGAGCTCATTGCTAGATATCTTTCGCCGGGCGCCTGACCGCCAGCCAGAATTCAAACCGGGCATCTACCATTACCAGTCGCCAGGCGATGACCCGCGCAATTACCGCCTGCACTTGCGCGTCGAACCCGGCGGGCAGGGTGTCTTGATCGTCAATGCCGCCACCGTGCTGCATCTGAACGAAACCGCCGCCGAGTACCTGTTCTACTTCGTGCACAACCTGTCCGCAGAAGACGTAGGTCGGCGCATGGCAGCCCAGTACAGCGTCGACCGCCGCAAGGCCGAGCAGGACTACCGCGACCTGGCGGAGCGCGTGCTGACGCTGGTGGAAACACCTGACCTGGATCCGGTCACTTTTCTGGATTTCGACCGCCGCCAGCCGTATTCCGGGCAGATCGCCGCGCCCTACCGGCTGGACATCGCCCCCACCTATCGCCTACCCGCAGACGAAGCGCCCGAGGCCGCCCCGCTGGAACGCGTGAAGGCTGAATTGAGCACCGCACAGTGGAAACAGCTCCTGGAGCGCGCCTGGCAGGCGGGCATCCCCCACGTAACCTTCACCGGCGGTGAGCCGACCCTGCGCAATGACCTGCCCGAGCTGGTCGCCCACGCCGAGCACCTGGGCATGGTTTCTGGGCTGATCACCGATGGGCAGCGCTTTGCCGATGCCGGCTACCTGAAGGCGCTGCTGGATACCGGTTTGGATCACGTCTTCATCGTGCTGCACCCGGAACAGCCCTACGCCTGGACGGCACTCAATAACGCCCTGCCGGAAGACCTGTTCGTCGCCGTGCACCTGACGCTGACCCCGGAAAATCATGCCGAGCTGCCCCAGCATATCGAAGAGCTAAAACGACTGGGGGTGGCGGCAGTCTCTCTGACCGCCACCAATGCCTCGCTCGAGCTGGAGCTGCAGGGGCTGCGCGAGCTGGTCGCCGACCTGGACATGTCCCTGGTGTGGGATCTGCCGGTGCCGTATTCTAAGCTGAACCCGGTAGCGCTGGAAGTGGCCGGCGCCAAACCGCCGCAGGGGGCGGGGCGCGCCTGGTTGTACGTCGAGCCGGATGGCGACGTGCTGCCCGCACAGGGCGTCAACGTGGTGCTGGGCAACCTGCTCACCGATCCCTGGGAAAAGATCTGGCAGCAGGCGCAGGCGTACGGCGGTTAGCGAGCACAGGGATCCTTGGGGGCTCCCCTTAGAATTAAGCGCTTCCCTGGATCAGCGCGTGCGCGGCGATACCGAATGCCACCGCGGCATTGAAGGAGCGTTTGCGCCCGTGCATGGGAATGCTCACCACGCGCTGGCTGAGCGCCAGCAGGTCGGGGTCCACGCCGTACAGCTCATTGCCTACCACCAACAGCACTGCCGCCTCTGCCGGGAGGCGCCATGCCTGCGCGGCGGATTCATCTGCGCCGGCTTCCAACGCCCAGATTTGCCAGCCATGCTGCTGGAACAGCTTCGCCGCCTGCAGCGCATCCGGGAAATAGCGCCAGGGGACGGCTCTCTCGGCGCCCAGG
>JBGSTO010000614.1:0-2070 GCA_041736465.1 Anaerolineales bacterium | reverse complement strand
CGTCAGGGCATGCTGGCGCAGCAGCGCCTGCAAGTGGCTGGCGCGCAGCCCCTGTTGGCGGGCGCGCTCCAGGGATGCCGGCGTCAGCCGGTAGCGGTAAGCATCCTCACTCTCGCCTTCCCATTCGCTGAAGCGCGCGATCTGGTAGCGCACTACACGCGGTACAGAGCGCAGGATGCGCACGCGCGCGTCCGAGCTGATCAACAGCTTTTCATCTTCGGGGATGTCGATTGAAGGCGGGGCGCCGCTCAGCAGCTCTGCAGCATGCGCTGAATACCGGAAGGCCTGCGGCGGGACATCTGCCTGGGGGGCTGCCAGGTCCAGGATGCCCAACCAGTGCAGCGGCCCAGAGATCAGGTAGCGGATTAAGGCTCCTTCGACCTGCTCCCAGTGTTCAAATCCGCGCAGGAACTGCCCGCTGCTCTTGTCGCGCAGATACCAGGAGTCGTAATCTCCTGCTGGGCGCTGAAAGTCTGGGTGCTGATCGTGGATATCGGCGATTAACCCAGGCAGACTCCACCAGGTATCCCGAGGAACAGTTCTCAAGAAATCCAGCAGCGTATACCGGGCTTGCAGCGGATCGTTGTGCCATTCGCCCTCGGCAGCCAGCCCGGGTGTCATACGCAGATCGTTGATCGAGGCGCTGTGCATCCAGGCACGCGCCATCTGGGCGATGGCCTTCGAACGCGAAATCTCCAAAAAGTGGCGCGCCGGCTCTGGCAGAGGTACTCCATTGGCGCCCAGCAGGGCATCGGCTTCCAGCACTGCGCGCACGAACTGTGTCGTCAGGGCGGGCCAGACCGGGTCGGGCCCACTGATTTGCCAGTCTACAGCCAAGGCGGCGATGGCATCTGCTGACAGCTCCAATCGCAGGGCTGCCAGCAAGGTGCAGGCATGATCCAGGATGCGGTCATGGGCGGGGAAAAGGGTGGCTTTTTCTGCCAGCGAGGCAGGGCGACCCAGGGGTTTCGCCAGGGGCGCGGTGGGCGCAGGCAGCCGCATCACCAAATCGTCGGGGAGGTAGGCCATTTCTTGCGGTCCTGAAGGTGTATCAAAGAATGCCCGGCCCAAAATTCCGAAGTACCACAGGCGCTCGGCGGCAGAGATGGGTTGGCGGTGGGGCTTCTCGCGTTCGCGCCTGCCGGCTCCCATCTCGCGCACCTCTCCATGCCGGCGAGTAAACATTGCCCACGGGATGCGGCCCTTGCTGCGCAGCAGATCGTCCAGCGCGAGGCGAGTTTCGGCAGGCAGATTCTCGAGCAGCTCTGTCCCGGAGCGATTGCTCAACATTGCCAGGGCTAACTGCCCGGCAGCCATGGAGTCATCCAGCGCGCTCAGCTCCAGCCCCCAGTTTTCAGCCACGATGTGCAGGAAACCCAGGTCACGACTTTGCAGATGGTGCAGGAGATCGGGCATTCCGGACTGGCTCCGTACGTGTTGGGCAAATGGGAAAGCGGCTTAGCACATCACCTGAAGCGCACCGGGCAAGATCTCGATCGAAAGCTTCTGAACATTGACGCCGAAGCCGGCAAAGATTTCGCCATCGGTATGAATGGTGAGCGGCGCATCCGCCTGAATAGATGCCTGGCGGAGCTTGCCTATGCGTATAGCTTTGAAGCCTTCGTGCGTGCCCTTCATGAACTCCGGCAGCAAGCGCAGCATCATCAGGCGCGAGACTTTGCGAACGGCGGCATAATTAAAAACGTCGTCGTCCGGCGCGGCTTGAGGAGCAATCAAGAAACCTCCGCCTTCACGCGGACCGTTGCACACGGTGAGCATCAGGGTCTTTTCCGCCCAGTTTTCCCGATCGCTGGTCATTGTAAGCAGGGGAGCATCGTGATTGAGCACGATGGTCTGCAAGACAGACAGCAGATACACCAGGAAGCCGCGCAGGTAGGTAAATTTCCGAGAACGAATGGTTACTGTGGCGTCGAAACCAATCCCCAGCGTGTTGTCCCAATATTCCCGCCGTCCGTGATCATCCTCCAACAGGCCGACATCAATATGCCGCGGCTTGCCGGTGAAGACCTGGCGCAGGGCTGAAAGCGGAGAGGGGGGCATGCCTACCGT
>JBGSTO010000674.1:0-10976 GCA_041736465.1 Anaerolineales bacterium | reverse complement strand
GCGGCCGTCTGGCTGGGCGCCGGGGTGTGCGTGGCTGCGGCGAGTGGCGGTAGTGCGGTGGGGGAGGGCGATACCTGCGCCGGGCTGCAGGCTGCCAGCAGGCTGAGGAGGAGCATCAAGAGAATGGGATGTGACTTTTTTTGAGGCAGGTGCATGTCTAACCCCCTCTCTGAGGTTGATTTGATTATAGAAAAATCGCGTTATGGATGTCTTGTACCAGAAATCATATGTTTTCTGGTGAAATGTCATTTCATGACCAGCACCATGTTAATGAGCCCCGACCCCCAAAATCTTTAGCACTCTGGTATCATGGATTACTTGAGAAAACCGCCAGGGTTGCACGGACGCATCGGTACTTCAACCTTTGCGCCTTTTGTGCCTTTGCGTTTAATAATAAAGGAGTTGCAAGTGACCACTCAAACCGCTACCGCCGCCCCCGGGCGGCGCAGCCGCTATATCTTCGACATTGCCTTCGAAATGCAGCGCAAGGGTCTGCTGCAGTTCTTCGAAGATGCCTGGAAAACCTACGGCGATTTCTGCCACATTCAAATCGGCCCGCGCAGCCTGTTCCTGGTGATTCACCCCGAGCATGTGCACCACGTCAACGTCGCCAATCGCCAGAACTACGAGAAGCTGCAGTCCTACGACGTGGTGCGCGAACTGCTGCTGGGCGACGGCCTGCTGACCAGCACCGGCGAAACCTGGCGCATTCGCCGCAAGCTGATGGCGCCCTTCTTCACGCCGCGCGGCGTGGAGCAGTACTACCCGCTCATCCTGGCGGACGGGCTGGAGTTCATCCAGCGCTGGCAGGGCAAGGCTGGCTCCGGGCAGCCGGTGGAGATGATCGACGAGATGATGGTCATCACCGCTTCGATCATCTTGAAGACGCTGTTCAGCACCCAGACCGGTGAAAACCTGCTGGAGATGAAAGACGCGGTCGAGACGATGATCCGCTTCACCTCCAGCCAGGAGATGATGCCGCTCAAACTGCCGCTGTGGGCGCCCACGCGCCGCAACGTGGCTTACCGCCAGGCGCGCCAGCAGGTGTTCTCTTTCATCGACTCGGTCATTGCCCAGCGCCGGGCGATCCCTGAAGCGCAGTGGCCCGAAGACCTGCTTAGCAAATTGATGCGCGCCCGCTCCGAGGAAACTGGCGAAGCGCTCTCAGATGAGCTGCTCAGGGACGAATCGATCACCATGTTCTTCGCCGGGCATGAAACCACAGCCCGCACCCTCAGTTTTATGTGGTATGCGCTCTCGCAGCATCCGGAGGTGGAAAAGCGCCTGCATGAGGAGATCGATGCAGTGCTGGGCGACCGCCCGCCGGAGATCGCCGACCTGAAGAAGCTGGTGTATACGCTGCAGGTGATCAAGGAAACACTGCGCCTGTACCCCGCGGCGCCGGTGTACGTGCGCGATGCGGTGGCAGATGATACCATCGACGGCATGCACGTCCCCGCCGGTGCGCAGATGATGATGGTGCCTTATCTGACCCACCGCCATCCCGATTTCTGGGAGGATCCAGAGCGCTTCGACCCCGACCGCTGGACGCCGGCAGAAGAAGCCAGGCGCCACCCACTGGCATACCATCCTTTTGCCGCCGGTCAGCGAATTTGCATCGGCAACAATTTCTCGCTGTTCGAGTCGCACATGCTGGCAGCCATGCTGGCGCGGCGCTTCACACCTCGGCTGGTGGCGGGTCACCGGCCGCAGATCGCCATGGCGGGCACGCTGGTCTCCAGCAACGGTCTGCCGATGTATATCGAGCAGCGTTAATAGATGTAGAGGAGATTATCTGATGGCCTATGATGATTTGGCAGCTGCCCGCGTGCGGGCAGTGGTAAGCGGAACCCCCGGTATATCCGAAAAGCGGATGTTTGGCGGGCTGTCCTTTTTTATCAACAGCAACCTGGCAGTAGGTGTGATGGCAGATCACCTGATCGTGCGGGTTGGCCCGGAAAAGCATGCCTGGGCTTTATCCCAGGAGGGGTCGCGCCGCTTCTCGCCGTCCGGCTCTCCGATGAAGGGTTGGGTGGCGGTTGAGCTGAGCTACCTGCAGCAAGATGCGGCACTGCAAAACTGGGTAGCGTTGGGGGTGGATTTCGCTGCTTCGCTGCCGCCGAAATAGCCCGTCTTTAAAGCAGCACCCGGATTCCATCGGGGCTGCTTGCCAGCATCTGGCTCTCGTGCGGCTCGAGCGCCACACCGGCTGCTTCCAGGCGCTGCAGCGCCTGCTGGCGCGACGCCTCATTGGGGATGGCAAGCTCGAAGAAGGACAGCCCGGCGGCGGTTTCTGGCGCGGGGGATGCGCCGCGGCTCGACCAGATGTTGGCGCCAACGTGGTGGTGGTAGCCTCCGGCAGACATGAACAGCGCCCCGGGGTAGCTGCGCTGGGTCACGTCCAGTCCCAATAATTTTGAGAAAAAGCGCTCGGCCTGCGCCAGGTCGGAGACCTGCAGGTGCACGTGCCCGATATCGGTCTGCGGGTGGATGCCCTGCCAGGACATGCCTGCCTCGGCGGCATCCCGCATAATGCCGGCGGCGTCCAGCGGGTCGCTGGACATCTGCACTGTATCGCCGTGCCAGGGCCAATCGGTTCGAGGCCGGTCGCGGTACAGCTCGACGCCGTTGCCATCGGGATCCGCCAGGTAGATGGCCTCGCTCACCAGGTGGTCGGCGCCGCCCTGCAGGGGGTAGTTGGCCTGCAGCAAGCGCTGCAGGAGCATACCCAGCGCGGCACGATCCGGTACACGGATAGCGACGTGGTACAATCCGGCGGTGCGTGTAGATTTAGGCTGCGCGCCGCGGCGCTCCACAAGCTCGATGCGCACCGCTTGGTCTGCCCCCGCTGAGAGCTGCGCCATACCGGATGCGCTGCCGGTTTGCTGAAAGCCGAGCAGGTCGCTGTAAAAGGCCAGGGAGCGGGGCAGGTCTGCCACCCGCAGGCGCACCCGTCCGATGTGGGTATCGTTGGGAAGCATCATGATCTCCTATGCCTGTCACCCTGAGCGCAGCGAAGGGTCTCTGAGACAGTCCGGATAGATGTTTCGCTCCGCTCAACATGACAGAAAAAATGTGCGCCGAGAGCAATCGCTCCCGGCGCACTCAATCATACCTCATATTGTCTGATTTATGGAGGCGGCAGCAGCAGGTTGGCGAACCAGTACGCCAGGGCAGCCTGGGCGGGCTTGCCGTTGACCGAGGGCGATAGGTCTTGCAGCATCGCCGGCGGGTAGTAGCCGCGGCTGACGAAGCCGGCAATCCCCGGGCGTGCGCTGACTGCCGACAGCAGCGCTTCGTACACCTGGGCCTGCTCTTGCAGGTCTGGCGCCAACCCGGGCAGAGCTGCGCCAGGCTGCATCACTGCGTATAGCGGCAGGCAGGCTCCCAGTCCATCTTGCGCACAGGCGGTTCCGGCGCCATCCCAGGAGCCATACGCGGCGGCGATCACCACTGGCTTTTGGAACTGCTGGTAAAAGGCTTCCGTCACGTCGATGAGGTGATTTGCCTGGGTGAGCATACTCTGCGGATCTGCCAGGGTGTCCTGCGCCAGGGTTTCGTCGAACAGCAGGTAGATCTGGTCAACGGCATCCATAAAGAGCGGCGCGCCGTTGGTGATGCGTTCGTAGCCCATGGCCCATGCCAGGCGCCCATTGTACGTCTGGCGCACCTCGGCGATCAAGCCGCGCCAGCGCGCCTCAGCATCCGCGGGAACGCCGGATGGCGTGCCATCGCTCAGCAAGCCGCCGGGCAGGGCCGGCAGCAGCCAGTCTCCGCCCAGTACCAGGGTAGCAGAACCGGTGCGCGCCGCCAGCTCGGCATGGTGCAGGGCGAACTTGCGGTACTGCTCGAACCACACCACCCACCAGGGGAAATCGCGCTGGCTGCCGCTCCACCACTGATCCACCGAGGCGGGGAAATTGACGCCAGGGAATACCGCCACCTGCAGGCCGCGCTGCCGCGCTGCCAGGATCACCGGCGCTAGGTCTTGCCACAGCGCATCTCTGCCGGGAGCCTGCTCCAGGATGGGCAGCGCAATGGGTGGGTAGCTCCAGGTAGGATCGAGCACCAGCCAGTTGGCGTGCATTGCCTGGATGCCTTCCAGGGCGTTCTGCATGTAGGGCGCCCAGGAAGTCTGGTACTGCGGGGCGAACTCGACCCCGGCGATGAAATCTGCGCCGCGGGCAGGCACCGGTTGTCCCGAGTTTGCCCAGGCGAGGTTGGAAGGGCTGTACCAGGCCCACGCAGCCACCTGGTAAGTGATTTTGCCATCTTCGCCGGCGGGTTGGGCCGGCAGTCCGGCGGCATTTGCGCCAGCTGAAGCGGCGTCATCCGCCGCGCTGCACTGCTCGTTGCGGCACACCCGGTAGCGCAGCGAGGTCTGCATATCCAGGGGGTTGTTGAGCACGTATACCCAGCGGTTTTCGCCAAGGGGCCACATCGGGATCGGTTCGCTCCAGCCGATCAGGGGATTGAATTGGATCGAGACGCTGTCTCCGGGCGGCGTATCTGCAGGAACGGTCACGTCGAACACCAACGGACGAGCGCCCGGCGCCGTCCATGCCTCGACGCTGTCTTTGATGACGCTATCCACCTGGGGAATGATCACCCGGCGCAGTTGAAATTCTCCATTGTCAGTGATCTCTGCGTTCCAAAAACCATCGCCCAGGGTGTACAGGTAGCGCAGATCTGCGCCGGCGGGCATAGCCAGAGTCAGGCGGTAAATGCCCTCTCCGGCAGGCTGCAGCGCCGGCATGCGACCTGCCTGCGTGCTCAATCCGGCTGCCAGATCGGCAAAGGTGTTGCCAAACTGGTGCAGGTTGCCGGCGATGCGGATGGGCACGCCGGGGATCGTGCCGGACGGCATGCTCACCTCGAAGGTGACGTTGACCAACCGGCTGGGCTCCATCATCAGCGGCGTCTGGGTTGTAGACTGGTCGGCAACCACCGCTCCCTGCTGGAAGTTGCGGTAAGCGCCGTCGGGAGAGTAAGCCACCAGGTTGTGGGTGCCGGGGGGCAGACCCTCCAGGATAAAGGTGCCATCCGCGGCGCTGAAAGCCTGCGCTCCACCCGCAGTTACCAGCAGACCGGGGACAGGCTCGCCGGACTGCACATCGCTGGTAGAGCCCATGATGCGCCCCGTTGGACCGAAGAATTCGGTGTCAGTCCAGCGGCTGATCACGTCGTCAACCAGGCCCGGTCCCTGCACGGCATACAGCCGGTAGCGGGTTTGCCGTCCCACGGAAGTGTACTCGTTGACCGGTGCAGCTTCTGTCTGGCGGCTGTAGCGGTATTTGACCAGCGACCCCTGCGGGAAGTCTAGCTGCAGGATATAGTGCTGGGGATCCTCCTGCACCATCTCGTACGTCTCCGGGTGCAGATCCAGACCGCCAACTTCATCCAGGATGTTGATCAGCACGATCTGGTCGAAGGGCGTGTTTTCGGGGATGCGTACCCGGAAGGTGACCTGCGCCTGGGGCGGCTCTTCCACCGCGACCGGCGCCGGCTCAGCCGGCTGCCCACCCTGGGCAGGTTCGAGCGTTGCCTGGGGTGGAGTGTTTGGTGCAGGCAGAATGCAGCTCGTCAGGGTGACCAGCAGCAGGATGGTGACCAGCAGACCCGTTGGCGGTCGTCTGGCGGCGGGGCAGGCTGCCCGGTGTGGGGATTTGCAGTTCTCTTTAGGTTTCACGGTGTCACTTCCTGCTGGATGAGTTGGAGCAGCAGCTCGATATTCGGAATTTGTCCGGCCTCCAGCCTGCGCTGCCGCCTCGCGGAGGGATTGGCTGGGGCGCGGTTGGGCTGCACGCCGGTCTGCTCGCCTGCCGGACAGTACTCGAGGATCAGGCGACCGTTTTGCACCTGCACGCTTTCAACTTGAGGCCAGGTCATGTGCAACCTGCGCCGCTGGTCGCTGCCGGCGCGCCCTTCGGGGAGCACGCGCAGCCCCTGGGAGGAGATTGCCAGCTCGCCAAAATGAACCCAGCGCCCGCTGTGAAATTCCTCCCGCAAGGCGGGCAGCAGGCGTGGGTACAGGTGCGCCTTGATGTGCGAGAGCAGCTCTGGCAGATTCTCGAAATCTTGCCCCAGCCGGATAGGCTGACCGGTGCTGGGGTGCAGCACGGCACGCCGCTGCAGCCGTTCTCGCCCGGGCACGGCCTGCAAGGCGGTTATCTCGGTGGATACTCCGGATAACTGGCTCCAGGGGATGAAGACGGATCTGCCCAGCTTGATGCGCAGGCCTTTTTGATACACTTCTACTGCCCGGCGAGAGGCTGCCAGGCGGATGATACACAATAACAGGAACACGCCCAGCCCTGCCAGGCTCAGCGCCAACCAGGGCCGGCTCCAGCGTTCAGCCGCGACCACCCCGTAGCGCGGCGCGCTGTTGGAATAAAGATACAGGCCAAAGAACAGCGGGCCAAGCACGGCTGCCGCGCCCAGGATCACCAGGCGCAGGAATTCTGCCGCGCGGATTGGGCGGGCGCGGTAGCGAGCGATTTGCGAACCGGTTTGTGGATCGGTAGGCGCAGGTTTCATTGAGGCTCTCAAGGTCAGGATCGAGACGCTGCGCGGCAGGCATCTCTTTGGCGGAAATCTCCGTTACGCTGTGCGCTAACGTGCAATTGTCGTGCCACCTGCTCAGGCGATCTTTCCCGCAGCCCGCGCCCGATCCAACACGCGCCGGGCGGTTTTGATCACCGGCGCGTCCACCATTTTGCCCTGCAGGGCAAATGCGCCGATGCCGGAGGCCTGGTTTTTTTCACCCGCTTGCAGCACGCGCTGGGCGTAGGCGATCGCCTCGTCGCTGGGTGTGAAAGCCTCTTGCACCGCTTCGACCTGGTCTGGATGGATGATTTGCTTCCCGGTGAAGCCGAGTTGGGCGCCCTGCAGCGCCTCCCGGCTCAGCCCCTCGGTATCGGTGAAGTCCACGTAAACCATATCGATGGCTTGCAATCCGAAGGCGGCCGCGTGGGTGACCAGCGCGCTGCGGGCGTAGAACACTTCCCAGCCATGCGGCGTGCGCAGGGCGCCGGTATCCATTGCCAGATCTTCAGCGCCCAGGATGAGCGCTTGCAGGCGAGGGGTGGCGCCAGCGATTGCCGCCAGATTGACAATGCCGCGTGCCGTCTCCACCACCGCGATCAGACCAATCGAGCCTGCGGGCCAGCCAAATCCGTTCTCGGCGGTGGTGATCTCCTGATCTGCCCACAATAAGGGCTGGGCATCATCCACCTTGGGGATGACGATCCCATCCGGGCGTGCGCGCAGCACGACTGCCAGATCTTCGGCTTCCAAACCAGAGCCGGAGGCATTGATGCGCACGAGGCGCTCGCTGCGCCCAAAGTCCAGGCTGAGCAGCGCCGCGGTGATGGTCTGGCGGGCGGCGATTTTACGATTCGCTGCCACCCCGTCTTCCATATCCAGGCAAACGCTGTCTGCATCCAAAGCGGCGGCTTTGCGAATCTTGCGCGGATCGTCGCCGGGTACATACAGCAGGGCGCGGCGGGCTTTCATGCTGGCTCAGGTTTTTCGCGGCGCGCCACGTGGGCGAGGCCGATGCTGAGGAAATACAACACGATCAAGGGGCCCATTACCAGCGCCATGTTGACAGGATCGATGGTGGGCGTAATCATCGCTGCCACAACCGCGATGATGACCACCGCCAGGCGCCACTGTTGGGCCAGCACCCGGGCGCGTACCAGCCCGATGCGCGCCAGCACATAAATGATCAGAGGGAATTCGAAGGAGATCCCAATCCAGAACATGATTCCGGTGACGAAGCGAATGTAGGATGCCGGGCGCAGCTCGACCGTCATCCCGAAGATGAAGTTGACCAAAAAGGGAATGGCGGCGGGCAGCATCACGAAGTAGCTGAATGCCATCCCACCCAGGAAAAACAGCGTGGCGATGGGGATGGCTGCCAGGCTGAACATGCGCGAATCACGGCTGATGCCAGGAGCGATGAACAGCCACAGCTCGAAGGCGATGTAGGGCAGCGCCAGGGTGAAGCCGCACAGCAGCGCCACGCGCATGTACACGCCCACCGGCTCGGTCGGGTCGATGGCAACCAGTTTTTCGAGACCGCCCACCGGCTTTGCCAGCAGGTCGATCAGTTGGCGGGTATAGAGAAATGAGACCACCGTCATCAGCCCCAAACCTGCCAGGGCGCGGAAGATGTTGCGCCGCAGCGCGTCCACGTGTTCCAACAGCCCGCCCGGATTTTCGACCGTCTTTTGGATCGTTTCGGCGATCGGTTCGTCTTCCGGCTCTTCGGTGAGCAGAGAGCGGATTTCGCCGGTGGTTTGGGCGAAGAAGCGGCCGATCAGGCGCAGGATGCTCCATACCAGCCAGAATGGGAAGGTCAGGATGCGCCACAGGGTGCGGAGGAATTTGCGCATAGGTGGCTACTCTTTTGAGGCAGGGCTGGTTTCGCTATTCCCGGCAGCAGGCTGCTCGGGCTGCGTCCATTCGCCTGGGGCTGCGCTGGGAGCGGGTGCATCGCCTGGGATCTGCGGCGGGCGGATGGAGGGCGTCTCGTCCTCCGGCGGGGTGGTCCAGTCGGACAGGGCGTCCTGGCTTTCTTTGGCAAGCTCTTCCTGGGCGCGCTGGATGTCCTTGGTCACCTGGCTCATGTCCAGTTGGCGGCGGATCTGCTGGGTTTCAACCTGCAGTAATTTAACATCCTCTTCCAAGTTGGCCTCCCGCATCAGGCGGGTGGGCAGGTTGCGCATGTCTTTTGAGATCGCCTGCACCGCGCGCCAGGTATCCGACTGCACGATATTGCGCAGGATGCGCCCTACCGTGCGCCCGGCTTTGGCCATGTCGCGCGGGCCAAGCACGATCAGGGCAATCAGGACGACAAAAAAGAATTCTAGCGGGCCTATTCCGAGGATATCCATGAGTTTTGCTTAACCGCTGCCTGCGGCCCCGTTGGTGTCATCGGCGTTGGGGGCTGCCGATGGGTTGAAATGCTGCCGGATTTCGTTCTGGTGATCGGCGAGGCTGCCCAATACCCCGTTGACGAAGCGCGGCGTGCTGTCTGAGCCAAAGGTTTTCGCCAGCTCCACGGCTTCGTTGATGATTACTTTGATCGGCGTTTTGCGGTAGATGGCGAATTCCCATAAGGCAATGCGCAGGATATTGCGATCTATCGTCGCCACCTGATCCATAGGCCACTCGGGGGCGTACTGGGCGATAAAATCGTCCAGCCTGGCATGGATCGGCAGCACGCCAAAGATGATCTGGCGGGAGAATTCAGCCAGCTTTGCGTCCAGCGCTTCATCTTCAGAGCGCTGCTCCCAAACCGGGCCGGGCTGGTGCCCGGTCAGGTCAATTTCGAAAAGTGCCTGCAGAGCCACGCTGCGTGCTCTGGTACGGGATTTCATAGGCGGTTAGTCCCCGCCCTCCTTTGCGTAGTCGATGTCTTCGATGTGGATGTTCACCCGTCCAACCTGCATGCCGACCATTTCAGAAATGGCCCGCGCCACGCTGCGTTGGATGCTGCGGCTGACCTCGCGGATATTGACGTCGTTCTCCAGGATCACGTAGATGTCCGCCGAGACCGTGTTTTCCTGCACGTCGATGACCACCCCCTCGCCGAAGCCGCGCTTGAAAAGCCGGTTGATGGCTGCGGGAACCGGGCTGAGCCGGCTCACACCCTCTACCTCCAGCGTGGTCAGGCGGGCGATGGTGAACAGGACTTCTGGGGCAACCGTGGTTTTGCCTTCTTCCATAACGACTCCGTATGCTTACATCATGAACATGCCGCCGTCCACACTCAGCACCTGTCCGGTGATGTAGGCGGCTTCATCGGAAGCAAAAAAGGCGACCGCATAGGCGATTTCCTGCGGCTCGGCCCAGCGCCCCAGGGGGATCAAGCGCATCATCGATTCCTTCAGCTCTGGGGGCAGGTCATTGGTCAACGCGGTCGGCACGAAACCAGGTGCGACGGCATTGACGGTGATGTTGCGGGAGGCGACTTCGCGCGCCAGGGCTTTGGTGAAGCCGATCAATCCGGCCTTGGAGGCTGAGTAGTTGGTTTGACCGGCCTGTCCCGCCAGCCCGGATACCGAGGAGATGTTGACGATGCGCCCGTAGCGCTGCTTCATCATCTGGCGGATGACTGCCTTGGCGCAGTTCCAGGCGCCTTTCAAATTGATGTCGATGACCGTGTCCCAGTCGCTCTCTTCCATGCGCATGATCAGATTGTCACGCGTGACGCCGGCATTGTTGACCAGGATGTCGATGCGATTGTATTCGGCGATCACCTGATCCACCATCTTTTTCACCGAGTCCAGGTTGGAAACATCCACCTCGATGGGCGTGGTGCAGCACCCGGCGGCGGCGGTGATCGCTTCAGCGGTTTCCCTGGCTTGCTCGAAGTTGCGGTCAGCCATAACTAGTTTTGTGCCGCTCAAGGCCAGCTTTTCCGCGATGGCGCGCCCAATGCCCCGGCCCGCTCCGGTGATGATGGCGACTTTGCCTTCCATGCTCATAGGCTCTCCTCCGTGACGGCTTTATTGGCGAAGCGTTGTGATTATACCGCGTTCATAAAGCAGATGGGGGTGCGCGGCGAGATAATACCGCGCACCCCCATCTGTTCATCGCCGGGAAGGGTAGGCTACCCCAACGCCTCGAAGTCGGCGGGGCTGCCAAGTGTGTGTGTGACCGCATCGCGCTGGATGCGTTTGATCAATCCGCTCAGCACGCTGCCGCTGCCGATCTCGATGAAGTTGGTCACGCCCTGCGCGGTCATTGCCTGGATCGATTCCGTCCAGCGCACTCGCGATTCGAGCTGTCCCTGCAGGTCGAGGCGGATCTCCGCCGCGCTGTTCAGTGGGGAGGCGGTAATGTTGCCCACTAGCGGTGTGAACGGGTCCTGCAGCGGAGCAGCCTGCACCGCCTGGTTGAAATCCTGCTGGGCCGGGCGCATCAGCGGCGAGTGGGCGGCGATGCTCACCGCCAGGATGACAGCC
>JBGSTO010000640.1:0-7156 GCA_041736465.1 Anaerolineales bacterium | reverse complement strand
AACGACATGCGCGATGCCTCCTCTTTGAAAGTGGTGGAAGGACTGCTGGGGCGCGGCGTGGCGGAAATTCGCGCCTACGACCCGCTGGCGCTGGAAGAAGCGCAGCGCTACTTCCCACCTTCCAAGAACTCGCTCTTTCAGAAGATCAGCTACCACGAGTCTGTGCGCGAGGCGCTCGCCGGCACCGACATGCTGTTCATCTCCACCGACTGGGAAGAGTTTCGCGGTCTGTCGCGCACCATCGAGCAGGTGGTCAAACCGCCTTACCTGATCATCGACGGGCGGCGCATGATCCCCGACTGCGATGAGCTGGTCGCCTCCGGCTATGGCTACCTGGCGGTAGGATCCCGCTACGTAGCGCCGGGATCAATCGCCCTCGGCAGCCCGGCAGTCGAAGCGGCGCCGGCGACGGATTAGTTCGATAACGCCCCCAACCACAGATTGTGGTGGGGGCATTTTTTTTATCTATCAACCAGGAGAAAGGCAATGAACACCAATCTTTTCCGCTGTACACGGCACGTTTTGAGTTGTTTGCTGACCACCAGCTTGATTCTGCTGCCATTGTTCATGCACCCAGGAACCGTTTCCGCAGCAGGGGTGCTCTACAGCGCTCCCGCGCCCAACGGCAGCGGGGATTGCACCTCCTGGGCCGATGCCTGCTCCTTGCAAACTGCGCTGACTGCCGCGCTCAGCGGCGACCAGATCTGGGTGAAGTCTGGGGTGCACAAACCAGGCGCAGCCCGCGCGGATACCTTCACCCTCCAACCTGGCGTGGCTGTCTACGGCGGCTTTGCCGGTACGGAGACGCAGCTCAACCAGCGCGATTGGTTGGCGAATATCACGGTGCTGAGCGGCGACATCGACGGCAACGACCTGGCAGACCCCTCCGGCGTGGTCACCAGCACTGCGAATATCGCTGGCAGCAACAGCTACCATGTAGTGACCGCCGGCAGTACGGTCGCCGAAACGGCGCGGCTGGACGGCTTCACCATCACCGCCGGGCAAGCCAATGGCGCCTCACCGGATGCCAACGGCGGTGGAGTCTACAACCTGGCAGGCGACCCCACCATCGCCAACACACGCTTGAGCGGTAACCTGGCTGCCAGCCGCGGTGGAGGCATGTACAACGAAGGGATTTACGGAAATGGCAGCAGCCCCAACCTCTCCGAGGTTACGTTCAGCGGCAATTCTGCTGACGGCGGTGGAGGAATGGCGAATTACTACTTTGCCAGCCCTGCTCTCACCCAGGTGACATTCAGCGGCAATACCGCCTCCAGCGATGGCGGCGGCATGCACAACCAGCAGGACGCCAATCCAAGCCTGACCGATTGTTCATTTCTTGCAAATACTGCCACCACTGGGGGCGGGATATTCAACTATATCTGGGCTAATCCCAACCTTATACGGGTGCTGTTCCAGGGCAACTCCGTTGCCAATAACGGCGGCGGCATGGCATCTTATAATTCCGCACATCCATCTCTTGACGAGGTCACTTTTCAAAACAATACCGCTGCCAATGGTGGGGGGATGTTCAGTTACTATAACGCCGACTCGCCCTCGATCAAAAACACTCGTTTCATTGGAAATTCTGCTGCCAATGGCGGCGGCCTGTACAGTCAGGAAGTTCCTTATGCCCCCCAGGGGATTGTCAATGCGCTCTTCCTTGGGAATACCGCCAGCAGCTACGGCGGAGCGATATACAGCGATCGGTCCAGAATCGCCCTTACCAATGCCACCCTGAGCGAAAATTCCGCCAGCGTACGCGCCGGTGCATTCTACAACTTCAACCAGGGCGACGCTACCATGAGTAATGTGATCCTGTGGGATAACAGCGCCCCGGCTGATCCCGAAATACATAATGACACCAGTACAAACACGATCAGCTACAGCCTGGTGGCGGGATCGGGGGGGTCTGGCGCTGGATGGAACAGCAGCCTGGGCAGCGACGGCGGGGGCAACCTGGATAGCAACCCGTATTTCCAGGATGCTGCCGGTGGCGACCTGCGCCTGCAAGACCTCTCTCCAGCCATCGACGCCGGGAACAACAGCGCTGTACCTGCTGGTGTCACCACCGACCTGAACGGCGGGCCGCGCTTTGCGGACATCTCAGGCGTAGCAGATACCGGCAGCGGCACAGCGCCCATCGTGGATATGGGCGCCTATGAAACCGGTTTCGTAGATCTCGCCCTGGAAAAGGATGTCTCCGCTGTTTCATTCCTGCCGGGCGATGCAATCACCTTTACCCTGTCCGTATCCAATACAGGCGTGTTGACTGCCACCCAGCTAACACTCACCGATACCCTCTCAGCGGGGGTGGT
Organism: Anaerolineales bacterium; assembly: GCA_041736465.1. Taxonomy (GTDB): domain Bacteria; phylum Chloroflexota; class Anaerolineae; order Anaerolineales; family UBA4823; genus JAJUJL01. The sequence continues at coordinate 4,838 of JBGSTO010000640.1, read as the reverse complement.
AGTGAATACGGTCTCTGCACAGGGTATCGCCATCACCGCTACGGCTCAAACCCCGGCGTACGTCTGGATGGTGCAGGATCTGGCGCCTGGGCAGGGCGGTGAGGTCACACTGCAAGGCACTGTGAAGATCCCGCTGTCGGCGGGCGTCTACACCAACACTGCCCAGATTACTTCGCTTGGCGATGCCCTGGAATTGAATAACCGTGACACAGTCACGTATACCGTCGCCAACGCTGCCCCGGCATTTACCAGCACGCCGGTCACCAGCGGTGTACAGGGCAGCCTCTACAGCTACGCCATCACCACGCAAGATAACAACGGCGATGCGCTGGCCATCACCGCTGATACTATGCCCGCCTGGCTGGCACTGACCGAAAACGGCGACGGGACTGCCGCACTCGGCGGCACACCAATCAATGCCAATGTGGGCGATCATTCGGTCGAGCTGCGTGTGACCGGCGGCGGCTTATTCGCCACCCAGGTGTTCACCCTCACTGTCGCCAACCTGAACGAGGCGCCCTTCTTCACCAGCCTTCCGCTGCTCGCGGCCTCTGAGGCAGAGCCGTACACTTACACCATCGCCACCAGCGACCTGGATTTGATCCATGGCGACCTGCTTACCATCACCGCCACGACGCTGCCTGCCTGGCTGGCGCTGACCGATCACGGCAGCGGTGCCGTCACGCTAACCGGCACGCCGGGCGCGTTGGATGTGGGAGATCACCCGGTTTCGCTGGTAGTGACCGATGCCGGCGGGCTGAGCGCTGCCCAAGAATTCACCATTACGGTGACGGCTCTGCCGTCGTACGAGGTTTACCTGCCGATGGCGATCAAGGATGGGCAGTAGCGAAACCTAACCCCCTTCCCGCGAGCGATGCTTTCCTTAGCCGTGCTTTCATCGTTTCGATAAGGGGCGGGGCGTAGGCCTGGCCCCGATGGGACCCCGCTCACAGGCTTTGATATTTCCAGGCTTTAATTTCTTCGAAGACCTCGTGGTTGATGCGTGTGGCTCGATTCTCCCCGGTTTCGCCGGCGACGTGGATGCCAACTACCTGGCGCGCCCCGTTCTCCTTTACGCGCCAGAGAGGAGCGCCGCTTTGGCCTTTGAACGTGTCGATTTCATGAAATAAAACGTCGTTGGACACGCGCTTGATAGGGCGCTCGTGGTACCACAGGCTGCCATCTGGCCGCTTATCTCCTGGATACCCTGCCAGGCTCACAGACAGGTTTGCCAGGTCTTTGCTGTCCAGGTGAGCATACCCGAAATTTCCGAAGGCAGGATCCATTGGTTGTCCTTCCGGAAGGAAAACCACACCGTAATCCGCCTGTTTTCCCGTGCTGTGCCAGGCTTGCGAGCAGTCGACGTGGTCGCACTCAATGGCTTCGTACGGTTGAAAGTCGCCCTGCCAGCCCGGGCTGACCGTCACGCGTTTTACAAAGCCCCCGTGTTCGTGTTTATAAACGCAGTGCCCAGCCGTGATCACCGCGCGCGGGCTGACGAACCAGCCGGTGCCGCGAAATTTATTTCCATCAGCCGCGGTGATCGCCAGTTCGCAGATCCAGCGCCACGGGGTCGGTCTGGTATCCTGCACCTGAATGCGGTCATCGCCGCTGATCAGGTCGCGAATGACTACCAGGGGTTGCAGGCCTGGCGCTAATCCGGAAAGATCGATCTTGCCGGCGACCCTGCTTAGCCAGGCTCTAATTAAGCCGGGTGCCCTGAACGTGTAGCCGGGAACATTTTCAAGGCCTTGCTCTAGTCGGAACGGTGACGGCTCCCCCAGCCCGGCATCGCCGTCTTCTTCGTGCAGGCTCATTGCGCTGGTCTCCAGACAAACCTGTCCAGGTCTTGGCGTGGTAAAACTGCCTTGGGATCAGGGAACACCAGGATCGCCATCGTCCTCGCCGGTACTCTCGCTGCCCGTCTTCGAAAATTTAACCTTGACCTTCTTATCTTCGCCAACCGGTTCGCCCGGTTCCGGATCGACCGAGCCTGGTACAATCTTCGAATCTTCGTCGGCATTTGCGGGATCGGGCTGCAGCGCCAGGCCGGCCTGTTTGAGGATTTCCTCGACTTCTTTGCGGGTCAGCGTGTCTCCCAGCTCAGGTACTTTCTTATCTCCGGCCCCCTTCGGCTCTGGCTGCTCTGATTCCGTAGGCGCCTGGATAGTTTCTGTCTGCTGCTCGCCTGCGGACGGGGCAGGCTCCTTGCCGCCGGTGAGCGCTTTCAGCACGGCGGCGAGCAGGCTTTCTGTGGGTTTGCTGGCAGCTCCCAGACCGAGCGCCCAGCCTAGCGCCAGTAGATAATCTTGCGGGGATCCGAATGTGGGGATGCGCGACTCGATATACAGGAGACCGGCGACGGTGGCGATCACACTCCAGATCAGCGAGCTGCGAAAGGCCTGCTTGCGCAGGGCAGTAATCGTTACATCTTCTACGACGCGTATCTCTAGGGTGCCTTCTTTTCCTTCCTTTTCTGCTTTGCCCTTCAGTACAAATTTGCCTAATTGTGTAAACGTCAGCGCCAGGGTTGCTCCTCCCTGCCGCGGTTCGAATGGAAAACCCGGTCGGGCGATCGACCAGTTGACATTCCCAACCAGATCATCTTTTTGCGGAGTTGAGGTATCTGCTGAGGAATCGTAAAGTCTGAAGCTGGATCCGGCAGGCTTGATGAGCATGAAGGTGGCGTCAGCCGGGAAGAAGTAGCTGCCTTTGGCGGTCCGCACGGCGATCCTGGCAACCCCTTCACCTTCTTCATCAGTTTCCAGGGTGGTCTTAATGCTTTCCTGGTACTTGCCGAGAAACAGCTTGGCATTTGCCAGATCGCCCTCCTGGTAGGCTGTTTGCGCCTGTATTACGTTCGGGTCCTCCTCGTTGTCAGGAATGCTATTCACCTGGGCCAGCAGGCTTTCCACCTCTTTGAGCAACTCCAGTTTGTCGGTGGCGTTCTTGAGATCGGCCGCCGCCCTGGAAAAATCATTCCAGTACAGGGCTGCTTTGGCATTGACCAGCAAATCTTTAATGTCTTCGCAGGACGGGTTGTGCGGAAAGGCCCGTGTCTCTACCAGCTCATCTTCTGCCTGCTGGATCAGGTGCAGCTGGTAGGCCATGTTCTTGGAGACGTCTCCTAGAACTAGCCGGAAAGCCAAACCACTCGCCAATACCCCAGACAAAATCACCCAGAACGGCATCCATAAGCTGTCCCGCAGCAGCACCTTGACCGGAATGCTTTGCTGCAGCGCACCACCAGGCAGCACGAAATTGACCACGCCGGTGTAGGCGCCAGGAAATTTTACTTCGGATGATGGTTTGAGCGAAACCAGATATCCAGAAGCGGCATCGAGGGATGGCGCCGCGCCAGCCGGAGCTAGAGTAATTACGTCACTGCCGCTGTTGTTGGTTTCATCCGTACCGGTCAGCAGCCCAGACCGCCCGGAGGACAGATCTACAAGCTCGCTGGGGATGATCCTTACCCATGGCGCGGATATCAAGTCCGGTTCCCAGATGCGCAGGGTGTACGGATTCCATTCGATAGCAGCCGGTTTTCCACAAAGTTGCGCTAGCCAGTCGTAGAACGATCGCACCCCGCTGATCACGATCATCTTCTCGGCATCAGGCGCCTGGAAGGCACGGCTTTGCAGCCCGTAAGTCGGGCGTACGACCACCACACTCACCTGCCTGGCCAGCGGGACAAAATCCTTGGAAGTGATTTGCAAATATGCCTCGTACTTGCCGGAGGGCGGCAGATTCGCAGCGCTGAATTTCAAGGGGATTGATAGTTCCTTCTCCGCTTCGATGATCGCGCCTTGAGTTTCGTTGGTGTAGGTGGAGACGTACACCTCAAATGACCCCGAATTCAGTATACTCTTCTGGTTGTCGCTTTCGATGCGGTGGGTTAAGGTAAGCTGTACCTGCACATTTTCCGCTTTTTGGCTGGCACGCAATGCAATCACTGCTTCAGCATACTTGCTGCTCAATACCAGCGTATCATTCGCTCCAGGAAAAACTATCTGCAGTGGGTGAGGCGTGAGTGTAGCGGTGGGCTGCGGGTCTTCCGCTTCGCCTCCGCTGGTTGTTGTATCCCCATCCGCCGCAGCGGGTGATGGCGATGCGATTCCCCCAGATTGAGTTGCAGCTCCATTTTGCGAGAAAAGGCTGCCGAGCTGTTGCTCCAGATTATTGAGCGAAGACATGTTGGCGAGGGTGATGCCGCCGGTTGCCGCAAGTAATAGGATTACTGCCGCGAGCGCTAATCGAGCTGAATTCGAATTAAATTCCATCGCTCATTTCTCCTTGGCTCAATGCTGTAGAAGGACGAATTTTGTGATATTGCCCCATTTAATATAATACATAAACGATATTATCATAATTTTGATCTTTTTTCAATTCATTATTTCATGCACACCGGTTAGCTTGCTATACCTGCACACAAATACGCCGCAAACCAGCCGGACTTATTGGTACAATCCTGCCATGTCCTCCCCCTGCATCTTCTGCCAGATCATCGCCGGGCAAGCTCCCGCCTCCCTCATCTACGAAGACCACCTCGTCCTGGCCTTCCTCGACCTGCACCAGGAAGAACCGCCCGGGCACGTGCTCATCGTTCCCCGCCGCCACGCCTCGCAGCTCTTCGACTTACAAGAAGACGAAGCTTCCGCCCTCATGCAGGCTGCCCTGCGCCTGGGGCGCGCCGTCCAGGCGGCATACCAGCCCGATGGTCTCAACCTGTGGCAGTCCAACGGTGCGGCTGCGGGGCAGGAGATCGACCACTTCCACCTGCACCTCATGCCGCGCAGCTCCGGCGACGGTCTCATCCGCTGGCAGCCGCGCTTCCCAGG
>JBGSTO010000502.1:0-6227 GCA_041736465.1 Anaerolineales bacterium | reverse complement strand
TCGCTAAAACTCGGATTTCAGTTTGATCTCTGCACAGTTAGCGCCGCAGGCTTCGATCAGAGTAAAGATATCATTCGGCTGCGGCTGTTGGGTAAATAACGAGCGCCCATCTTTGGTGGTGATCACCACCTTGAGAGAGGCGGTTTGCAGCACTTCTGCCACCTGCCCATCATTGACCAGGCTGGCTACCTGCGCCCACTCCACTTCTTCTGCACTTTCCGGTATGGGGTATGGGTTGGGAGCCACAAACTCAATCGACTGCTGCGGTGCAATATACGCACTCGATCCGGAGGAACTTTGTTCAGGCGCGGGATAACTCGGCGCCTGTGTTGGCTCTGCGGGCTGCGGCGAACATGCCGCCAGCGCCAGAACTGCGACCAACATCACTGCTGTTATGAAATGCCATGTGTTACGCATCACTCAACCTCCTGAGGCCAGTACCTGCTATCTTCGCTGGACGAGCCAGGCATCTGGCTGATTAGAGCGGGCTACGCTCGCCAGGTATTATACCTGATTGACAAAAACAGATTTCTTGGCTACACTTCATAAAGCTATACGAAACACCTATCCGCATTGAAGGAGGGTCACGATGTCCCCCGAGAAGTCTGCGCAGCACTATTCCGCTCATATCACCTCGCACTCGCTGCTGATTCCCACAATTGAAGCCTGGCGCATTTACCTGCAAGACCAGGATAATTCTCCCCACACCGTCAAGGCCTTCCTGGGCGATCTGCGCCTGCTGGCTTCATCCCTGCCGGCAGACCGCCCATTGGGCCAGATCAGCACCACAGACCTCAACAACTTTCTGGAATGGATGCAGCACGTGCGCCGCGTGCCCTGCAGCCCTAAGACGCTTTCCCGGCGCATTACTTCCCTCAAAGCCTTCTTCCGCTGGCTGCATACCAATGGGGTCATCGCCGTCGATCCAGCCGAACGCGTGGTGCAAAAGAGCGTGATCAGCCCCCTGCCCGAAGTGCTCAGCCCGGAGGAAATCCAGGCGGTGCTGGAAAAAGCCAGCGCACACCTGCGCAGCGACAATCCGGATACGCGCTACTATACATTGGCAGCGCTGCTTTTGAGCACCGGCGTAAAGAAAGGCGAATGCCTGGCGATCAGTCCGAACCACATCGATTTGGAAGCGCCTGGCGGCGCGCTGCTGTTCATCCGCTATGCCAACCCCCAACAGCGCTATAAAGAGCGCAAGATCTCCCTGCCGCAAGAGTGGGTGGATGCCTTTTCCCTCTACCAGGCGCAATATACCCTGGAGGATCGTCTATTCCCCTGGTCGCAGCGCCGACTGGAATACCTGCTGGAAGACCTGGGCGTTGAAACCGGTCTGAACAAGCACCTGTCATTCGACATGTGCCGCTGGTCTTGCGCCTTAACCGATTGGCTCTCCGGCATGGAGCGCGACAAGATTCGCCAAAAGTTGGGCATCTCGCGGGTGCAGTGGCGAGAAGTCAGCCTGAAATTGGAGCAGCTGGCGCGTTAGATCAACCGCCGATTTCGCTCATCACCCGGTTCAGGGGCACCAGGCCCTCCGCCAACCCGTTTCCCCACGGCTTGTTCCACACAGCCTCCAGGATCTGGGTGCGCAGCGCTTCGTCGCTGGCTCCGCTGCGCATGGGAGCCAGAAGATCGACTTCTCGCTCGTTCAGCAGGCACAGGCGCAGGCGACCATCCGCGGTAAGCCGGGCGCGGGTGCAGGTGGCGCAAAATGGCTGGCTGATGGTGGAAATAAAGCCCACCTGCCCCTGGCTGCCGGCAATGCGGTACATGCGCGCCTCGCCGTCCAACTGCCCATTATTCAGCTCTTCCAAGGCGCCAAATTCTTGCTCCAACTGCTGCTTGACCTCTCCGAAGGGCACATGTTTCGATAGCTGAAATTCCGTTGCCCCGGCAAAGGGCATCATTTCGATAAAGCGCACGTGCCAGGGTCGCTCCAGGGTGAGGCGCGCCAGCTCGACCACGTCCTGCTCGCTGTAGTTGCGCACAACGACCGCATTGATCTTGACCGGCGCCAGCCCGGCGGCCTCGGCTGCCTGGATACCTTCCCAAACATCTTTGAGCGTACCGCGACGTGTCAGGCGGCGGAATTTATCCGCTTCCAGTGTATCCAGGCTGAAATTCACGCGCTTCAAACCGGCTTCAGCCAGAGGTTTCGCCAGGCGGGAAAATAACACCCCGTTGGAGGTCATCGAGAGAGATCGAACGCCTGGAGTATGCGCGATTTGCCTCACCAGCTCGACAATCCCGGCGCGCACGGTCGGCTCACCGCCGGTCAGGCGAAACTTATCAAAACCCAGCCCGGTAAACAGCCGCACCAGGCGCAGGATTTCCTCATCCTGCATCAGTTCGGCATTCGGACGGAAGGTCATTTCATCCGGCATGCAGTAGATGCAGCGCAGATTGCAGTGATCGGTTAAGCTGATGCGTAAGTAGTGTATGCGACGTCCGTAGCGATCCAGGGCCATTATGCACCTTTCATAGTGTGATTATACAGATAGAAAGCCAGACAAGCCATTTTAAGTTTTTCCTTATAATTGCCCTGGCAGTCAGTCAATGTTAGTATTTATTACCGGGACGATCCCTCGATGAGCTACTGGCGATTTACCTGCCTGTCGAATGTATTCTTCTCAGCGGAAAGGAGGGCTTTTTCGGTAAACAAGGATTCCAACGGCGTCCTTTCCTTTCACCCCCCAACCTAATCTTAAACTCAGGAGAAAATTATGGCACTCGGAGGATATGCACATCACGTCGGTCATGTTGATCTGACAAACGGCAAGGTCGAGTACAAAGATATTCCGGAGGAGTGGGCCATTAAGTACATCGGTGGTCGAGGTCTGGGCGTAAAGTACGTCCTGGAGAACGGCCCCCAGGTGGATCCCTTATCCCCGGAAAACTTGCTGTGCTTTATGAACGGCCCGCTGACTGGAAGTGAAGCTAATATGAGCGGGCGCATGGCGATTGTTACCAAGTCGCCGCTTACCGGCACGGTCACCGACAGCCACCACGGTGGCTGGTCAGCCGCCCGGCTGCGCTGGGCAGGCTTCGATGCGCTGATTTTCAAAGGAAAATCCGCCAAGCCGGTGTATGCCTATATCGAAGATGGCAAGCTCGAGCTGCGCGACGCCAGTGAAGTATGGGGGATGGGCGTTCACGACACCATTAAGCACTTTAAGGCGAAATACGGCGAGAAAGATCTGACCGTAATCGCCATCGGGCAAGCCGGCGAAAACCTTTCCCGTTTTGCCTGCTGGGTGAACGAGGACGATCGCGCCAGCGGGCGCGGCGGCACCGGCTGTGTGGGCGGCGCCAAGCAGCTCAAGGCAATCGTGGTCAAAGCCAAGAAGAAAATGACCAAGGCCGCGGATCGCGACGCCTGGAAGCCCGCTCACGCCCGCGCCCTGGCGACCATCATGGACGAGAAGAACATCACCAGCCCGCGCAAAGGCGGTCTCTCGGTGTACGGCACCAACGTGCTGATGAATATCACCAGCAACATGGGCGCGCTGCCGACCCGCAACAGCCAGCTCACTTCCTTTGGCGACAAGGCCGAATTGATCTCCGGCGAGTACGTCAAGGAGAACATCCTGGTCGAAGATCCCACCTGCCACGCCTGCCCGGTAGCCTGCAAGAAGGAAGTCGAGATCACCGAAGGGCCGTACGCCGGCTTGCGCATGGAAAGCGTGGAATACGAACCCGCCTGGTCGCTGGGCGCTAACTGCGACAACCACGACATCGCCAGCGTCGCCAAGATGATCGACCAGTGCAACGACTACGGATTCGACGCCATCGAGATGGGCAATGTGCTCTCGGTTTACATGGAAGCTTCCGAGAGAGGCTTCACCAACGGCGCCGGCATCCTCAAATGGGGCGATGCAGCCAGCATGGTCGCCACCATCACCAAGATGGCGCACCGTGAAGGGGTTGGCGACAAACTGGCGGATGGCACCGAGCGCGCCGCCAAGGCCTTTGGACACCCCGAGATCTCCATGACGGTCAAAGGGCAGGCCATCCCGGCTTACGACCCGCGCGGCATGAAGGGCATGGGCATCGCCTACGCCACCAGCAACCGCGGCGCCTGCCACCTGCGCGCCTATACCCCTGCCAGCGAGTTGACTCTGATCCCGCTGCCCACCGACCCGCTGGCCTGGAAAGGCAAAGGCGACCTGACCAAGCTGCTGCAGGATATTCACGCCTTCTCCGACTCGCTGGATCTGTGCAAATTCAGCGCGTTTGCCGAGGGTACGGACGAGTACGCCCAGCAGTATTCTGCGGTGGTGGGCGTGCCCTTCACCTCAGACGACGTGCTCAAGACCGGCGAGCGCATCTACAACCTGGAGCGCTATTACAACAACCTGGCGGGCTTCCGCGAAGGCAGCGACTACCTGCCGGAGCGTTTCCTGAAAGAGCCCTCCACCATGCCCGGATCGGAAGGGCACGTGTGCGAGCTGGACCTGATGCTGGAGGAGTACTACACCGCCCGCGGCTGGAAGAACGGCGTGGTGCCGGAAAGCAAGCTGCAAGAGCTGGGCATTTTGTAGAGCCCGATCACACCTCTAAATGTAGATGGGCTGTCTGGCATATACCGCCAGACAGCCCTGATTTTTTTAGCCAGGCAAATTCATGCTCACCGGCAGCCTTCGTGTATTCGGGCCGCGGCCTACTGGCCGCCGTATTCGTGGATGGTTTCCTCAGCCCGAGGCGAGTATCGATGGATCGATTAGAATGTGTTTAGCGCCATTTCAACACGATAAGCTGAGGTAGCCTATGAGTAGAGTTGTGTTCCATAAAGTATTGGTGGCTTGCCTCTTGATCGCATTGGCAGCAGGCTGTTTGCCCGCTCCGACTGAAACCCCGGAGGCAACCCCAGAGAAACCGACACCGGTTATCGAAGGGACGCCGCTGCCTTTCGAAACAATTGACCAATCAGAGTATGGACCGGGAGGAGATTCGGCGTATGCAAGCGAGCAACCCTGGATCGAGATCCTACAACAGGCTGGCGACCTGGAGACAACTTATGTCAAGAATTCTCGGAATGCACTGGATCTCTTGAAGCAGATCGACTTTCAGAGCCATATCGTGATCGGGGTATACCAGGGGAGGAAGCCCACTAACAGATACGGAGTTGATATTTTAGCGGTTAGTCAAATGGGAGAGCGCATCTCCATTTACGCAGAGTTTAGCGCTCCTGAGCCGGGCATGACGGCAGCAGAATTTCCTACAGTTCCTTACCAATTGATCAAATTAGATAGAGCGGGGCTAGCCGGTAGTCAGATTTTCGAACTTATTGTAGAGGAGACGACCATCCAGCGAGTAGAAGTTACGATTGAATAAATCGAACATCAATCGGAGAGGAAACGATGAAGGCAGTGTCACTAATGACGTCGCAAGTAGAGCCGACAAACATTTACCCCCCGGCGCGCAGCAGCTTCTTCTCCAGCATTGGCTGAAGCGCCTGCCAGGCTTCTGGCGTCGCCTGCACTTCCAACCGCAACTGACCTACCCGCAATGAGCCAAGATGGAAGTCAGGGAGCTGCTCCAGGAGAGCCGCCCAGCCCTGTCCCGCCACCAGTCCCGGTTGTACCCGCTGGGCTCCCAGCTCGACCAGGTATTCTTCCAGCAGCCACAGCGGGATGCCGCGCATCTCGCGCCGGTAGACGACCGGCTCCGGGTTCACCCTCCCCCCACGGCAGGGAAGACGTTCACCACGTCGTCGGGCTGCAAGAGGGTATCGAGCTGGTCATCCAGGTAGGGAACGTCACGCCCGTTGATGAAGATGTGCACATGCTGGTACAAATGGCCGTTCTCATCTAATAATTCCGGTCGCATGAGGGGAAATCTTTCCAGGATCATTCCCAGCAGCGTGCGCATGCTGCTGCCCGGCGATAGCTCAAACTCAACCGTTTTACGTCCCGTAATCTGGCGCAGGGTGGCAAAAAAATTTACCTTCACGCTGTGCTCCTCCAGTAATTAACCTGTGATCTACCAAAAAATAAGAACCGCAAAGGCGCTAAAGAAAACCTGAAACACAAAGGGCACAAAGGAGTGCGCAAAGATCACAAAGAATTTTAAATAATCCTTTGGGGCCTTAGTACTTTCTTCGTGCCCTTCGTGTTGATCTTTTTAGCATCAAAATTATAGCATGCCCGCCTGAGGATGGATTAATTGCAGGTGCACTGCCGATCGGGTTGCGCCGGTCAGGCGAAAGGCATGCGCGCTGT
>JBGSTO010000488.1:0-2560 GCA_041736465.1 Anaerolineales bacterium | reverse complement strand
TTGGCATCATCTTGACGTTTCTCTGGTTCTAGCATAAGATAATTTCGCACAAAATTTCTATAGATTCCTGGAGATGGCGACATGGAAGTAGGGCTGGTACAAAAGGTTGATATCGATCAAGAGATGCAGCAGGCATACCTGGATTATGCCATGAGCATTATCGTGGCGCGCGCACTGCCGGATGCGCGCGATGGGTTGAAGCCTGTTCACCGCCGCATTCTATACGCCATGTACGATATGGGGCTGCGCCCAAACACCCCCTTCAAGAAGTCGGCTCGCATCGTCGGCGAGGTATTGGGTAAATATCACCCGCACGGCGACATGGCGGTGTACGATGCCATGGCGCGTATGGCGCAGGATTTTTCCATGCGCTGCCTGCTGGTGGAAGGGCAGGGCAACTTTGGCAGCGTGGATGGCGATCCACCGGCAGCCATGCGCTACACCGAGGCGCGCCTGTCGGCTCCTGCCATGGACATCCTGGCGGATATCCAAAGGAATACGGTGGATTTCGAGAGCAATTTCGACGGCTCGCTGAACGAACCGGCTGTACTGCCTGCGGCAATCCCCAACCTGCTGGTCAACGGCGCCATCGGCATTGCCGTGGGCATGTCTACCAGCATCCCGCCGCACAACCTGGGTGAGGTGGTGGATGCCCTGGTTTTTATGCTGGAGAACTGGCAGCGCATCGATGATATCTCGATGGAAGACCTGATGGGCTTCATCCAGGGGCCAGACTTTCCGACCGGCGGGATCATCATCCAGGGCGGGAGCGAGGAGAGCCTGAGCGGCGCCTACGGCAGTGGGCGCGGGCGCGTGGTTGTGCAGGCGCGCGCCCATCTGGAAGAGATGGAACGCGGGCGCAGCCGCATCATCGTCACCGAGCTGCCCTACATGACCAATAAATCCAGCCTGATCGAGCGCATCGCTGAGCTGGTGCGCGATGAGAGATTGTCTGGCATCTCCGACCTGCGCGACGAGTCCGACCGCCAGGGGATGCGCATTGTCATCGAGATCAGCAAGACGGCCGACGCCGGGGCCGTGCTGGCAGACCTGTACCGCCACACCCCCATGCAGAGCACATTCAGCATCATCATGCTGGCGCTGGTGGACGGCGAGCCGCGCATGCTGGCGCTCAAGCAGGCTTTGCGCGTGTACCTGGACCACCGCCTGGAGATCATCCGGCGGCGCGGCGAATACGACCTGGAGAAAGCACGCCAGCGCGCCCATATTCTGGAGGGGCTGCGCGTGGCCTTGAAGAACCTGGATGAGGTGATCGCCCTGATCCGCCAGGCGCCGGATGTCGAGAACGCCCGCACCCGCCTGATGAAACGCTTCAAGCTCTCAGAAATCCAGGCCCAGGCCATCCTGGATATGCAGCTGCGCCGCCTGGCTGCCCTGGAGCGCAAAAAGATCGATGAAGAATACAAGGAAGTGACTGCTTTGATCAAGCAGTTGGAAGCGCTGCTGCGCTCGCCGGCAATGATGCGCCAGGTAGCGGCTGAGGAGCTGCTGAAAGTAAAAGAAGCCTACGGCGACCGCCGCCGCACTCAGATTGCCCAGTTGAAGGAGGGCCAATCCCGCCAGGCGCTTTTGACCGCGCTAGACCTGACGGCCGAACAAACCGTGTGGGTGTGTGCAACCGCCGACGGGCTGCTCTCGCGCACCAGTGATGATAAGCTGCCTCGCCAGAGCGGCAGCGATGCGCCTGTGCTGATGGTGAGCTCCAACACCGTGGATACGCTCTACGTGGTGGCGGAAAACGGCGATGCGGCGGCCCTGGCGGTACATGCACTCCCAGAAACCGAAAAGCCCGGCGATGGAATTCCTTTCAATAAATTATCGGCCCTATCGGCAAACGATCGCCTGGCATGCCTGCTCTCCCTGCCAGGGCGCAGCGAGCGGGTGGAAGACTGGTTCGTGCTGTCTGCCACGCGCCAGGGGATGGTCAAGAAATCCGCCGTTGGCGAGCTGCCGGGGCCTTCCGCCGGCACGTTCACACTGGTGCGCGTCAACGAAGGCGACCGCCTGGGCTGGCTGCGGCTGACGAATGGAAAGTCGCAGGTGCTGATGCTGACCGCGCAGGGTATGGCAATCCGCTTCTCGGAAGATGAAGTGCGCCCGATGGGGCTGGTAGCCGCCGGCGTGATGGGCATCAAGCTGCAGAAAGGCGATGAGATTGTAGGCGTCGAGACGCTGCCTCACCTGGGCGATATCTTCATGGCGGCCTCCGATGGCACCGCCAAGCGGGTACATGAAAGCCAGTTCCCTGTGCAGGGGCGCTACGGGCAGGGGGTGGTCGCCTGGAAGCTGCCTGCAAAGCTGAGCGTGGTGGGCATGATGGCGGGGAAGGGGACAGAGCGCGTGACTCTGCACCTTGACAAGCTGGCGCCCAAGATGACCCGCCTGGACGCCGCCCCGCTTCAGTCGCGCACGGCGCGGGGCAAATCCGTGGTCGAGCTGAAACCGGGTGACCGGGTGCTGAGCCTAACCATCCCCTGGGAGCCGCCGCGCCCGGAGAAGGGCCGCACCGCCGGAGCGGAGAAGGCGAAGCGCAGCCGGG
>JBGSTO010000598.1:0-6851 GCA_041736465.1 Anaerolineales bacterium | reverse complement strand
GATGCCGGGCTGGTTGACGCGCTCGGCAGCCCAGGTGCCGATGCGGGCGACGCGCGAGCCTTCTGGCGCCTGGGCGGGCTGCTTGTAGCGCCCTGCCAGCATGCCCATACCCAGCGGCGACCAGGGCAGCAAGCCGATGTCGTAGCGCAGCGCCAGGGGCACCAGCTCATTCTCGATGCGCCGGTCGAGCAGGTTGTAGGGCGGCTGTTCGGTGACGAAGCGCGCCAGGTTGTAGCGCTCGCTGAGCGCCAATGCCTCCATGACCATCCAGGCTGGAAATGTCGAGCTGCCGATGTAGCGCACTTTGCCCTGCCGCACCAGGTGGTCCAGGGCGCGCAGGGTCTCGTCCTGAGGGAGATCCAGCGTGGGGCGGTGGATCTGGTACAGGTCAATCCATTCGGTGTTCAAGCGGCGCAGGGAGTCCTCGACCGCTTTGAGAATGTGGCGGCGGGAGCTGCCGCGGTCGTTGATGTCGTCGGATTGCGGGAAATACACTTTGGTCGCCAGGACAACGCGCTCGCGGCGCCCGCTCAGGGCTTTGCCGACCACGCGCTCCGATTCGCCGGCATTGTACACATTGGCGGTATCAAAAAAGTTGATGCCGGCATCCAGGGCAGCGTGCATCATGCGGATGGATTCGTCTTCAGGGGTGGGGCCGCCGAAGTTCATCGTCCCCAGGCACAGCGGGGAAACGCGCACGCCGGTGCGGCCGAGATTGCGGTAGTTCATGAGAGCCTCCTGTGACCGATGATGTTACCAGGCGTAGGCTTCGGGGGCGGCGCCGCCCGGACCGGGCCAGATCTCGTCCAGCATCTTCAGCGCAGTCTCATCGAGCTGGATTTCGAGGGCGCGCAGGCTGCCGGTGAGCTGGTCCATCGTGCGCGGCCCGATGATGGGGGCAGTGACAGCCGGATTGTGCAGCAGCCAGGCGAGGGCAACATCTGCGGGATGCTCGCCGAGTTCGGTGCAGAAATTTTCGTACGCCTCCAGCTTGGGGCGGTTCTTCTCGATGGCTTCCAGGCTGCGATCCGAAGAGCGGCGCCCTTCGGCCTGCTTTTGCAGCCCGCCGCCCAGCAAGCCTCCCGCCAGGGGGCTCCAGGGGATAATGCCCAGACCGTAAGCCTGGCAGGCAGGAACGAGCTCCAGCTCGATCATGCGGGCGTTGAGGTTGTAGAGTGACTGTTCGGAAACCAGCCCCATGAAATTGCGTTTTTCGGCGGCGTGCTGCGCCTGGGCGATGTGCAGCCCGGCGAAGTTGCTGCTGCCGACATACAGTACCTTGCCCTGCTGGACGAGAATCTCCATCGCCTGCCAGATCTCTTCCCAGGGGGTTTCGCGATCGACATGGTGCATCTGGTAGAGGTCGATGTAATCGGTTTGCAGGCGGCGCAGGCTGTCTTCGCAGGCGCGGCGGATGTGCAGCGCAGACAGGCGGCGCTCGTTGGGGCCTTCGCCCATTCGTCCGAAGACTTTAGTGGCGATAACCACTTTTTCGCGGCGGCTGCTGCTCTGCGCCCACCAACGCCCGATGATGTTCTCAGTGACGCCTTCGCCCAGCTTCCAACCGTAGACGTTGGCGGTATCGAAGAAATTGATCCCCAGGTCCAGGGCATGGTCCATGATGGCGTAGCTGTCTGGCTCGCTGGTGAAGGGACCGAAGTTCATCGTTCCCAGGCACAGGCGGCTGACTTTCAGACCGGTACGGCCCAGATTGGTATACTGCATGATTGTCCTCCTGAATATGGTTGCTATTCGAGCGGGCTTGGCTGCCGCTCTATGGATAAAGAGCGGCTCGGTTTTATGGTTTCGGTTCCTTTGGGCGGGCGCTGCGCATGAAGGCGTGAGCCGAGGCAACCGACTGCTTGGCTGCCGGAGCGGACGGCGAGGCCATGACCTGGTAGACGCTGTCCAATTCGGCGGCTTCTTTGTGGGCGCGCTCGTCACCCAACAACTGGGCGTAGGCGTGCAGATGGTCGCGCTGCACCTGGTGGGCCTGCACGCCGGCGCCCGGCGCCTGAGCCATCGCCCGGGAAGTAGTGAGCACGGCGGCGGCTTTCAACTGCGCCAGGACACGTTCGACAACCGGTGCGGCGATGCCATCTCTCAGTTGGAACTGCCCGCCTTCGACCACGCGCAGCGTGACCGGATTGAGGATTGACTTCAGATGACTGCCGCCCGGGGCGTGGTAGCTGACGAAACCCTGCACTCCCAGGCGCGCGCCGGCTTTCTGCGAGGTGAGCAGCAGGCGGATGGGAATTTCCATTTCAAGGTCGGCGGGAAGGTCGCCGACAAGGATGCCGGCGTGTGAGCCATCCTGGGAAACCGGATAGGCAGCAGAGAGCGTTTGCACCACCGCTCCGGCGGGCAGCTCCAGGTGAATGTGCAGGTCGCGTGCTGCGAGCCCGGACATTTCGCCCAGCTCTCCGGTCAGGAAAGTGACGATGTGAGCGGGCTGCTGTACGTGGTAGAAGCGGCCTCCACCTTGCGAGGCGATTTCAGAAAGCAGGGCTTCGTTGTAGTCGCTGCCAACGCCCAGTGACGAGACGGTAAGCCCCTGGGAGCGGCCCTGCGCCGCCAGCGCGCCGATCTTTTCCAGGTCGGTTTCGCCGATGTTAGCCTGACCATCGGAGAGCAGCAGCACCAGGTTGCTGGATTGAGCGGCGCGGCGCGCCTTCTCGATACCCATCTGCAAGCCGCCGTCTAAAGCGGTCATGCCGGTGGCGTTGATCTCAGCCAGCACGGACTCGACCTGTTTGCGCTGGGTGGAGTCGACCGGGGCAGGTCCAAAGACGGTGTGCACGTCGGAGCTGAAGGTGACCAGAGAGAAGGTATCCCCCTGGCGCAGGCTGCGCACTGCCTGGCGGACGGCTTCTTTGGCGTTGGCGATTTTCTCACCGGTCATCGAACCGGAGACATCCAGCACAGCGGTGAAGGCAATCGGCTCACGACCGGAATCGGTAGCAGGGGCGTACTGCTCAGGCACCTGGGCGGGTGAGCGCAGGGTGACCAGCAGATGGCGTTCGACGTTTTTTCCTGCCGGGGCAGCGACCTGGTCCAGCTCAAGGTGAGCGTGGATGTAGCTGCCTTGCGCTTCTGGGGGTGGTGGCTGCTGGAAAACCAGCTCACCGCCGCACAGGGTGCAAGTTTTAGGGCCGGCGGGTTCGTCTTGGAGAACGCCGCAGTACAGGCAGCGCATTAATGCGGGCATGGTAAAGCTCCTTGATGTGTTGGGCAGGCTGGCAGCCTATCCAGGGGCGGAGGGGCAAGCGAAAGGCTTGCCCTGCGTCAATCGTCCTCCTCGGCGATGCGGCGCAGGATTGAGAGGTAGTCGGGGACTGCGCGCTGGTAGGTCATCTCCATAAAGGGTGAGGCGATGAGGAAATCTGCGGTGGCGCGGTTGGAGGCGGTTGGGATGTTGTAGAGCACCGCCAGGCGCAGTAGGGCTTTGATATCCGGATCGTGCGGCTGCTGCTCCAGCGGATCCCAGAAGAAGATCAAGAAGTCGATCTCGCCTTCGGCGATGCGTGCGCCGATCTGCTGGTCGCCGCCCAACGGGCCGCTTTTGAAGATTTTGACGGACAGGCCGGTTTCCCTGGCAATCAATGAACCGGTGGTGCCGGTGCCGAAAAGGAAGTGGTGGCTGAGGGTGTCGTGATTGAAGCGCACCCAATCCAATAAATCCGGCTTGCGGGCATCATGCGCCACCAGTGCAATCCGTTTTTGCGGCGGCATCGGCACCTGGTTGGTCATCGCGCACTCCTAGTGGATCAAGACCAGCTCTGTCTGGGGTGTGCTGAGGAATTCAGCGCCATCCGCGGTGACCAGAATGTCTTCTTCGATACCGACGACGCCAAAGCCAGGCACTTCCAGGCTGGGCTCGACGGTGTAAACCTGACCGGGTTCGACCAGGTAGTTGGGGGTCTCGCCGTATTTCTCCCACAGCGGGCCAAGCAAACCGGCGCCGTCGTGCGCCAGGCGGCCCAACTGGTGCCCGAGGGCGTGCATGAACTGCGGATAGCCGGCGCCGGTGACGATGTTTCGGGCAAGGGAGTCGATGTCTTTACCCGGGAGCCCGGGGCGTATAGCAGACACGGCAGCCTGGATGGCTTTGACGACAGTGTCGAAACCGTGCTGCACGGCTTCCGGGGGTGCGCTCTCACCGGGGCGCAAGACGTACGCCAGGCGCTGGATATCTGAGGCGTAGCCGTCCTGGGTGACGCCGAAATCCAGGTGCAAGATGTGTCCGGGCTGGAGCACGATATCGGAAGGACCGACATGACCGACGGGCGAATCGGAGCCGGCGTTGACGATGGGGCAGTGCGAGCGATCCCAGGCAGGCAGCAGGCGGCGCTGATCGAGCTGGTCGTGCATGAACCGGCCGATCTGGCGCTCGCTCAGGCCGGATTTCGCATAGGCAAACACCTGGGCGTAAATGTCTTCGGTGGTGCGGATGGCGGCTTTAATGCGGGCTACCTCGCTGGGAGTTTTGCGACCGCGCAGTGCAGCGATGATGCCTTCGGCAGACACCAGGCGGCTGGCGTGCGGTGTGTCCTGCAGGTAGCCGAGCAGCACCTGGTACAGCCCGTAGGGCAGGCCGTCGGCCAGGGTGTCGTTTTTGGAGAAGTTGATGGCGATGTGCTGCGGCGCCAGGCGGTCGAGCGTTTCCACCAGGGGCTGGCGGATGCCGGTGTGGTAAGGGATGATTTCATCGTAGGCTTCCAGGCGGCGCACAGTTTCGGCCTCGAAGGCGCCGACGATGGCGATGCGCTTGCCGGTGCGGGTGATGATCAGGGCTGACTGCCAGGTGAGGTCGTGACCGTAGATGAGCGGCAGCACCGGGTCGCCGCCTGCCATGGTCTCACGCACGAAGGTGAGCCACAGGTCGACGCCTTTTTCTTTGAGGATTTCGACTGCCTGAGTGGTTTTTTCTTGGACGATGGATGGCATAGGTTTCTCCTTAGGGCAGCGTCACTGAGGTGTGCAGTGAGCCGGCACGGTCGTTGAGGATATGGATATCGATGCGGGCGCCGGTTGGGCCGGAGAGCACCCATTCGCAGCGCGCCCGGTTATCGGTGGGGCTGTTGGTCCAGATCATGCTGCTTTCCAGGCGACCAGAGCGACCGGCGAGATGACCCACATCCACCTTGCGCCTGCCGCTGCGCAGCACAACGCCATCGGGAAGGTCCAGCTCGATGCGTACGGTGCGTCCAGCTTTGCGGCTACGCCCCTGTTCGCTGGTGCAGGTGGAAAAGAAGCCGGTGTTTTCAACCACCAGGTTGAGGTAGGTTTCTCCGCTGCCAAGTGATTTGGTCTCTAAAGTGTGCACCGACAGCCGAGGGAGCATGTCTCCCAGGGCCAGGGCAAAGGGCATGTTGCGCTCTGCTTCGGCTCCGATCAGGGTATGCGGGGGATTTCTCCAGGAATACATAAAGTTCCACCCACCCAGCTCGACTTTGCCCAACTGGGGGTGGTCAAATTCATACCAGTCCACGTAGGCGTCTTTGGCGGCGTGCTCATCGGCCCACTTGAGAATCTGCAGGTCTTCTTCGTGCGGGTGCTGGCGGAACCATTCCATGAACTTGCGATCGGCGATGCCAGCCTCGGTGGGTAGATCCCACTGCTCGACGGTGAATGCGAAAATGCCGAGGGACTCAAACATCCAGTCGTCGAATACACCGGTGATGACTTCCTTGGGGTGATACTTGAAATCGTGATAGGTGGAGACGCTGCGATATCCGGTCAGCGCAGTGCCAATCTCTCCCAGTTTTTTATACACCCACAGGTCGCTGGTATCCATATCCTCATCCGGTTTGGTGCCGAAGGGGCGCAGGATGACGCGGCTGAAGGTGTGATAAGTAAGGGCGACGTTGATATTGGGATGCGAAGTGATGAAGGCGATGGCGGCGCGAATTTCCGGCTCGGAGGCGGGGAAAGGCCCTGCCCCAGCCTGCTCGCTCTCAGTGCGCCACTGGGCGGGGAAGTTGCGATTGAAGTCCAGCCCCTGGTGCGGGCGGGGGACCTTGATCAGGTAGCCGTCGAAGTCTTCCAGAAGACCTTCGTTGAAAAGGCGGTAATACTGCCCGCCATGCTCGTCGGGGGAGCGTTTCTCCAGGAGGCGAGCATCCAGAGAGCTGACCTTCCACTCGCCGTTGGCATCGGGGACGCGCATCTGCAGGATGCGCCCATCGCCATCGATATCCTGGCTGTGCAGACCTTCCTGTTTCTCGTCGAAGGGATAGGGGCGCACACCAGAGCGAATGAAGCGGGGATTATCCGACATGGCAAGCCTGGCGCCATCGGGGTTGAGGCGGGGCACGATGTAATAAACGGCATTGTCCAGCAGGCGGGTGGCACGCTCGTCCGAGCCATGCCCGCTGAGCAGGGCCTGGGCAATGCGCAGCGAGGTGGTGGTGCCGGTGATCTCAGTGGCGTGGATATTGGCATCGATCCACAGGGCGGGTTTGCCGGTATCCGGGCCGGTATCCTGGTTGGTGAGGGTGAGCAGCCAGATGGGCTGGCCCTCATGGCTCTTGCCCAGCTCGGAAAGCTGCGCCAGGCGGGGGTACTGCGCAGTGAATTCCTTGAGGGTGGATTCTAGTTCCTGGTTGTTGAAATATCGGTTCAAGTCCATACGCTCCTCCTGAGATTGAATCATACCATAGGGTGGACGCAGGCGACGTTTGGGATAACCGCTCTGCGAATGGGCACAGTTGACGGGCTTATTGCGTGGAGAGCATCAGGCTCAAGGTCTTTTCACCGTTGGAATGCACCGGCAGGACAGTGGCTGCATCCTGCACGGGCAGGCTTTCGCCATCCAGGCTGGCGCTTACCAGCGAGGCGGCATGCACGAC
>JBGSTO010000436.1:0-12740 GCA_041736465.1 Anaerolineales bacterium | reverse complement strand
CCAGCGCGGGATCCGCAGGCACAAGCGCCAGTGCGGCGGTCTCAGGTGGCAGCAGGCTGCCGGCAGGCGCCTGGGAGGCAGGCGCGGCGGGCCGGTAAGCCTGGATGGTGGCTGATAAGGAAACGATCAAAAACAAGGCCGTGAATACGGTACCCAAGATGAAGAACAAACGCCTGGCATTCATTCAATCACTCTCCACTCGATCGTGCGGATCTGGTTGGCAGGAACCCATCTTGCGGAAACGCTGTGAAACATTCTCAAAATATCCCGACCAATACACACACAAACAAGCCTCTCAGAGGCTTATTGCCCGGAGTTCCGGTCGAGGCATCCTGTTCTACAATAAGATACCGGCGCAGCTATTCGGTTGTGATGAAACGGTTAAGAGACAAAAATGAGATAGGTACCACTAAAAGAGAAAGCGCCCCCCGGCGCCCCCAACAATTGTTTTGATACTGTAATACTATAGCAAGGTTTTGGGTTAAATGCAATAGCATTATAGAATTGTAAGCTTAATTGCAATGTATTGACCGTTATACTGTCTGCAGAGCTATGGGTGTATTCAGCTCACCGGCGGAGCTGCCGGAGGCGCCCGGCGAAGGCAAAGACAGCCAAAACCAGGGCGAGAGCCAGGTACAGCCTCCAGGAAGTGTCTGTGCTGGCGCCGGTGAAATCCAGCGCGGCGATCTTGTTCAGCGGCCCGAAGTACCACATCGTCACGTACAGCACTTCGAACAATTTGCTGCTGTCGCTCCACACGCCCAGCGCCAGGGCAAAAGACGGGATGAATACAGCCCCAGCCATCCAGGCGAGCATACCAGCGCTGTCGCCGGAGATCGCCAGTCTTAGTAAGACGCCGCTCCCGGTGAGGGCGGCGACGATGAAGCCTGCCAGCCAGCTTGCCGGAAGCTGCCGCCGCAGCGGCGCGGCGGATGAGAACACGATCTGTTCGACGTGATGGCGCAGCTCGCGGCTGCCCATCCCCGACCAGATCAACACGGGCCACAGCCAGGCAAACGGCAGGATAAAAGCACGGGAAGCTGCAGGGGTGTTGAAAGCGCCTGCCAGGATCAATCCACCGGCGACCGTGTACCACCACCAGCGCTGCCCCTTAAGCAGCAGCTTCAGCTCGGAGATCAGCAGGGACGAAAAGGCAAATTTGCTTGCGGAGGCGTCGAGTGTGGTCAGGCGGGCGGGCAAGGCTGCGGCTGCATGCACAGACATATCGGGAGCGTCTTGCGGCGCCGGGCTTTTCCTGGGGCGCTGCTTGCCCGGTCGCTGCTGCGACGGGTCGAAGCGATCGAAGAAGATCGATGCCAGCAGAGCGATACCGGCGGCGAGGCCGAAGATGGCGAAGCGGCTCAGCAGGATGCCGGCGCTCCACTCAACCCCCGACCAGTGGAAGATGTAGGCTGCCGGATCGCGGTCGATGCCCAGTGCCGCCGGGTCTGGATCGCCGAGGACGAAACCGCCGCCGTACTCCGGGAAAGCGGCTACTGCCGCAGCGCCCATGCTCTGCCTGAAAAGCCCCAGTCCCAGCGGTTCGAGGGCCGGGTTGATTTTGCTGATCCCATCGGTCAAGGGAATGGTAAACACAAACAGAAAAAAATACACGACGTTGCCCAGCCCGCCGCGCAGAAACCCCAGCGATTCGAACAGCACCGCCAGCGCCGCAACCAGCGCCATCATTGGCATGGCAATAAAAAGAAACGGAGCGAACATAGCCGGCAGGTCTAGCTGCAGGTTCTCCCCCGCCAGGAGCTGGATGCCGATGGCGGCGATGGCCAGCACCAGCGTCATCGCCATCAGCACGGCAAAGTTGCTGGCCCACTTGCCGAAGGTGTACACCGGGCGCGAAAGCGGTGTGGCTGCCATGATCTGCCCAACGCCCGTCTCACGATCGCGCCCGATGGATCCTTTGACCAGGTAAAAACCGAACCAGCCGAAGAAGAACGTGGCGATCAATGACATGATACTGCCCACCCAGGCCGAGTTGAATTCGCCGCGGTACTCGTCCAGGCGCACGGTCATGTTGCCTGCCGCCACCTGGTAGCCGAGAAAAGCCGCCAGTCCGAGCATGATCAGGAAGCTGTAGCGGCGCACGCGCTCCAGGAAATCGGCGCGCGCCAGGTGGTAGATCACTCTTGCCACATTCACTGCAGCTTCTCCTGACCGATGAAGTGCAGGTAAGCATCTTCGAGGTTCGGGGCGATGCTGTGCGCGCTGGGCTCGGGTTGTGCTGCACTGATGACGCGCACCTGCACGCCGTCGCTGCGCCGGATCGTGCCGCTGACGATGTACTTGCTTTTCACCACAGGCAGCTGATCGCTGCCCACCGTCCATTCCCACACCTTGCCGTCAAGCTCTTTGAGCAGGTCTTCCGGGGAGGCAGCCAGCAGCAGCCGGCCCTTATTCACCAGCACGATGCGCGTGGCGGTCGCTTCCACATCCGAGACGATGTGTGTGGAGAGGATGACGACGCGCTCGCCCGAAAGATCTGACAGCAGGTGGCGGAAGCGCACGCGCTCCTCCGGGTCGAGACCGACGGTGGGCTCATCCACGATCAAGAGCTGCGGATCGTTGAGCAGGGCCTGGGCGATGCCCACGCGCTGCTTCATCCCGCCGGAATAACCCCCCAGCGGTCGCCTGGCAGCCTCCACCAGGTTGGTCACAAGCAGCAGCTCGTCGATGCGGCGGCGGGCAGCGTGCGTCTCCAGACCTTTGATGGCAGCCATGTACTCCAGGAATTCGATCGCGGTCAGGTTGGGATAGATGCCGAAATCCTGCGGCAGGTAGCCCAACACGGCGCGCAGCGGATCGGGCGATTTGACCGTATCCACACCCTCCCAGGTGATCGTACCCTGGGTGGGTCTGGTGATGGTCGCCAGCATGCGCATCAGGGTGGATTTTCCCGCTCCATTCGGGCCGAGCAAGCCCAGGATGCCGGGTCCGATTTCGAGACTGAAATCCTTCAGCCCCCAGAAGTCGCGCCGGTACTGTTTGCCGAGCCGGGTCATGACGAGCTGCAAAGTCCACCTCCTGCCTGCTTCCTTGAATCTTGGTTTATTCTACGCTACAAAGCTCTGCCTGGTTGCACCAATAGCGATCAGCCGGGCCTTTCATAAGATCTGCATTTCGCCTTCACAAATACTTCACACCCATGCGCTATCATCACTACAAGTGAAGCACAGCAAGTGTGCTTCCCAACCATACCAACAAGCACCGGATCGAAATCCGGACGAAAGGAAGAATCAAATGTTACGCAGAGTGATTGTGATCGCAGCCCTCGGGCTGCTGGCAGCAGCGATAGTGTTTGGCGCGGTGAGCTGTGCGCAGCAGCCGCAGACAACCTCCGGGATAGAAGCCGCCGCCGCCACAGCCGGCGCGCAGGCAGGCTCTGCCTGGGGTCAAGCCAACAGCCGCGGGACCAATGGCGGGCAAGGCGCAGCCGGTCAGCCTGCCGTAGGGCAAGCGGCTGCCGCTGATACGCAGGTAGATAGCAGCGCGACCGTTGTCGAGCCGCAGGCAGCCACCGGTTTGGATGCCAGTGCGGCGGTGGCAGTGCCGCAGTCTGGACTTTCCCTCCCGGCGCCCTCCGACCTGAGCCAGGCGGAAGCCGATGCACTGCTGTTCATGCGTGAAGAAGAAAAGCTGGCGCGCGATGTATACGCCGTGCTCTATCAGACCTGGAGCCTGCCGGTGTTCGACAACATCCGTGCATCCGAACAGGCGCACATGGACTCGCTCAAGTCTCTGCTGGATGTGTACGGGTTAGCCGATCCGGCCTCAGCGCAGGCAGGCGTGTTCACCAACCCGGACCTGCAGGCGCTGTACGACCAGCTGGTCGCCCAGGGCAGCGTATCCGTGGCTGAGGCGCTCAAGGCGGGCGGGGCAATCGAAGAGATCGATATCCTGGATCTCAGACAGCGCCTGGCAGAAACCGACAACGCCGATATCATCCAGGTCTACAACAACCTGCTGGCAGGTTCTGAGAATCACCTGCGGGCCTTCGTGAGCAACTACGAGCGCCAGACGGGCGAGGTGTACCAGCCGCAGTACCTGAGCCTGGAAGATTACCAGGCGATCGTGAGCGCCACCAGCGGCAATGGGCAAGCCAGCCGCGGCGGCGGGAATGGCAAAGGCAATGGAGGCGGCGGTGGAGGCGGCAGGCCGTAACCTGACACTCCGCATAGAAGATAAAGCCGGGACGGCCTCACCGTCCCGGCTTTTCGATCTTTAAATCAGCTTATATCAATCTCCGCAAGGTGCAACGTTGCGCCAATTGAGCACGCTATCGTTGACCATCATCGTTCCGGTGCTGCCGTAGGTCAGCGTGAGCTGGCGGTTGGAGACCTCGCCGCAGGTGCCGTCCTTCTCGACGTAATCCCACGACCCCAGGGCATACTTGTATTCGAGCTGCGTCGTTTCTTTGCCGGACAAAGTGATCGTCCAATGGGTGGCATCCAGGCGGTCCAGCACAACCCCGCCAGGATCCCAGTCAGGGCCAGGCGGGTCAAGCCGGCTGAGGATGCCGGCGATGTACACCGAAAAACCCGTGGCGTCGGTCGATGCGGGTACAGTCACGTTGAAAATCAGAGTGACTGTACGCAGCTCAGCCGTGGCGGCAACTTCATTCGAAATGCCTGAGCGGTTGAAGGAAGTGTCGATTGAGCGCACCACATAGTAATAAGTGGCGCCTTCGATTACTGCCAGGTCGGTGAAGGTATTCGCGGTGACGGTGGCGAGGCTGGTATACGGTCCGCCTGCGGTATCACTGCGCAGGATATCGTAACCGTACAAGGTTGGATCGCCTCCGACAGCATCCCACACCAGCACAATGCCATCCGGAGAGGCGGAGGTGACGCTCAATCCGGTGGGCGCGGCAGGGGGAGTCGTATCGCCGCTGGGATTGACGGTCAGCTTGCCTGCCTGGTCCGAGTCGTAGCCGTTGTCCGTTCCATCCAGGTCGGCGTATACCCAGTCCCTGCCATTCGTGGTGGTATAGCGGAAAGCATAGTCGTATGCGCCGGTGGCTTCGGGCAGCAGGCTGGCAGCGAATTCATCGTTGCTGCCAGCGTCCACGTTGAACGACGCTTCAACCCACGACCAATTGGAATTTCCATCCGGATTGCTGCCTGAAGGTCCAAAACCTAATTGGGCGCGCAAACTCTCGGTCGCTCCCGGTTGGTTCGTAACGCCGTCGATCCACACCTGTCCATAGACATTGGGTGTGCGGTTGACGGCGCTGATCGTGTGGTCCATCGATGGCGGCCACTGCAGGTTTGCCCAACCGATCGTGTAATGCGGCAGGGCGCTGACCTGGTTCGAAAATCCGCTCTCGTTGCCGGCGCCATCCAGGGATGTGACCACATAGTAATAGGTAATGGCATTTCGCAGGCCGCTGTCAATGTAGCTGGTTCCTGCCAGTGGGCTGCTGTTTACTTTTACCCAGCCGCCGCCGCTCAACTGGCTGCGGTATAAATTGTATCCCGCCGCGCTGCTGACGCCGTCCCATGCCAGGCTGGCAGATCCGTCCCCTTCACCTGTGACGTACAGGTTCGCAGGCGCAGCCTCTGGCAGCAGATCGGTTTCTCCACTGATGAACAGCACCGCGCTCAACGCTCCAAGCGAGCCGTTGATCGCTCCGTTCTCAACTGTCACGGAATCTGCGCCGCCGGAACCAACCGCATAGGCCTTGTTCAGCGTAGTGCCATCCGGCAGGTAGCCCGCAACCGGGATTGCGCCGGTTTGAGCCTGAGTGCTCCGATTGATCATCACGACTGCGGCATAGCTGCCCGCCTTGCGCCCATAGGCAATCACCTGTGAGGCGTCGTCTGCGAGCAGAATCTTGAAGTCGCCGTCGACCAGAACAGTATTCGAGCTCCTGAGCATATTCAGCGCCTGATAGTGCGCGAACATGCCCTGATCCGGCGTTCCACCCTTATCTGCCCATGGATAGGTGCGGCGATCGTCCGGATCATCGTCTCCGGTCATGCCGACTTCATCACCGTAAAAGACGGTAGGCGCACCTGGCACGGTGAACTGGATCAGCGAGGCGATTTTCTGGCGCTGCTTTCCTTCAGCGACATTGGCTTCATTAAGCTCCTTGTTGGCTGTCGTCTCCTCACCTGGAGTCAGTGTCCAGCGAAGACGCTCGGTATCGTGGCTGTCCAGCAAGTTCATCAAGGAGTAGTATGCGGCATCTGGATAGTCTTCACGTATTGATTCGAGGCGCGCCGCAAACTCAGATGGCAGGATAATGCGCCCGCTGTCGCCAAAACCTTTCGAGTCGAAACCCTGCGGCGCAAGCAGACCCACCACTGCATCGCGCAGCCGGTAGTTCATGGTAGTGTCGGCGCGATCGCCGCGTATCATGCGCAGCAGCGTGCTGTCCTTTTGCCAGGTTTCACTGATGATCAGCGCGTCGGGTTTCGTACCTTTCACGACCTCCCGGAAGATTTCCCAGTAGCCAGGCGGGAAGGATGAATCTCCCATCACATCCATGCGCCAGCCGCCCGCACCCTGGTTCAGCCAGTACTTTGAGACGCTGTTTGAGCCGGTCAGAAAGTACTGCTGAACTTCGTTCAGGGATTTGTTGATGACCGGGATCGAATCAAAGCCAAACCATCCGTCATAGTTGGCTGAATTCGCCTGACCAGAGCTGCCGACACAGGCGCCGGTGCCCGCCGGGACATCATGGAAGTAGAACCAGCTCCGGTACGGCGACTGCAGCGATTCGCACGCCCCGAGCGTTGGATAGTGCTGATAGCGGTCAAAGATCGGGCTGTCGGAAGACAGGTGGTTGAACACACCGTCCAGAACAATGCGCATGCCGAGCTGATTGGCGTGCTTGACCAGGTTCTCCCAATCTTTCTGCGTGCCGAAGTAAGGATCGACCTTGTAGTAATCCTGGGTATCGTAGGAGTGGTTGGAACCGGCATCAAAGATCGGATTGAAGTACAGCGTGTTCACACCTAGAGATTGCAGATATACCAGGTATTGATCGACGCCTTTCAAATCACCCCCGAAGTAATCGCGGCCGCGCGGGCCCTCTACGGAAGGGCTCCAGTCAGGAGGCGTGGCGTCAAACCTCCAGGGGCAGTTTGTGTCGCTATCGGTGTAGTTGCGGCAAAAGCCTTCGGGCAAGGTTCCCCATGAAAGGCTCAGTACAGGATCATCGTAGCGAATGTCGCCGGTCTTCGCATCATTATTGGAACGACCATTGCGAAAGCGATCCGGGAATATCTGGTAAATGCTTGCGCTCTTAGCCCAGGAGGGCGCGGTGAAGGCAGGATCGAAAAACATGAGGGCAAAGCTGTTATCTACCACCGTATCGGTGGTACTGCCCAACCCGCCATCCAGGGCGCTGGTGTTATCGGCATAGTAGTTGGTGTCGCTGCCGTCGGTGACGATGAAGCGATACCACAGGTTGTTCGGCAGCACCTCTTGCAGGGCAGCCTGCCAGAAATCGCAGGAAAACTGCTCGAGCCCCGGCTGGTAGCAAGAAACATCTGCGGCGGCGGGGGTCATGTTGATGATGCGCTGAGCGTTGGCGTTGAGGTCATACACCCGCAGCGATACCCCGGTCACATCGTTGTGGAAAGTTCTGAATCGGATCAGAACCTCCGTTCCGGCCGGGACTGCTCCGCCGGGTGTGCGGTAAAGCAGCTCGCGTGAGTCGTGCCGCAGCCCATCCCAGGCGATGTCGTTGTCCGGCATGAACCCTGAGAAGATGGTCAGCACATGCGTGGCGGCGTTGTACTTGAAGAAGACGCTGGCGTGATCGAAAGGCACAAAGAAAGAAATGTTTGCGCCGTTCTGAACGCCTCCCTGCCCGTAATTGACGTCCCAGCTTTCGTTGAGCGCTGCCTTGCCTTCATAATTTCCGGCAAGCAGAGCAGTCGTCTCGAAGGTGTAGATGCCGTCGGCGTCAGGGTCTTGCAGCCATGAGCGCAGGCATGCCGGATCCCAATCTCCAGCACAGCCCAGCTCGGATTGGAAGCTGCCCGGCGCAACGACGATAACCGAGCTCTTGTTGTCTGTGATCCAATGGCTCTTGTGGTCGTAGTAGAACTTGACCGGGCTGCCATCTGCGGCAAGGGGGATATTGTCGCCGTCCCGTTGGGCATATCTGCCGTAATTTTCAGCCCAACTGTTGTCGATGGCAGCTTTGTATTCATAGCCGCCGGCAGGAAGGTTGAAGGTGCGCTGCCAGACATCATCCTCGGCATCAAAGTTGAGGTAGGTCGCTGCGCAAGCCGGGTCCCAATCTGCGCTGCAGCCCAATTCAGACTGCAGGCTGCCCACCAGCGTGACCGTAGTTCCGGGCACGACCTGAATGTCCAGCACGTGAGAAACCGCATCATAAAGGAAGGTAACCAGCGAGTTGGCAGAGGGGACATTGAAGGCGATATTGGCGCCATTTTGTACGCCACCCTGACCATAGTTCACATCCCAGCTCTCGTTGAGAGCTACCTTGCCCTCATAGCTTCCGGGAGGCAGCGCGGTGGTCGAAAAAGAAAAGGTGCCGTCTCCATCAGGGTCCTGCAGCCACGAGCGCAGGCAGTCTGCCTGCCAGTCTCCAGCGCAGCCCAATTCGGATTGGAAACTGCCCGGCGCCACTGCGATGACCGAGCCCTGATTATCTGTGATCCAATGAGATTTGTGGTCGTAGTAGAACTTGACCGCGGCGTCTGCCGGCAGGCTCAGGGGGATATTGGCTCCATTCGCAACGGCGTTAAGGCCGTAGTTCTCCGCCCAGTCATCGTTCAAAGCTGCTTTGTATTCGTAGCTGCCAGCAGGGATGTTCCAACTCCCCTGCCAGACATCATCGCCGGAGTCATAGGTCAGGTGGGCCGCCGCGCAGGCCGGATCCCAATCGCCGCCGCAGCCCAGCTCGGTATCCAGACTACCGGCGATGGTCACACTTGCCGGGTTAGGCGTATCGCTCGCCAGCCCTGTGGCTGCCGGCGCAAGTCCGCCGATCAAGCCAGCGAAGAGTGCAATCAGCCCGATGATCGAACCCAGGGAGTTGAGAAGAAATTTCTTACGCATTGAAATCGCTCCTTATTTGATCTGTCATCCTGAACGAAGTGAAGGATCTAGATCCTTGTGCGTGGCCCACATCGTGCGAGCAGCTTTTTTCAATATTGCCAGTCCCTTGGCATTTGTCAATCCAATTTGATGCTAACCCGGCTGTTTTTTGAGCGTCCCCCTTGAGCCAGCCTTTCCATTGAGATGCTGTATTCCGCCAGCACCGACATTAATTAATTGTACACTAATATTGACATTTTTGGTCGAATTCAGAGATCGAAAATCGTCTCATCCGTGCGCAGGATGAAACGAGTTCAGAACGGCTGTGCCACAGCCGTTCTGAATCAGGCTCTCGCTTGAAGAAAAGAGCCGGGAGGCATTCACAGCCCGGCTCTTTCGTTAATCTAAGATCAGCCTCTCCTGGCAAAGCCGATGGCGAAAGCGCCGGTCATGAGCAAGAGCAGCGGGGTCAGGATGAGCATCACAAACTGCGGGCTGAAGAATAAAAGCTGCGATCCGAGCGAAATGAACGCCAGAGCGATGCCGCCCAGGCCGATCAGCAAGCCGCCGATGCCCACCCACCAGAAGCCTTTGGGCGCGCCTTTGGCGACGAACGGGCCTACGAAGATGACCAGCCCCGCCACGCCGTGGAAGAGCGGTACGGCGATCTTCTTCAGGGTGTCCATGCCGCCGATGCTGGTTACGGCAATGGCAAGGAAACCGATGGTGGCAAACCACTTGAAGTACTTCTTCCAGGTGGGGTAGTACTCCTCGACGATGCCGATCGAGATGCCGAGCGGGATCAGGCTGGCGACGGTCAGCACGTAGGGCGAGGCCAGGATATCCAGCCCCAGAAAGATGAGCAGCAGCCCCGAAACCAGCAGCACCGCAAAGCCCATCAGGTAGTACAGGTTGTGCAGGGCTTTGTGGAGCTGGTAGCGCTGCCAGAAGTACCAGCACAGGTAGGCGGCTGCCAGGCCGGTGAGCAGAAGGAACAAGTTGTCGAGCGTGAACATGGCATTCTCCTTGTATGCAAGTTGAAACAGACCCACCCAAAGGACGTTGTTTCTGATTATTGCACAGGAGATGGTTGAAGTATGTGATTTATGTCACAAATTTGGGGCAGTTCAGCGCTCAGGTTCGAAGCCGCACACCGGCTGGTAGGGAATTTCGGCGCCGACGTAGGTGCGCCATTCTTCTTCGGTCAGCTCGCGGTTGGCGATGCGGCAGGCATCGGCGATCCAGTTTTCCAGCAGTTGATCTATGGGGGCAAGACCCAATCAGGACAGGGGCTGCTGTGCAGGTATTTTCGGCACTCGGCGTTGGTCAATGTTCGCCCCGTCCGCTGGTATCCATCGGCAATCATTTCATCCAGAGGCGGAGGCATTTGCCATCTCCAGATGGTGGTGTCCCCACTGATGGTCAAAATGGAACCACCGGCAGGGCTGAAGACAGCCCAATTGACAGTGTTTTCATGCTGGAGAACAGCCAGCTCACGCCCCTCCAGATCCCATAACCGGGCTGTGCTATCCTTGCTGGCAGTCAAGATGCTCTGCCCATCAGGGCTGAAGACTGCCGAGTAGACGATGTCCTCATGCTGGAGTACGGCCAGCTCGCGCCCCTGCAGATCCCACAGCCGGGCGGTGCTATCCGAACTGGCAGTAAGGATGCGCTGCCCATCGGGACTGAAGACGGCCCAGTTGACTTTGTGCTCATGCTGGAGCACAGCCAGCTCGCGCCCCTGCAGATCCCACAGCCGGGCGGTGCTATCCGAACTGGCGGTCAATATTTGCTGCCCATCGGGGCTGAAGACAGCCCAGTTGACAGTGCTTTCATGCTGGAGCACAGCCAGCTCGTGCCCTGCCAGATCCCACAACCGGGCGGTGCTATCCGAACTGGCAGTCAACATGTGTTGACTGTCGGGGTTGAAGACAGCCGAGTGTACCCAGTTCTCATGCGGCAGCGTGGCCAGCTCGCGCCCCTGAAGATCCCACAGGCGGGCTGTAGTGTCCCAACTGGCAGTCAAGATGCGCTGCCCATCGGAGCTGAAGATTGCCGAGTCGACGGACCCATCATGCTGGAATACGACCAGCTCGTGTCCCGCCAGATCCCACAGCCGGGCGGTGCTGTCCGAACTGGCAGTCAAGATGCGCTGCCCATCGAGGCTGAAGACAGCTGAGTTGGCAACACCCTCTTGCGGGAGAAAGACTGACTCTTTTCCCGCCTGATCCAACAACCGGGCACCGGAACCACGGATTAGAATGAGCTTGCTATCGGGGCTGAAGACTGCTGCGTTTACAAAGCCGTATTCCATCTGAAACACAGCCAGCTCGCGCTCCTGCAGATCCCACAACCGGGCGGCGTCCGCAGTGTCGGTAGTCAAGATGAGTTGACCATCAGGACTGAACACAGCCGAATCGACACCTCCCTCATGCGGCAGCGCGGCCAGCTCTCGTCCCTGCAGATCCCACAACCGGGCGGTTGTGTCACTACTGGCGGTCAAAATGAGTTGGCCATCAGGGCTGAAGACTGCTGATTTGACATCGAATTCATGCTGGAGCACAACCAGCTCGCGCCCGGTCATATCCCACAACCGGGCGGTGCTATCATTGCCTGCAGTCAAAATTTGCCGGCTATTGGGGCTGAAGACTGCCGATTCGACGAACTCTTCATGCGGGAATGCGGTCAGCTCTTTCCCATCCAGATCCCACAGCCGGGCGGACCAAAAATTGGTGGTTAAAATGTGCTGACCATCGGGGCTGAAGACGGCTGATTTGAAGTCAGATGACCGAAGATCGGCCAGGACGCGCCCTTCCAGATCCCACAGCCGGGTTGTTACCTCATCAGAAGTGAGGATGCGCTTTCCATCGGGGCTGAAGATAGCTGACTCAATATCGATACCGAAACCGTGCTTGAACACAGCCAGCTCGCGCCCGCTCAAATCCCACAACCGGACAGTGCCACCTCTGCTCGCAGTTAAAATATGCTGGCTATCCGGGCTGAAGACAGCCGAAATGACACCTCTCTCATGCGAAAGCGTAGCCAGCTCGCGCCCCTCCAGATCCCACAGCCGAGCAGTGGTCAGAGCGGCAGATAGAATACGCTGGCCATCCGGGCTGAAGACCGCCGGACTGAGCCCCAAACCATTATGCTCTAGCACGGCCAGCTCGTGCCCCTCCAGATCCCACAACCGGGCACTGTCGCTGCCTGTTGTCAAAATGCGTTGGCCGTCGGGGCTGAAGACTGCCGAGTTGACAGTTCCTTCATGCTGGAGTACGTACAATTCGCGCTCCTCAAGGTCCATCAGGCGGGCGGTGGAATCCTGGCTGGCAGTTAATACGTGCTTTCCATCGGGGCTGAAGGTTGCCGAGTTGATTTCACCCACATGCTGGATTGAAAGCAGATACCCATTCGCATTATTCAACGCAGCATCAAGAGCTGCAGGAGCACCGGTATCGGTTTCGATGTCGTTTGACAACATGAGCTTTGATGAAGCTATGGCAAGCAAGATACTTAGCTCAGGATCTCGCTGGCGAGTCTCGATCGAGAAGGCGGCGAGTTCCCTTGATTGCGCCACTGCTGCTTGCTTATCCGCCTGCCCGCGGAAATACTGCGAGGCGATCGCCAGCACGGCGAACACTACCGCCGCCATCGCCAGCCCGAGCACCAGGATCTGCGTGCGGCGGCGCGCCGCTTTCTGCTCGGCA
>JBGSTO010000408.1:0-3172 GCA_041736465.1 Anaerolineales bacterium | reverse complement strand
TCAAATGGACTGATCCGCCAGATTTTACGGCGCCAGATTGAACACCAGGTTCAGGAAGTCCACGATGATGCCGTCGATGGGCGGCTGCAGGTCGTTTTCAGCACGGAACAGGCGCATGGCATGCCCGCCGGTTTCGTAAATATGCATCTGATAGTGGTCGCCGCTGGCTGAACGGCAAGTTTGGGCATCTTCTGCCTGGTCTTCGGCAGCCACACACCACACCGGCTTGCCGGCTTTGTCAACCGTGGTCACAGCCTCCGGGTAGAGCACATTCAGGTAGCTGCCCGGCCCCAGGGAAATCGCCCCCAGGCAGCCCTCGCCGCAGGCATCCACCACGGCATCCGCGCCGATGCTGGCGCCAATCCCCACTACCAGGGCTGGATCCACGCCGGGCAGCGTGCGCGCCTTTGCATAAGCGGCGCGTGCATCCGCAATCCATAAGGGTGCAAGCTGTCCGAAGGGCAGATTCGCCGGCGCGCTCTCCCCATAATCGCGAAAGTCGAACAGAAAGACGCCAAAAGAGCGGTCTGCCGGCAGCGGGGTGAAGGGGAATGGCGTGTCGAAAGGCATGGCACCGGGGGGCGGGGGCACTTCCACCCCGCGGTTTTGCAGCCAGGATGCCATCCCCACGTAAACCCAGTCGTTCTTATCGCCTCCCGCCCAGTGCATCAGCACAACCACCGGTGCCGGATTGATCGCTGCGGGGTAATACATCCCCACCAGCGCGGCGCCATCTTCGGAGGCAAACTCGATGCGCTGTGGGCCGGCAGGCAGTGCAGGCAGGGCTGGTTCTGAAGTCGCCGCCGGCGGCAGCGGGGTATTCGTTGGTGGGATCTCGGTTGGCGTGGCGGGCGGAGGGCTGGTTGGTGCGGGTGTGTCTGTCGGTTGGACCGGCAGCTGGGTGGCGGCTGGAATACTGGTTGGCGCACTGGCTGCTTCCGGTGCAGCCGAGGTGCAGCCTGCAAGCAAGAGGCTGAAACAGCATACGATGAGCAGGAGGGGGTTTTTCATCTTTGCATCCCTTTCGCATCCGAGTATAGCAAAAGGGTAGGGCGAATTATTTTACGGAAATGCAAGCCGGTAGATCACAGTTTTGCAAGGCGGTCATGAACGATCTTATACCTGGCCTTCGGTTAATCTGCACTGCTTCAAGGAATCGGTGCTACACTAAAACCAGGCTCAAACCATGATCACCCGAAAAGCAGCGAGAATCCTCAGCTACATTTCAGCCGCCTCTGGTTTCCTGGCACTGGTGAAATCCCCACCGGGAACTCTGGGCGCTGTACTGTGGCTGCCGAAGCTGTGGGCGGGCGCGTGGGCGCCGTTTCTGGCGATATTTGGCGGCGTCGGGGCGCTTTTTGGCTGGTGGGTAAAAGACCTCGCAGCGGTGTGGGCTGGGTTGTTCGGCGCGGCTGCACTGCTGCGCTACACGCGCCAGGTAACCGCACAGCATGATCATCTTGCAGCTGCCTTTGGGAAGCATTGGGAACAGCGCATAGCGTGGTTTTTGAAAGTGCGTTTACCCCCGAGGCGCTACACACTCATCCAACCCGCCCCGCCAGCCGCGAGCGGACGGCGAGATGTGGTCCTGGGTGTTTCGGCGGGAACAAATCACTTGCTGCTTGCCGATGTCTGGGAGCCGCCCGCCAATATCCCGCGAACCGGATTGGCGCTTCTCTACTTTCATGGGGGACTGTGGCAGGCATTGGGTAAAGGCTTCCTTACTCAGCCCTTGTTTCGGCGCCTGGCGGGTCAGGGACACGTGATCCTGGACGTGGCGTATTCCCTGACACCGGAAGCCAGGCTGGAGCGTATGCTGGGGGATGTCAAACAAGCTATCGTGTGGATGCAGCAGCATGCCGGGCGGTATGGCGTCGATCCCAATCGAATTGTGCTGATGGGCGTATCCGGAGGGGCGCACCTGGCGCTGCTGGCGGCTTACGCGCCGGGGCATCCGGCTTTACAAGCTGTACATCCTGATACCGAGGTCTCGGTTCGTGCGGTGATTGGCGTTGCTGCCATCACCGATCTGCGCGCCTACTTCGATGAATATGGTCGGGCAAATCCCCAGCAGCCGGAATTCAGCTCACAAATCTCGGACGACCTGCGCCCACGCATTTAC
This sequence comes from Anaerolineales bacterium, assembly GCA_041736465.1. GTDB lineage: Bacteria > Chloroflexota > Anaerolineae > Anaerolineales > UBA4823 > JAJUJL01. The sequence continues at coordinate 1,050 of JBGSTO010000408.1, read as the reverse complement.
AGCAAGACCTGGTTGGATAAATTTCTGACGCGCCGGCGCATATTTCCGGCATACCGGCATGCCAATATGCCGGGCGGCGCGCTGCTGCTGGTCGATTTGCTCGGAGGAACGCTGCGTGAAATCCCGGAAGCCTACCGCCTGGGCTCGCCTGTCGTTCATGCAGGAGCGCACTGCCCGCCAACACTGCTGGTACACGGCGAAGAAGATATTATCGTAGATGTCTCGCACGCGCGGCGGCTGCACCGGGCGCTGCAGGATGCGGGGGCGCTGTCGGTGCTTATCGAGCTGCCCAAAGCGGTGCATGCTTTTGACCAGTATTTCGGTGTTTCGCGACGAATCGCGCCCGCCGCGCAATCTGCTACCTATGATATAGAGAGATTTCTGGCTTTGATGGTCTGATGTTATTGTATTTACTTTCCCACACCAACGCCCGGCGTGTGTGATTTTCATGCCAACCCTGGATGAATTCTTCGATGGACAGAGCGAGTCCAGAAAGCTGTTCGAGGCTGTTTACAGTGCTGTGGCTGCTTTCGGCCCTGCAGCGCTGCGGGTATCGAAGAGCCAGATCGCGTTTTGCCGGCGCAAAGCCTTTGCCTGGGTGTGGGTGCCTGGCAGATACCTGCGCGGTAAGACCGCTCCACTGGTGCTGACGCTGTCCTTCCCAAATCGCAGCACCTCGCCGCGCTGGAAAGAGATCGTCGAGCCGCACCCGGGACGTTTCACCCACCATCTGGAATTGTATTCCAGCGAGGAGGTCGACGCCGAGGTGGTCGACTGGCTGCAGCAGGCATGGATGAACGCGGCTTAACCACCCGGGCAATCCCTTTTATCGCTGCATCAGGCTGAAGTCCGATACGCCCTTGCCGAAATATCCTTAATTAGCCCCAAGTTGTGGGTATAATGCTTGCAGCCTGTGATGCCGCAGGAATCAAATTACCGGAAGATAGTGATTGCAGTTAATGAGGGTAAGAGAGATGCATAACTCGGGTGCTTCCCAGGGTACGGCAATTGTCATGGGCGCGGGCATCGCCGGGCTGTGGGCCGCCCGCG
>JBGSTO010000358.1:0-4036 GCA_041736465.1 Anaerolineales bacterium | reverse complement strand
TCTTACACCACCTTTTCACCCTTACGAGGCGTGCCTCGCGGTATGTCTCTGTGGCCCGATCCGGCAGGTAGTCTGAGAAGCTCAGACCCCCACCCCGGGTGTTACCCGGCGCCGCGCCCTGGGGAGTGCGGACTTTCCTCTATGCACATCCGTGCACATGCACGTCCGTGCACAGCGATCGCCCAGCCAGCCTGGGACTCTTATTATACAATTATCTGGACAAAACTGCCGGAATCCGGTAGAATTATGGGCCGTGCAATCAACACAATGATTTGTTTTTGGAGGCAGTACCTTGACCAATATTAAGTCTCAAAAGAAGCGCAACCGGCAGAATGAGAAGCGCCGCATTCAAAACCGTTTCTTCCGCGGCCGCGCCCGCACCGAGGTGAAGAAGGCCCGCCTGGCGATCGAAGCCGGCGAACCCACGGAAGCGCGCGAAGCAACCCTGCTGGCGATCCGCGCTCTGGATACCGCGGCTCAGAAGGGCATTGTGCACAAGAATAATGCTGCGCGCCGCAAGAGCCGCTTGATGAAGCACCTGGCTTCGATCAGCAGTTAATCATACGGGTATACAGCCGGTCCATCCGGTAGTTTAGCAATGTCCGGTGGTTATGGGCGGGAGCGTGTCATCGCTCCCGCTTTCTGCGTTTCCGCGGCGGCTTGTTCGCAGAAGCGAGAACGAGCGGGCATGTTATAATGCCAACCTGCGGGGATTTTCACCGCACGTGGTTTGACACTCAACCCTATCAGGTGGTCGCATGTTCGAATCGGAACACCAGCAAATTACGGACCACATTCGCCGCTATTGCAACCAGAATGATCTTCCGGAGCCGGCAGAGCTTTCCTGGAGTCCGGTGCCGTTTTCGGGCGAGTGGGGGATATCGACCTCGTTCTTCCAGCTCGCTGCTCAGGAAGCCCGGCTGATCAAGGAGCGGACGGGGCAGGGTGTCAACGTGCCGCAGCGCGCGCAGGAGATCGCCGCTGCCGTGGCGGCATACCTGGGCTCTATGCCGGGTTTCTCGCACGTGGAAGCCACCAAAGGCTACCTGAATTTATTTTTTGCTTCCTCCGAGTACGCTCACCGGGTGGTGACCGCGGTGCTGTCGCAGGGCAGCCGCTTTGGCGCGGGCCAGCCGAAGAGCGACCGTGTGATGGTGGAATACGCCCAGCCCAACACGCACCATTCTTTCCATATCGGTCACGCGCGCAATGCCATCCTGGGCGAAGTCCTGGCGCGCCTGGTGGAGTTTGCTGGCTTCGAGACCATCCGCGCTTCCTACCCGGGCGATATTGGCCTGGGTATAATTACCATCTTGTGGGCCTACGAAAAGTTTTATAAAGGGCAGGAGCCACCGGGTATCCACGAGCGCGGCCAGTGGCTGCTGAAGATTTATGTCGAAGCCACCAATCTGTTGGAGAAAAAAGAGGGCGAGACTGCCGAGGAAACGCTCCGGCGCGAAGCATACGAGCAGGAGCGCCGCGAGTTGCTGCGCAAGTGGGACGCGGGCGATGCGTATGTACGACAATTGTGGAAGGAAACGCGCCAGTGGAGCCTGGATGAGCTGGAAGATATCTTTAGGATTCTAGACATCCACATCGATGCGTGGTTCTTCGAGAGCGAGGTGGATGGGCCATCGAAAGGCATCGTCGATGAGCTGATTCGCCTGGGCATCGCCGATGACGAGCGCCCCTCTGGCGGCGCAGTGATCGTCAAGATCGACGAGAAGCTGGGCTTGAAGAAGGATAAATACCGCACCAACGTCATCCTGCGCAGCGACGGCACCACGCTGTATCTGACGAAGGATCTTGCCCTGGCGAAAGTCAAATTCGAGCGCTATCACGTCGATCGCTCGGTATACGTGATCGACGTGCGCCAAAGCCTGTACATGCAGCAAGTTTTCAAGATCCTGGAGCTGTGGGGCTTTCCCCAGGCAGCCAAATGCTATCACCTGGGATATGGCTTTGTCAGCCTGCCGGAGGGCGCCATGTCGGCGCGACGCGGCCGGGTGGTGCTGTTCAAAGATGTGCTGGATGATGCAGAGCGGCGCGTGCGTGCGGTGATTGCCGAGAAGAACCCGGGCCTGTCGGAGGGCGTGCGCCAGGAAGTCGCCCGCCAGGTCGGGCTGGGTGCATTGAAGTACGCCATGCTTTCGGTGGACAATAACAAGGATATCGTCTTCGATTGGGAGGCGGCCCTGAACTTCGATGGGCATACCGGGCCATATATCCAGTATGCGGTCGTGCGCTGCAACTCTATTTTAAGGAAAGCTGCTGCCGAAGGGGTGGATCTGCTGGGAGAGGTCGATTTCGGTTACTCGCTGGATCCCGCTGAGGTGCAGCTGATTGACTTGATTTCCCGTTTCCCTTCGGAGGTGCAGCGGGCAGCCAATGAATATAAACCCCTGATCATCGCCAACCTGGCCTACGAATTGGCCCGGGCGTTCAATGATTTCTACGATCGCTGCCCGGTGCTGAAAGCCGAAGCGCCCACCCGCCTGGCGCGTCTGCACCTGGTGATGGCAGCTCGGCAAACCATTACCAACACCCTGGCAATTCTTAGTATCACTGCACCGGATGCGATGTAGCATGCTGGTGTACGTATCATTGTCTAAATTTCGATAAGCTGGTCACACTGTGTGGGCCATGCAAAAGGATGTCATCCTGAGCGGAGCGAAGGATCTAGATTCTTCGGTCGCTGCGCTCACTCAGAATGACAGATCAAATAAGGAGCACTGCAAGCAATATGAGCCCGATCCGCACGATTATCATGGGCGCCGCGGGGCGCGACTTCCATAATTTCAATGTGGCTTTCCGGCATAACCCGGACTACGAGGTGGTCGCCTTTACCGCGACACAGATTCCGGATATCGAAGGCCGCATGTACCCTCCAGCTCTGGCTGGAGACCTGTATCCGGCAGGCATCCCCATCGAGGCCGAGCAGGAGCTGAACCGGCTGATCCAGGAATTACACGCCGATCAGGTGGTGTTTGCGTACAGCGACGTGCCTCACGAGTACGTGATGCACAAGGCATCGCAGGTGCTGGCAGCCGGGGCGGATTTTCACCTGATGGGACCGAAGACCACGCAGATCAAGTCCAGCAAGCCGGTGGTTTCGGTTTGTGCGGTGCGCACGGGCAGCGGGAAGAGCCAGACCACGCGCAGGGTCTCGTTGATTCTGCGCCGGATGGGTTTCAAGGTGGCTGCCATCCGCCATCCGATGCCCTACGGCGACCTGGCGAAACAGGCCGTACAGCGCTTTGCCGAATATGCAGACCTTGACCGGCACGATTGTACGATCGAGGAGCGGGAGGAATACGAGCCTCACCTGGATAACGGTGTGATCGTTTACGCCGGCGTGGATTACGAGCGCATCTTAAGACAGGCCGAACAAGAAGTGGATATCGTGCTGTGGGATGGCGGCAATAACGACTTCCCATTCTACGTATCGGACCTGAAGATCGTGGTCGCCGACCCGCACCGTCCGGGGCATGAGGTGAGCTACCATCCCGGTGAAACCAACGCCCGCGATGCGGATGTGATTGTGATCAACAAGGTGGATACGGCGAACTCGGAGAACGTGATGCGGGTGCGCGAGAACCTGCGCGCCGTCAATCCCGATGCAGTGATTATCGAGGCGGCCTCCCCCTTGTTTGTAGACGATCCTGCCGCTATCCGCGGTAAGCGCGTGCTGGTGGTCGAGGATGGCCCGACCCTGACGCACGGCGAGATGGCTTACGGCGCCGGATGGGTTGCGGCGCGCCGCTTCGGAGCCGCACAAATCATCGACCCGCGGCCGTTTGCAGTGCGTACGATCAAGGCAACCTATGAAAAGTACCCAAAGACCGGCCCGGTGCTGCCTGCCATGGGCTACGGCGACGCGCAGATCAACGACCTGGAAGAAACCATCAATAATGCGGACGCCGACCTGGTAATTATCGGCACGCCGATCGACCTCAACCGCATTGTCAAGATTCGAAAGCCCACCCAGCGGGTGCGCTATGAGCTGCAGGAAATTGGCCAGCCCACGCTGGAAGAT
>JBGSTO010000354.1:0-2338 GCA_041736465.1 Anaerolineales bacterium | reverse complement strand
GGTGGTCGCCAGCCAGTCGATTATGCAGGCGCTGGATGGAATCGTTCTCACCCCCGGCGCGTTTGCCGCTTACGTGGCGCCGTTCGTCACCTTAAGCTTGATTGCGGTTGGTCTGCTGGTCAGCATCTACCGCAACCTGGGCGGAGCGGAGGGTTGATCTACGCTTTCGCTACCGGGTGGCGCATCACAGTCTTGAGTTTCTCCGGGGCCGCTTTGCGCGGATCGCCCAGGTAGATCTCGTGGTGTTTGCCGCCTTGTCCCACCAGGTCGCTGAATCCGTTTGCCGCCATAAAAGCCTGCATTTTCTCCAGCGTCTCTAGCTCGGCAGCATAGGGTCCAAGGTGCATGGTTTGCACGCACAGACCTTCTTCGAAACCATCCAGGCGCAGGCGGGCGAATCCGGGTTGGTCGCCCTTCTTCTTGCGCATCTGCGCCAGCGCTTCCTCGAAGAGCTGAGGTGTGATCAGATCAGGCACCAGGATCATCAGCGTGTAGAGCCAGTTGTCCTTGACGCGCATGTCGAACTTGCCATCTTTCACATCCCACAGCCCTTCCAGCGCCATGACCGGATAATCGACCGGGTCTTGCTTGCGCTGTTTGAGCATAAACTTGAGCGTGTAGGCCGCGCCGTATAGAGCCTGCATATTTTGCTCGAACAGGGGCGAGGTACCCGGCTCCTGACCTGGTTCGACAGCCCCAGCGATCATCAGGAAGTTGAAGCGCGGCACGATGATCGTTTCGATCTTCTTGGCTGAGGGCGAATAAAAGGCTTTCAAGTCTTTTTTCAAGTCAAGCGTTAGCATTGTTTTTCTCCTATAGACTGTATTCATGTCAAATTATGACATAAATCTTGAAGATATAAAGCAAGGAAAAGCGTATAAAATTAAGCGGTGGACGTTGACCGGAAGGAATTGATCAATTGGCGGCTTGTTTCACAAATGCTGAGCGCCGCTCGCCTGGATACTCCTGCGCAGGCTGCTGCCTGGCTGGGCGGTGTGCAGGCGCAGGATTACCAGTGGGCCAAATGGTCCACCGGCCTGCGCATAGGCGGCATCACCGGCGCGCAGGTGGAACAGGCTGTCCAGGAGCGCCAGATTGTACGCACCTGGATGATGCGCGGCACGCTGCATTTCGTCGCTGCCGGCGACCTGGGCTGGATCACTGCGCTGTTGGCCCCGGGCATCATCCAGGGAAACGCACGCCGCTACCGCCAGTTGGAGCTCGACAAAGCGGTGTTCTCCAAAAGCCAGGCGGTGCTCCGGCGAGTAATGGAATCGAGCGGCCCGCTCATCCGTTCGGAAATACAGGCGCACTTCGATCAGCAGGGTATCCCTGCCCAGGGGCAGCAGCTTCCCTACCTGCTGCAGCGCCTGGCTCTGGATGGCTTGATTTGTTTCGGCCCGCTGCGCGGCAGGCAGCCAACCTATGTTCTTCTAGCAGATTGGATTGGCGAACAGCCCGTGCTCGACCGGAGGGAGGCCCTGGCTCTCCTCGCCAGCCGGTACTTTGCCAGCCACGGCCCTGCCTCACTGCAAGACTTCGCCTGGTGGTCGGGGCTGTCTGCCAGGGAAGCGCGCCAGGCAGTGGACTCTGCTGCGACGCTCGTTGCGTTGGATGTGGACGGCGTCCGGTACTGGGCATCCGGTGAACTCCCAACAGCCGCCGCGTTCGAATGCGCCCACCTGCTCCCGCCCTTCGACGATTACCTGCTGGGCTACAAAGATCGCTCTATGGTGTTGGACCCGGCTTACGCCAAACAGGTGAATGCCGGCGGCGGCATGCCCAGACCAACGGTGCTGGTGAACGGGGAAATCCTGGCTGTTTGGAGCTACCAGCTCAAGAAGCAAAAACTGTTTATCTCCATCCACCCCTTCAGGAAGCTCGCCTCACGCGAAGTTGACTTGATCGCCCAGGCTGCGGCTGAGCTTGGCAGCTTTCTTTCCGTTTCTGTCGAGATGGATTTTGCCCTCTAGCCGGTTTTCCTGAGCGCCTCAGCGCGCTCCTCGAGCAGCTCGCGCTCGCGTGCGTTGCGCGTCATTGCGGCGGCACGTTCGAATTCTGTGTGCGCTTCTTCGTAGCGCCCGAGCCTGACGAGCAGCTCGCCGCGCACGCTGGGCAGCAGGTGATAGTTCTGCAACGATGGCTCGGTGGTCAGCGTATCGACAATCTCCAAACCCGCTGCCGGGCCATATGCCATGGCTACTGACACCGCCCGGTTCAGCTCGACCACGGGCGATGGCGCCAGTTGGGCGAGCGCATCGTACAGCGCTGCGATGCGCTCCCAGTCCGTCTCCTGGGGGGTGCGCGCCCGGGCGTGGCAGGCAGCGATGGCTGCCTG
>JBGSTO010000349.1:0-29658 GCA_041736465.1 Anaerolineales bacterium | reverse complement strand
CTCGCCCGGCGACCGCGCCTGGCAGACCTGCCGCCGGTGCGCAGGTCGCTGCTCTGGCTGTACGACCGCATATTCGACCTCTACCATAAATAGCTGAAAAATCATGCGCACAGGAAAAAACCCCGCCAAGACCGGACTGCCCGCCTACTCGCCCAATCGACTGGGTGCGGCGCTGATCCTGTATATCCCCTTCACCGAGGGCTACTTTGAGCACTCACTGGAAATATTCCGCTACCAGGTGGAGAGCCTGCGCCTCGCAACCGGGCAGCCGTTCGACCTGCTGGTGTTCGACAACGGCAGCTGCCCCGAGGTGGTGGCTGAGCTGCAGTCGCTGCACGCCCGAGGATGGATCGATTGGCTGCTGCTCTCGAACCACAATATGGGCAAGGCGGGCGCCTGGAACTGGATATTCTCCGCCATGCCCAACGAGCTGATCTGCTATGCCGACTCAGACGTGCTCTTTCGACCGGGCTGGTTGGAAGCCTCCTTGCACGTGCTGGCTGCCTTCCCGCAAGCCGGGATGGTCGCCGCCCAGCCCAATTTCTACGATGTAATGGAAGGGCAGGGTCAGGCACAGGCAGCGCTGCGCGGTGACGCAAACTTCGTCTTCGGCGAGTACCGCCCAGCGCCAGAGATCGTGGATGAGTACTGCCTGGGCATCAACGCCGATGAAGAACTGGCAGCCCGTTTCCACGCTGCGCCCCTGCCATCGGTCACCAACCGCGAAAAGGGCATCCAGGCGGTATTAGGCGCTTCGCACATGCAATTCATCATCCCCCGCGATGTGGCCCGGCAAGTCACACCGCTGCCTGCCACGCGCGGCCTGCTGCGCAAGGAAACCATGTCGCTGGATTACCGCACCGACGAGCTAGGCTACCTGCACCTGTCTGTGCTCGAGCCCTACGTTTTTCACATGGGCAACACCATCAACGAGCATTTGCTGCAAGAAATTGCGGCGCTGCGCGGTGCGCAGATTACGAAAAAAACGAACGGGCAGGCCGCGGCTGTGCCGCAGACCGCGCCGGGCTCTCGAAAACCCGCCCGGAACCCCTCGACTGCGATGCGCTGGGCGGTGGCGCTCTCCAAACGGCCGCGCTTCCAACGCCTGTTCCTGCGGCTGTACGATTTTCTCTTCCGGGTGCTGAATACAGAGGGGCAGAAGAAATGAAAAGCGGGCTGCTGGAACGGCTGTTATGCGACGTGTGCGGTGGGAAGCTGGAAGCGGCTGCCACGCCTGAATTGATCTGCCAGTCCTGCGGGCGGCAGGTGGCGCTGCACCCGGGAGACGGATCACAGCAGATCCCCATCTTTACCACACCACCGCCGGGACTGCAGCCTTCCATAAAACTGGCTCGCGGCCGCGATCTGGGCACCCCCTGGCGGCGCGCTAACTGGCGCTTCCTGGAAGCAGAAGCGAACCATCTGTCTCCACAAGCGGCGCTGCTGGACGTCGGCGCCGGGCGCGGCGATTTCGCCGAGATCTTCGCAGGAAAGAATTATTTCGCCCTGGACCTCTATCCCTACCCGGAGGTGCACCTGGTCTGCGACCTGGCGCAAAGCAACCCGCTGCACCTCGCCAGCTTCGATGCGATCCTGCTGATGAACGTGCTGGAGCACGTTTACGATGGGCGCAGCCTGCTGGGTACCCTGGCGCACATCCTCAAGCCCGGCGGCGTGCTGATCACCGCCATCCCCTTCATGGTCAAGATGCACCAGGTGCCGGTGGATTTCGCCCGCTACACCCACTTCGCCCTACAGCGGATGGGCGAAGACAGCGGTCTGGTGCTGGAAAAGCTGGAAGGCTTCTACGACCCGATCTCACTGTTGGGCGAAGGCATCGGCAATTTAAAAAACTCCGTGCTGCCCACGCTGCGCGGCTGGCGGCACTACACCGGAAGGGCGCTTACGCTGGGGCTGGAAACGCTGTCCAGCGGGCTGCGCCGCGTGCTTGGGCCGGGAAAGCTGCAGCCGCCTGCCGGGGCGCGCAGTTTAGCGCCGACCGGCTACCATCTGGTGTATCGCAAACCACAAACCACAGGCGGTACTTACGAGTAACTCCACAGCGCTTCGCGCACTTCTATCAGGAAGAAATCGGTCATTGCGAAGGAGCGGAGCGACTGAAGCAATCTCCCCGCCAGCAGGGGGACTGCTTCGCTGAGCAGTTCGGAGAACTGCCGCTCGCAGTGACATGCCGGTTTCTTAAGAGCACTAACCGGCAGGCAGCGTGCATGTCGCTGCATCAAAACAGGAGCTGTTTAAACATTTAATTATGCCATCCAAACGAGTTTTCATCTGCGCCGACCACGGTCTGGCAGTGTTTTACTTCCTGCAGAGCGATATCATCCCCACCCTGCTGGAGGCGGGCGTCGAAGTGGTGGTTCTCACCGAAGACGCCAGCAAAGACCTGATAGCGGAAAAATACGGGCGACCCGCCGTCGCCTTCGAGGGGCTGCGGCTGGAGCGGGTAAATCAGTATACGCGCCGCGTTTCGCCCACCTTGCAGTGGTGGCTGGACTTCCTGCGCCGCGCCGGCGCCGCCAGCGGCACTAACCTGGCGGTGGTGGACAGTTACATCCAACAAGTTAAAAGCGAGGCGCATGCCCGCCGCCGGCAGCTCTTTCCTTTGATGGAGAGCGTCGCCCGGCTGATGCGTTCCTCGCGAGCGATGCGCCGGCTCCTGCGCCTCGCCCAGCGCCGCTTTACGCCGGACATCTACGCCGACCTGTTCGAGAAATACCAGCCCGACCTGGTGATTGCTGGCTCCCCCGGCTTCCGCCAGGACCGCTACCTACTGCGCGAGGCGGCAAAGCGCAAGATCCCTATCGCGGCTGCCATCATCAGTTGGGACAGCTCGTCCAGCTATGGGCTGCCCGGCGCGGATGTGGACTGGATCACCTGCTGGTCAGACGTTCAGAAGCAAGAACTGGTCGGCGGCGGCGATTGGCGCCCCGAGCGGGTCAACGTGGCGGGTATGCCACCTTATGACGGCTATGTGCGCGGCGATTGGCTGCTGAGCCGGGAGGAATATTTCCGCCTGCACAATCTCGACCCGCAGCGCAAGCTGCTGTCGTATGCCAGCAGCTTCGTGAGCTGGTCGCCAAACATCCAGAACGTGGAAGCGCTGGCCCGCCTGGTGAGCCAGGAGCGGCTGGCGGCTCCCTCCCAGCTTTTAGTGCGCCTGCACCCCATCCACATGAGCGGGCACTACGTGCAGGAAGCCGAGCGCATCCGCCAGTTAGCCAGGGAGCTGCCTCACATCCACGTCGTCGAACCGGTTCCGCTGGGCGCACTGGGGCACTATTCCGGCGAGGATATGGCGGAAAAGACCTCCATGATGGCGCATTCAGATATCTTCCTCACCGTGTATTCCACCATGTGCGTCGAAGCGTCTTTCCAGGAGCGCCCCATCGTCAGCGTATGCATCGACTCGCAAAACGGCTACCCTGGCAAATACTGGGTGCCCATGTCGCAGATCGGTGTGTGGCCCACCCATTCGCGTTTCCGCACCTCGGGCGCGGGAATCGTCGCACTGGACGAAGAATCCCTGCGCACGGCTCTGAATACATATCTGCTGGAGCCGAAGCGCGATCTGGGCGCCCAGCGGCGCTTCCTGGCGCAGGAATGCGCCAATATCGATGGCACTGCCGGAAAACGCACCGGGCAGTTCTTCGCCTCGCTCGTAGGGGCGGATCGTGATCGGGCGGATCGCGATCCGCCCTTACGTAGGGGCGGAACGCGATCCGCCCCTACGTTTAGCCAGCGCTTGAAGCTTGCCGCTCGTGCGCTGATCGGACAGGCGCCAGCGCTTGAAAAACAGCAGGGCAGGCGCAGCCCGATCCCTGCCCGGTTAATACCGTCCATAACCGCCGAGCAGGTGACCGAAGCCCGGCAGTTCTTCCCGCTGGACAAATTTTTCATCTACGGTCACGCCCGCTCCGGCACCACCCTGCTCACACGCCTGGTGCGGCTGCACCCAAACGTGCACTGCAACTACCAGGCGCACTTTTTTACCCGCCAGCCCTTGCTGCAGTCCCTGGTAGCCGATGAAGAGGTCGCGTCCTGGCTGTCACGGCGCAGCAACCGCTGGAACCGCGGGCAGGACCTTTCACCACTGGTGCTGCGCGCCGCGGCAGATTTCATCATGGAACGGGATGCACGCCATGCAGGCAAGTGGGGGCCTGGATACGTGGTGGGGGATAAAAGCCCCAACAGCCTGCTCGACGGTGAAGCGGTGCAGAACCTGGTGCAGGTGTACCCCGACGCCAGGCTGGTTTTCATCGTCCGGGATGGGCGCGATGCCGCCGTCTCGCACCGTTTTCAGACGTTTATCGACCGCCCGCAGCACATGGATGCCGAAGGCCGGCGCATCCGCGATGATTTTGCCCGCGACCCGGCGCCCTACCTGCGCGGCGAGCGCTCGATCTTCACCGAGAAGGCCCTGCGCCAGGCAGCCGAAGGCTGGGTGCACAACGTGCAGGACACACACCAGACGGCGCGCCAGCTGATGGCTGCGCAGTATCATTGGCTGCGCTACGAAGATATGCTTGCCCGCCCCTGGGAAGTGATGGGCAGCCTGTGGCGCTTCCTGGGTGTGGACACCGCTATACCAGGGCTGGAAGATTCCCTGCTGGCTGAGCTGCAGCAAAACCCAGACGCCGACTGGCAGCAGGAAAAAGCCGGGGATATTGCCGGTGCCTTGACCAAAGGCAAGCGCGTCACCTGGCAGGAGCTGTTCACCGCCCGCGACCGGCAGACCTTCAAGCAGGTGGCCGGCGAGACGCTGCTCGAATGGGGCTACGAGAAGGACCTGGAATGGTAGTGGGTCATTCTGAGGGAGCGGAGCGACCGAAGAATCTAATCTTATGCGTTTCTTGATCGTTGGCCTGGGTTCTATTGGGCGCCGCCATCTGCGCAACTTGCTGGCGCTGGGCGAGCGCGATGTGGTGCTGCTGCGCACCTTCCGCAGCACGCTGCCTGACGACGACCTGGCGGTTTTTCCGACCGAAACCAAACTGGGAGAGGCGCTGGCACGCCGCCCGGATGCCGTCATTGTCGCCAACCCGACCGCCCTGCACCTGGAAGTCGCCATCCCGGCCGCGCGCCAGGGCTGCCACCTATTCCTGGAAAAACCGCTCTCCCATTCCATGGAAGGGATCGAGGCGCTGCAGCGTGCCGTGGAGCAAGGCGGCGGAAAGGTATTGAGCGCCTTTCAGTACCGCTTCCATCCCGGCTTGCAAACCGCCGCCCGCCTGCTGGCAGAGCAAGCTGTTGGACGGCCCTTATCCGTGCGCGCCCACTGGGGCGAATACCTGCCGGACTGGCATCCCTGGGAGGATTACCGCCGCGGCTACAGCGCCCGCTCCGACCTGGGCGGCGGCGTGATTCTGACCCTGTGCCACCCCTTCGATTACCTGCGCTGGCTGCTGGGCGAGGTGCAGGCGCTGTGGGCTTTTGCCGCTCACCTGGGAGACCTGGAACTGGACGTAGAGGACACGGCAGAGATCGGACTGCGCTTCAAAAACGGTGTGCTAGGCAGCATCCATCTCGATTACAATCAAAGACCCATGAGCGCGCACTGGTTGGAGCTGACCGGCACCCAGGGCACCCTGTATTGGGATAACCAGGATGGCGCGCTGCAAGTTCACCTCGCCGGGCAAGCAGCCGGCATCTTAAACCTGCCCGGATTTCGCCGGGTGGAAGGTGAAAACAGCGCCCGCCCGTACCCGAGCGCCCGCGAGCCAGGTACTGCCCTGAGATATGAACCGCCGGCAGGCTTCGAACGCAACGATTTGTTCCTGGATGAGATGCGTCACTTCGTCCAGGTGGTGCGCGGCGAGGTGCAGCCGGCCTGCACCCTGGAAGACGGGCTGCGCGCTCTGGAGTTGGCGCTGGCAGCGCACCGTTCCGCCGAACAGGCTGAGGTGATACGATGGTAGATGAATTGAAAATTCTGGCTAACGAGACACTCGGTAACGAGACACTCGCCATCATCCCAGCGCGCGGCGGCTCGAAAGGCATCCCGCGCAAAAACGTCCGCCCACTGGCAGGGCACCCCTTGATCGCGCATAACATCCGCCAGGCAAAGCAGGCGCGTCTGGTAAACCGGGTGGTCGTTTCGACGGATGATGCCGAAATCGCATCCGTCTCCCAGGCCTACGGTGCAGAAGTGGTCTGGCGTCCGGCGGAGATCAGCGGCGACTCGGCCTCCTCTGAGCTGGCCTTGCTGCACACCCTGGAGCATCTGGCGCAGACCGAAGGCTACCATCCCGACCTGCTGGTATTTTTGCAGTGCACTTCTCCGCTGACTGCGGCGCAGGATATCGACGGCACCGTGCAGGCACTGCTGGATCAGCAGGCGGACAGCGCCCTGGCAGTCATTGATTTTCACTATTTCGTATGGCGAATCGCCGCTACCGGCGCCGCAGCCGACGGCAGCGCCACCGGCATCAACGCCATCGGCGTCAACCACGACAAGGGCGTGCGTCCCTTGCGCCAGGAGCGCGAGCCGCAGTTCCTAGAGACCGGCGCAGTCTATGTAATGCGTGTGCCCGGTTTCCTGCAGGCTCGCCATCGCTTTTTTGGAAAGACAGCGCTGTATACCATGCCCGCCGAGCGCCGGCTGGAGATCGACGATCCGGTGGATTTTCAAGTCGCCGAGGTATTGATGCGCACCCAGCAGCAGTCCAGCAACCTGTCACGCCTGCCCGAAAAAATTGCCGCCCTGGTGCTGGACTTTGACGGCGTCATTACCGACGATAAGGTGATCGTGCTCCAGGACGGGCGTGAGGCTGTGGTTGCCAGCCGCAGCGACGGCTGGGGCATCGACCAGCTTAAGAAAACCAACCTGCCTATTCTCATCCTTTCCCGCGAAGTGAACCCGGTGGTACAGGCACGCGCCGACAAGCTGGGCATTCCCTGCCTGCACGGCGTCGAGGAAAAGTGGGAAATTCTCAGCCACTGGCTGCAGCTGCAAAACATGGATGCTCAGGACGTGATATATGTCGGCAACGATCTGAATGATCTGCCGTGCATGCAGCAGGTGGGCTGCCCCGTGGCAGTTGCCAATGCCCATCCCGCCGTGCTCGACCAGGCGCGTATCGTCCTGTCATACAGCGGCGGCAACGGCGCCATCCGTGAAATTTGCGACCTGATTCTCGATAAATTCAACAACGAAGTAGGGGTGGATCGTGATCCGCCCGAATTGCGTAGGGGTGGATCGTGATCCGCCCGAGTGAAGGATCTAGAGGCTAGCCCATGCCAGAAACAATTCAAATCGGAGACCGCTGGGTCGGTCGCCATTATCCCACCTACATCATCGCCGAGATCGGCATCAATCATAACGGCGATATCAATATTGCTCGCCGGCTGATCGACGTTGCCGTCATGGCGGGCTGTGACGCGGTCAAATTTCAAAAACGCAACCCTGAGAAAGCCGTGCCGCCGGAATATCGTCACGTCACCCGCGAGACGCCCTGGGGTCTGATGAGCTACCTGGAATACCGGCACCGCCTCGAGTTCGACCAGGCAGCCTACCAGGAAATCGACGGTTATACCCGGGAGAAGGGCATCCAGTGGTTCGCCTCCTGCTGGGATGAAGACTCGGTGGATTTCATCGAGCAGTTCAAACCACCCTGTTACAAAGTCGCCTCGGCCTCGTTGACCGATTTCGATCTGCTCAAACGCATCCGCGACACCGGTCGCCCGGTGATCATGTCAACCGGCATGTCCACCATGGACGAGATCGAAGCAGCGGTGGGTGTTATGGATCAGGAAAAGCTGCTCATCGCCCACAGCACCAGCACCTATCCCTGCCCGCCGGAAGAGCTTAATCTGCGCATGCTGCAAACCCTGGCAGACAGGTTCAACTGCCCGATCGGCTACTCTGGTCACGAAGTTGGGCTGCAGACCACATTTGCAGCCGTCACCCTTGGCGCCGCCTTTGTGGAGCGCCACATCACCCTGGATCGCGCCATGTGGGGCAGCGACCAGGCTGCTTCAGTCGAGCCGTGGGGACTGATGCGCCTGGTACGCGACATCCGTGTCATCGAAAAGGCCCTGGGCGACGGCAAAAAACGCGTCTACGAAAGCGAGATGAAAGCCAGGCAGCGTCTGCGCAAAACCAATGCGTAGGGGCGGATCGTGATCCGCCCCGGATCGTTCTTTGATCCTCCGGATCGTGATCCGCCCTGCGCGATCCACCCCAACAAAATCTTAAGCAGAAAAGGATAAAAAATGACAAAAAAGAATGGCACTTTGATCGCCCCATATGGGGGCAAGCTGGTCAACTTATTGGCAAGCGATGAAGAACGAGAAGAGCTGCTGGCAAAATCCAACCGGCTGCCCTCGGTGCAGATCTCGGCGCGCGCCCTGTGCGACCTGGAACTGTTAGCCAGCGGCGCGTTCTCGCCGCTGGACCGCTTCATGCGCAAAGCCGACTACGAACGCGTGCTGACCGAAATGCGCCTGCAGGATGGAACGCTGTTCCCGGTTCCGGTTACCCTGCCGCTGGATGAGAGCGCCTTGCCCAATTGGGCCGAGCAGATCACGCTCAGCGATGCGCGCAACAATACCATCGCGGTGATGAACATCGAAGAGGTATATCACTATGATGCCCAGCGTGAAGCGCGCCTGGTGTTGGGCACCACCGACCCGCGCCACCCGCTAATCTCGGAGATGGTGCGCTGGGGCAAGGTGTACGTGACTGGCGAGCTTAAAGTGCTCAACCTGCCGCACTACTATGACTTCGTAGAGCTGCGCCGCACGCCGTATCAGGTGCGCCGGCTGCTGGAGCAGATGGGGCATGCCAATGTGGTGGCATTCCAGACACGCAATCCCATGCACCGCATTCACGAGGAATTGACCAAACGCGCCGCCGAAGAGGTGGATGGCAGCCTGCTGATCCACCCGGTGGTGGGCATGACCAAGCCCGGCGACGTGGATCACTATACACGGGTGCGCGTGTATAAGGCGCTGGTGGAGAATTATTACGAACAATCCCGCACAGTGCTCAGCCTGCTGCCGCTCGCCATGCGCATGGCAGGGCCGCGCGAGGGGCTGTGGCATGCCATCATCCGCCGCAACTACGGCGCCAACCATTTCATCATCGGCCGCGATCACGCCGGACCCGGCAACGACAGCAACGGGCGCCCATTCTACGGCCCGTATGAGGCGCAGCAAATGATGGCGCAATACGCCGGTGAGTTGGGCGTAAAGCCGGTGGAGTTCAAAGAACTGGTGTATCTGGCTGATGACCAGCGCTATGAAGAGGCTGACAAAGTTCAGGAGGGGGCGCACATCTTCTCGATCTCAGGCACGCAGGTGCGCGAGGACTACCTGGCAAAGGGGCTGCAGCTCCCCGAGTGGTTTACGCGCAAGGAGACCTCGGATATCCTGCAGCAAATGTATCCTCCGCGCCACAAGCAGGGCTTCTGCATCTGGTTTACCGGATTGAGCGGCTCGGGTAAATCCACCACTGCAGAAGTGCTCACCTCGCTGCTGCTGGAACGCGGCAAGCAGATCACCGTGCTGGACGGCGATGTAGTTCGCACGCACCTCTCCAAAGGGCTGGGCTTCTCGCCAGAAGACCGCGATACCAACATCCTGCGGATCGGTTTCGTTGCAGGTGAGATCGCCCGGCACGGCGGCAGCGTGATCTGCGCCGCCATCAGTCCTTACCGCTCCACCCGCAACGAAGCGCGCAAGATGGTGGGCGAGGAGCGCTTCATCGAGGTGTTCGTAGACACACCCATCGAGGTATGCGAACAGCGGGATGTGAAAGGCCTGTATGCGCGCGCCCGTCGCGGGCAGATCACCGGCTTCACGGGCGTTGACGACCCCTACGAAGCGCCTGTGAACCCGGAGATAACGCTCAATACCGTTGAGTTCAACCCGGAAGAGAATGCCCACAAGATTGTCGCCTACCTCGAGTCACGCGGCTTCTTGACCCCGGATGGCTCCAACGGAGCGCAGATGGAATAAAGAACATTCCAACCCATGAATGAATTGTCAAAGCTGTTCGACCTCAATGGCAAGACTGCCATCGTCACCGGCGGCGCTGGGCTGCTGGGCAAAGAGTTCTGCCGCACCCTGGCGCTGGCTGGCGCTAATGTCATGGTGGCAGACATCTCCGCGCCCCCGCAGTACCCTGCGTCCGCAGCCCAGCAGGCAGCGGGCGATATTGCTGGCCAGGGCGATATTGCCGGCCAGGGCGAAATTGCCAACCAGGGCGTAGGGGCGGATCGTGATCCGCCCTTAGCACGCCTTGAACCAGTCTACTGCGACGTCACCGACCCCCAGTCGGTGCAGCACATGGTCGAGCACACCCTCAAGCGGTTCGGGCGGCTGGATATCCTCGTCAACAGCGCCGCCCTGGACCCCAAATTTGACCAGAGCTCGCTCAGCCAGCAAGGCGGTCATACCAATGCCTTCGAAGACTACCCCTTGCAAGCCTGGAACCAGGCTCTGGAAGTGAACCTGACTGGCGCGTTCTTGTGCTGCCAGGCTGCTGCCAGGGTGATGCTGGAGCAGGAAAGCGGCGTGATCATCAACCTGTCCTCCATCTACGGGCTGGCAGCCCCCGACCAGCGCCTCTACCACAGGGAAGGACAGCCGCCGCAGTACAAACCGGTGTATTATTCTGTCACCAAAGCCGGCATCATCGGCCTGACCGGCTACCTGGCAGCATATTTCGCCGGCAAGAACATCCGCGTCAACACCCTCACCCCAGGGGGAGTGTACAATGGTCACGACGATAACTTCGTTCAGGCTTATTCCGCTAAAGCCGTTCTGGGCCGTATGGCAGGTAAGACCGATATGAACGGAGCGCTGCTGTTCCTGGCTTCCGACGCCTCGGCGTACATGACCGGGGCAAACCTGATCGTCGATGGAGGGTGGACCACATGGTAAAGCGTCCAAAAGGCGTTTCTGGTGGGCTGCCGCGCACCGGGCACTTTACGTTCGCCCGCCCCGCACTACCGGGAGACTACTGCATTTTGCTGGCGCCGGCGCAAGATGCTAACCTGGAACGCCTGCGTCGGCACCAGGTAGATCTACAATTGATGTTTGGCGGGCGGCTGCCAGAACCCACTCACCTGACCTGCAACCGCTTCGAAGTATCTGCGGAAAGGATTCCGGATGAAGACCGCATCGCTGCTCTACAGCATGAACTGGCAATCCGGTTGGCGAAAACCAGGCCGTTTTCCCTCAAACCGGTAGCCTACCTGCCCCAGTATTCACCGCTTCGCTATGTACACATTCTTAAGTGGCAGGTGGAAGCCGACGACAACCTGCGCCGCCTGCACGAGCTGATCGAAGAAGCGCTGGACGCATCGGGATCCATGTCGCTCTATCCTCGAGGCTGGGTATCCACCCTGGTTACCGCTCTGGAAGACATCCAATCCATCAAACTGGATTCGCAAGCCGTTTCGGTGCCCTTATGCAATCCTCTCTTTACTGTGGGTGAAGTGCTCATCACCCACATCCGTGCCCAAAACGACTTCCGCCTCATCGCCCGCCTTCTGGTTCCGACGGAATGATAAACGCTCATTGCTCGCCTACCGATACAAACTGAATGATGAATGCCCATTCCAGCAGCTATTCCGTGCTTGCGCTGATTCCCGCGCGCGGCGGCTCCAAAAGCATCCCACATAAAAATATCCGCGATTTCGCCGGGCACCCGCTGATTGCCTACAGCATCGCTGCCGCCCTGGCATCTGAGGCGATCGAGCGCGTGATTGTATCCACCGACGATCCTCAAATCGCCGCCGTGGCCCGCAGGTATGGCGCCGAAACGCCATTCCTGCGCCCGAATGAATATGCCCAGGACAGCACACCCGACCTGCCAGTCTTCCAGCACGCCCTGCGCTGGCTGGCGGAGAACGAAGATTTCCACCCCGAGATTGTGGTTCAGCTGCGCCCGACATCTCCGCTCCGCCGGGTGGAGCACATCGATGCCGCCGTTTACCGCCTTCTGGAAAGGCCGGATGCAGACGCAGTGCGTACGGTGTGTGTGCCGTTTCAAAATCCATATAAAATGTGGCGCATCGGCGCAGATGGACTGATGCTTCCGCTGATGCAGACCGAGTATAAAGAGCCTTATAATATGCCCCGCCAGGCCCTGCCAGACGTGTACTGGCAGACCGGCTATGTGGATGCCGTCTGGGCGGAAACCATCGTGGAAAAAAATTCCATGACCGGCGAGCGCATCCTGCCTTTGGTCATCGACCCCAGCGAGTGGATCGACATAGATTCACCCGACGATTGGCGCCGCGCCGAACGCCTGCTGGAAAACCAAGAAATAACCTGGGACGACCTGGGTTTCAGCCTCGGAAGAAAAAACTGAAACGCGTGGCGTCAAGATGCGAAGAAAAAGATCAACACGAAGGGCACAAAGGAGACACGAAGTCCACAAAGGTTTTTTTTACTTAAAATCTTCGTGATCTTGTATTTATCCTTTGCGACCTTTGTGTTTCAATCTTTTCCCTTTGCGTCTTGGCGACTTAGCGGTTAGCTTGCATTTCCTGCTGGAGGAACCATGCCTGTCATCAAAATTGGAGATCGCCTGGTGGGTGATGGTCAGCCCACTTACATCATTGCCGAAATCGGCGTCAACCACAATGGCATCCTGGATCTGGCAATCGAGCTGATCGACGCTGCTGCAGATACCGGCGCCGACGCAGTTAAATTTCAAAAACGCAAACTGGATCAGCTGTATTCCAAAAAATACCTGGACAACGCCAACGCTGGCGAGAAGACCCTGCGCTACCTGCTGCCAATTCTGCAGCGCGTGGAGCTTCCCGATGAAGCCTACCACCGCATCCTCGATTACTGCCAGAAAAAGGGCATCACCTTTATGTGCTCTGCCTTCGACGCAGAAAGCGCCGATTTCCTGGCTGAGCTGGGCGTACCGGCTTACAAGGTAGCTTCCGCCGACCTGACCAATATCCCGCTGCTGGATCACCTCGTCAAAATGGGCAAGCCGCTGATCCTGTCGACGGGCATGTCGCGCATGGAAGAGGTTGAATTCACGGTCAATTTTCTGAAACAGCGGAATGCATCCTTTGCCCTGCTGCACTGCAACAGTACCTACCCGGCAGCGTTCGAAGATATCAACCTGCGTTTCATGGACCAGCTGCGCCGCTTTGGCGTTCCGGTGGGCTATTCCGGGCACGAGCGCGGCATCGCTGTCTCGACCGTTGCGTCCGCGCTTGGCGCCAGCATCATCGAGCGCCATATCACCCTCGACCGCACCATGGATGGGCCTGATCATGCCGCCAGCCTGGAGCCGCAAGGGTTCAAGAAGATGGTGCGCGACATTCGGCAGGTAAGCATGTCCCTGGGCACCGGCGAAGAGAAATTTATCTCCCGCGGCGAGATCCTCAACCGCGAGGTGCTGGGCAAAAGCCTGGTTGCCGCACGGCGAATCGAACCCGGCCAAACAATCACTTCCGACCTGATCCGGGTTAAAGGCCCCGCGCTGGGCATTACGCCTCAACGCTACCTGGAACTGGTCGGGCGCATCGCCGAGCGAACTATCGAGGAAGACGAACCATTCCTGGAGCGAGACCTGGGCGTGGTCATCCGCCTGGACGTCGAGCACACCCTGCCGATGGAATACGGTTTCACCGTACGCTTCCGCGACTATGACGAGATGCTGGCACACCAACCAAAGATGCTGGAATTTCACTTTACCGACCAGGATCTGGATGAAACCTATCCGGGCACCCATCACGATCTTAAGCTGGTAGTGCATGCGCCCGAGTTCTGGGAGCGCACCCTGGTGGATTTGTGCTCGCTCGACGAGCGCCAGCGCCGCGATTCGGTCACATTGATGCAGAAAGCTATCAACCTGACCCGCAGCATTGCGCCGTATTTCATCGGCATGCCGAAGGTCATCGTCCATCCGGGCGCGATGAGCCTGGATCACCCGATCGGCGACCGCCATCGCCTGTATGAAAATTTGCGCCGGTCGGTGCAGGAGCTGGATTTTCAAGGCGTCGAGCTGCTGCTTGAGAACCTGCCGCCGCATCCCTGGTATTTCGGTGGGCAGTGGTTGACCAATGCCTTCATGGATGCCTACGAAATTCGTGATTTCATTACTTCTATGGGCCTGAACATGTGCTTCGACACCTCTCACTCGAAGCTGTACTGCAATTGGGCGCATGTCGATTTCTACGAGCAGGTGCGTGTGCTGCTACCTTACGTCCGCCACCTGCACCTTGCCGATGGCGCCGGTCTGGATGGGGAAGGCCTGCAGATTGGCGAGGGGACGATCGATTGGGTGCACTTCTTCGAGGTAATCGGCGACTACCACGGCACAATGATTCCCGAGATCTGGCGAGGGCACCAGCGCCAGGGGGAAGGCTTCCTGATCGCTATCCAGCGGCTATCTGAAGCATACTTCAAAGCGCAGCAAATGGCAGGTCAGGGGCAAAGTAAAGCACATTCCGAAGCGCAGGCCTGACTCCGGCTGTCACAAATCATGCAATCCTCCCGCAAACTGCTCAACCGTTTGAGCCGGCGCATGTCCGGCTGGCAGAACCAGCTCCGGCATCGCCGCCGCATCGCTCGCCTGGCCCGCCAGGTGGCTGAGCATGCTCGCCCTCAGGCAGATACTGCGCCTGTGTTGGTGTTCAATGCCTCCACGCGCCTGTCAGGTCTCAGCCTGAACGCAGCCTTCTCGCTGCTGACCTCCTGGAGCCTGCGGCTGGGCGGTGTGCCGGTCATTCACTACGTCTGCCGGCAGGGAATGAGCCAGTGCGTCCTGGGAAGCGCCTATTCCTTGAGCACAAGCCAACAGGACTACCCCGCACCGCCGCCGTGCGCAGCCTGCACGGCGCAGTCGGATCGTTTATATGCCGGTGGAATTGTGCGGGCGTTTCACTACCAGGTGGAGGCAGATCTGGCAGCATCGCTGGCAGGCCTGGACGTACCTGCTCTCTGCAGCTTCGAGTATTCGGCGCCAAGCGAGCTCTTCCCCGAGAAAATGCCGCTTGGACGGCTGGTGCTGCCTTCGCTGCGCTGGGCGCTGCGCCGCCATACCCTTCCCGACGATGAACCCACCCGCTATTTACTGCGAGAATATATCCAGTCGGCTTACCAGGTGGCGGTGCAGTTTGCCAGCCTCATCCGAAGCGCACGCCCGCAGAGCGCGGTAATCTTCAACGGCATCATGTACCCCGAAGCAGCGGCGCGTTGGGCGGCGCGCCAGCTTGGGCTGCGCACCATAGCGCACGAGGTCGGTTTCACCCAGTTTTCTATGTTCTTCACCGAGGGCGAACCGACAGCATACCCGATCCATTTGCCTGAAGATTTCGAGCTGACCCTGGAACAGAACGACCGCCTGGATGAATACCTGGCCAAACGCTTTCAGGGCAAGTTCACCATGGCAGGTATCCAGTTTTGGCCAGAGATGCATCTCCTGGACGCAGCATTCCTGGAGAACGCCGCTCGCTTCCAGCAGATTGTGCCGGTCTTTACCAACGTGGTGTACGACACCAGCCAGGTACACGCCAATGTCATCTTCCCACATATGTTCGCCTGGCTCGACCTGGTTCTGGAAGTGATCCGCAGCCATCCGGAAACGCTGTTCGTGATCCGCGCCCACCCGGACGAAATGCGCCCCGGTACTGCCAAGCAGTCCAACGAGAGCGTGCGCCAGTGGGTGGCGCAACAGAAGGCGCTGGCGCAAAAGAAGGCGCACGGCAACCGGGTAAACGTGCGCCCCGGAGGAGGCGCCCTGGATAACGTGGTCTTCATCGACTCGCAGGAATACATCAGCTCTTATGACCTGATCCAGCGCGCAAAATTTGTCATCGTCTACAATTCATCCATCGGCATGGAAGCGGCGCTGCTGCACAAAGCGGTGCTGTGCGGCGGTCAGGCGCGCTACACCCAGTATCCGATCGTCTTCTTCCCGCAAAGCCCGGATGAATACCGGCAGCTCGCACACGAATTTCTGCAAGCCGAGCAGGTGGATGTTCCCCCAGAATTTATTCGCAACGCCCGCCGCTTCCTGTACTACCAGCTCTACCGCGCTTCTCTGCCGATGAGCGATTACCTGCAGGTCGAGGGCGCATTGCGGGGCGCTTCAACGCCTCGCAAAGGCTTTGTGGAGCTGCGTGACTTCTCCTGGCAGCAGCTGCTGCCGGAGCATTCAACCACCATGCAAGTGCTGCACGAAGGCATCTTGCGCAAGAAACCTTTCCTGCTGCCGTAAGGCAAACAAGCCGTAAGGCAAACAGCCGTGCGGCAAACAAGCCGTAAGGCAAACAATCTCCGGAGTCTGCTATGCTGCGCAACCAGATCGAAATTCCTTCCGTTGAGCTGCTCGAAGAGCAGCGCCCACTGGTCATCCGGCTGCGCCGCCTGGCGCGTTCGCTGCATCTGGATTTCGGCTGGCATTACCTGTTGGACCTGACCTGGATACTCTCCCGGCTTGAACACCTGCGCGGTAGGAGCGGCGCGCCGCTGCGCGTGCTGGATGCTGGCGCCGGCACGGGACTGATCCAGTGGTACCTGGCAGACCAGGGTGCGACGGTCATCAGCGTAGATCGCACAAGCAGGGCCGCGCTGCCCATACGCTTCCGCCAGCGTTTTCATGTAAAGGGGCTGCGCCGGCAGGATCTGGCGCCTATGCGCCAGGTTTTCCAGAAAAGCTGGGCCGGCTCTTCCGGTTTTCAGGTGAGAATCAAGAATCAGATCAAGGAATTGAGCGGCCTGGTTGACCTGCGCCGCTCGCCGGGCAAGGTTGTCATTTACAACCAGGATCTGCGCAGCCTGGCAGATATCCAGGAGGGCAGCATCGATATGGTGGTATCTGTCTCTGCCCTGGAACACAACCCGCCGGAGAATCTTCCCCAGGTGCGCGATGAACTGCTGCGCGTGCTGCGTCCTGGCGGCGCGCTGCTGGCGACCCTGTGCGCCGCTCCGCAGCAGGACTGGCTGCACGAGCCTTCACAGGGCTGGTGCTACACCGATGCCAGCCTGCGCCGGCTGTTTGCCCTGCCGGAGGAGACCCCTTCCAATTACGCTCGCTACGATGAATTATTCCAGGCGCTGCGCGACTGCGCCGAGCTGCGCGACAACCTGGCGCGTTTCTACAGGCGCTCGGGCGAGGGCGGCATGCCCTGGGGTATCTGGGATCCCAAGTACCAACCGGTGGGTGTGTGCAGGGTAAAAGCCGCCTGATAGTTTAGAGCCATCCTGAATGCCAATTCTTTGGGTTGGGCAGTGAAGGATCTAGATTCTTCGGTCGCTCCGCTCTATCAGAATGACAGACTGGAACAGGAGTACACTTTTATGAACGAAGCGAAAACAGGAGCTGGAGCATCAGGAGCTGGAGCATCAGCCCTGGTCGG
The DNA here is from genome assembly GCA_041736465.1 of Anaerolineales bacterium. GTDB lineage: Bacteria > Chloroflexota > Anaerolineae > Anaerolineales > UBA4823 > JAJUJL01. The sequence continues at coordinate 12,301 of JBGSTO010000349.1, read as the reverse complement.
GCAGATTCAAACCCTGCTGGTGGAGGCCTTGAAAGCCCCGCCGGAGCTGATTACACCCGAGCTGTCCTTTGGCGACCTGCCGCAGTGGGACTCGATGGGGCATATGGAGGTCATGCTGGCATTGGAGCTGCAGTACGGCGTCGAAATCAACGCCGACACCATCGCCAACCTGGTCAGCATCCCCGCCATTTGCAGCTACCTGGAGTCCGTCTCCCGCCGGGAGAATGGACATGTCTGAAATCAAACTAAATTTCACCACGGCAGTCACCATTCCCCCTCATCTGGTGGGCGAGGTGCAGTCCAAACTGGCTTACGTAGACCAGGAAATTGAGAAGGCAGTCGTTTCCACCGATGGGTTGCACATTACCCTGCACATGCGCCGGCAGCCCGATGGCGCTCAGCGCGCCCAATTGGAAGACAAAGTGCAGCGCGTGGTCACCAGCCTGGCGCGTGGCGCCATCCAGCCCAAGGTGCAGGTGCTGGAAGATTTCATGGATCGCCCGGTATCCTACCACGACGACCCAAATGACGCCCTGCTAGAACGCGGCGAGATCAGCCAGGAGGCCCAGGGAATCTTTGCCCTCGGCCCGCTGGTCACCCAGGTGATCGAATACTTCGAGAGCCAGTTCTTGGGGCTGGCGGCATCCTTCGATGCTGCTCCGTACCGCTTCCCAACCCTGATCCCGGCGCGCTACCTGGAGCGTGTCAACTACTTTCGCGCCTTCCCACACTCACTGAGCTTCGCCACCCACCTGCGCGAAGATCTGGACGTGATCGACGATTTTGCGCAGCATGCTGCCTGCGAACACGGCGAATTGGTCACCCCTGCCGGATCCTTTGCCCCAATTCAAGCGCTGCTCTCACCCGCAGTTTGCTACCACCTGTACTTCTCCCTGGCAGACCACCCGCTGCCCGGCGGTAAACTGGCGGCCACGGCGGTCGGCAACTGCTTCCGCTATGAATCCTTCAACCTGCGCTCGCTGGAACGCCTGTGGAACTTCACCATGCGAGAGATCATCTTTGTTGGAACAAAGGATTTCGTGCTCCAAAATCGCGAGCTTGCCCGCCAGGAAATGGCGCAGCGTTTGGCACACATTGGCCTGGCGTACCGTGTAGAGAGCGCTAACGATCCCTTCTTCATCGGCGAGTTCCGCAAGCAAGCTGCCTTCCAGTCCGCATTCCAACTCAAGTACGAGATCCGCGCCAGCTTGCCCTTCAAGGAATCAACCCTGGCAGTCGGTTCCTACAACTACCACCAGGACTTCTTCGGGCGCAACCTGAACATCACCCTGCCCGATGGCGCTCCAGTACATACCGGATGCGTCGCCTTCGGCCTGGAGCGCATGGCGTACGCCTTCCTGGCGCAGTTCGGATTGGAGCCTTCCGGCTGGCCGGCAGTGGTGCGCGATTGGATTGAAAACAACCGGTCTGTTCACAAGCCCGGAGGTGCGTGATGGTTGAGGCAGCCAATGCCGTATCCTACCGGGAGGCAACGGAAGCCGATTTCCCGGTGCTCAAGCAGATGTACGCACTGCTCAACACCTACTTCTACCAGATGGGCTACCGCCTGCCGCACCCAGAAAACGTGGGCGACATCTGGCTAGATTCGTTTCGCCGCACGCTGGGCAGGTTCAGCAACGTGCATGTCGCAGAGATGGCGGTCGCAGAGATGGCGAACGCCGAGATGGAGATCAACGGCGAGATGCAGGTGGTCGGGTTTATGCTGTGCCGGCTGAAGCGTGTGCCGGCATACATGGGCGGCGTGATGGTCGGCGAGCTGAGCGACATGTGGATCGACGACCGCGCCCGGCGCATGGGTATCGGTGATAAGCTCTCCCGCCTGGCGCTGGATTGGATGCGCCAGCAAGGGGCGCACTCGGTAGAGATCCAGGTGCTGCGCGACAACGAGGCCAGTTGGAAGCTGTACGAGCGCATGGGCTTCAAGCTGGAGTTCCGCGTCGGCAGGCTGCTGTGGGATGAGTATGAAGGCGGTTGATCTCGCTCAAGCCCTTGCCGCGCTGAAGGTTGCCGGCGTGCAGCCCGGCGACGGTCTGCTGCTGCATTCCGCCATCCAGTTCCTGGGGCTGCCGGTAGGAGGCGCTGGGCTGTACTACCAGGCCTTATGGGCTGTGTTGGAAGACCAGCCCGGCGAGGGATCAGCGCCCCAACCGCTCGAAAAGGGCACCATCGCTGCGCCGGCGTTCAACTTCGCCTTCGCCCGCGGGGAGGCCTATCACCCGCAGAGCACTCCTTCACAGGGCATGGGCGCCTTTTCCGAATACCTGCGCCAGCTCCCGTTTGCGCTGCGCACCCCCCATCCCCTGCAGTCGCTGACAGTCATCGGTCGCCACGCCGCAGACCTGGCGAGCCGGGACACGCCCTCGGCATTCGATCTGGGATCTGCCTTCGAGCGCCTGCTGGAGCTGGATTTCAAGCTGCTGCTGCTGGGCGCCAGTATCCAGGCGGTTTCCATGCTGCATTACAGCGAGCAGCGCTGTGCGGTGCCTTACCGCTATTGGAAGGATTTCAGCGGGCCATACCGCACACAGCACGGCTGGGAAACCCGCACGTACCGCATGTTCGCGCGCGATCTGAGCATCGACCCGCAGGGCGGCGGGCCGCGCATCGAGATTTACCCCGTGCAGGCAGTCCTGGAGCAGCGCGGACTGTGGCATTCCACAACGCTGAATTACGGGCAGGTAGCCACCTGCCGCCTGCGCGATTTCGTCGCCGTGGTGGATGAATTTTTGAAAGCCGACCCGTGGTCTCTGGTGACCAACCCTGGCGTTTAATGATGATGGATCTGATCCACGAATTGTGGTTCTTGCGGCGCGACATCGTCTCCGATGGCTACGACCAGGCGCTGCAGCGGCTGGCGCAAGAAGCTGAACGCCGCGGCCTGCCGCCGATGAGCATTCACACCTACCCCAGCGGCGAGGCCTGCTGGACCTGGCGCGTACCCGAGAAATGGACTTGCGACGAGGCCTACCTGGAAACACTGGATGGGCAGCGCCTGCTGGATTATGCCAACCATCCCCTGCACGTGGTTTCATACGCACTGCCGTTCGAGGGCGTGGTCAGCCGCCGGGAGCTGCTCAAACGCCTGCACGTCCACCCTCGCCTGCCAGACGCCATACCTTTCGTCTTCAAGTACTACGAGCGCGACTGGGGGCTGTGCTGTTCGCAGACCCTGCGCGATACCCTGACAGAAGATGCCTACCGGGTGGTGATCCGCACCCGCTTCGAGCCGGGCTTTTTGAAGGTGGGCGAGATCGTGCTGCCCGGTGAAAGCGAGCAGAGCTTCGTGCTCGCCGCACACCTGTGCCATCCGGCCATGGTCAACGACGACCTGAGCGGCGTGGTGGTCGGCTTGGAGGCCATGACCGCACTGAATGCCCGGCCCAGGCGCTGCACCTACCGCTTGCTGATCTTGCCGGAAACCATCGGTTCTGTAGCGTACCTCAGCCACCATGAACATCTGATCCCCAAGATGACAGCAGGCTTATTCCTCGAAATGCTGGGCAACGCCTCGCCGCATGCCCTGCAGGGTTCCTTCCAGCCAGACAGCCAGGCCGACCGCAGCCTGCGCCTCGCCTTCCCTACCCTGGATCCCGCCGGCTACCAGGGCCCTTACAGAGGCATCATCGACAACGACGAACGCCAGTTCAATGCGCCGGGGGTGCGCGTGCCGATGCTGTCTCTGTCGCGGGTCGAGGCGCTCAAATCGAGCGGAATGCCGCCATACAGGGAATATCACTCCAGCCAGGATACACCAGAGATCGTTTCGCAGCAGCGCCTGAATGATTCCTGCCGGGTTGTGCTGGGCTTGCTCGACGCCTGGGAACGAAACACGCCGCGCAGTCTCATCGCGCCGGACACCTTCTCGCCCAGCCCGACCCAGGAGTCCGCTCCGGGTGTGCACGATGCCGGGCATGAAAACTCGCCCGACCCGGCCGCTTACGTGGTCAATCGCTTCAAAGGCGAAATTTTCTGTTCGGGCTACGGCATCTGGATCGATTACCGCCTGAACCCGCAGGGGCACAGCCAGCTCTTCCAAATCATGGAGCGCTGCGACGGCGAGCATAGCGTGGCAGACATTGCTGCCGCTTTGCACATGGATGCTGACTCTGTATGGGAAGTCGTCCTGCTGCTGCATCGCAAAGACCTGGTTTCGTTCAGCCAGGCGCCGCAGCCCACCGACCCTCACCGGAATACTAAAACGTGACAAACCCGTACTACACAATTAAATCCTGGGGCAAGCTGGCGCGCTGGCAGTATCGCCGCCTGTCCACAGCCCGCCGCTGGGGCTGGAGCGCTGTGAACCGCGCACCTGCCGTATTGGGCAACGCCATGCCAAAATCCGGCTCGCACCTGATCATCCAGGTGCTGCAGGGGTTGACCCGCCTGGGGCCGTTCACCAACCCGGGCTTTCCGCCGGTCAACCGCGGCGAGGATAACCACAAGCTGAGCGACAGTGAAGTTCTCAGGAATATCCAGCGCATGCGTCCCGGTGACATTGGCTACGGTTACATCAGCGCCCAGGAGCCTTTCGTTTCGGCGCTGTCTGCCGCGGGTAGAGCCACAATTTTCGTTTACCGCGATCCGCGCGATATGATCGTCTCGCACATCTTCTACGCCACCCAGATGCATCCCGGGCACTGGATGCGCCGCTATTACACCGAGCAGCTTTCCACGATGGAGGAGCGCATCGATGCCGCCATCAAAGGTGTGCAGGAACCCGGTTCGGAGCTTACCCCCGTCCGCCAGCGCTACCTGGGCTACCTGGGCTGGCTGGAGCAGCCGGGTGGGCTGAGCCTGCGCTTCGAAGATTTGATCCTGGAGCGCAGCAGTGCGTTGGGCAAGCTGCTGGATTACCTGGAAGGGCGCGGATTTACCCCCAGGCTGCCGCGCTTCGAGGCAGTCGCCATCCTGGAGCAGGCCATCGCGCCTAAGAAATCCGGCACCTTCCGCAAGGGCAAGCCCGGCAACTGGCGTGAACACTTCACCGCTCACAACATCGCCGTTTTCAAGCAGCACACCGGCGACCTGCTGCTGCGCCTGGGATACGAAACCAGCCCGGACTGGTGAGCGTCTTGCCTGAAATGAATTCGATGCAATCAATCTTTGGCATTCAGGCGCGTCTGGTGCGCCGTTCCTTACGGCGGGCGGGGCAGGCGCTGCGTTTCGGGCGTATTTCGCTGCGCGGCGTGCCGGTGCTGTTCGCCAACTCGTTCCCCAAAAGCGGCACCCACCTGCTCACCCAGGTTCTGGCCGGTTTCACCCGGATCGGACCGGCGGTCAACAGTGGGCTGCCGGCGGTGGTGACCTACGAAGGCGACAGCGGTAGGGAGCGAACCTCCGCTGAGATCCTCTCCGACCTGCGCCGCCTGCTGCCTGGCGATATCGCCTACGGGCACCTGCACGCCCAACCCGAGACGAGGCGTTATTTATCTCAACCGGGTTACGCCGCCTTTTTCATCCTGCGAGACCCGCGCGACGTGGTCGTATCCCATGTGCACTACGTCACCGAGATGGAGCCAGGCCACATTCTGCACCCCTATTACACCCAGGAGCTGCACAGCTTTGCAGAGCGCCTGCGCACCAGCATCCTGGGATTGCCCGGAAGCGATTTCTCGTTTCCAAACATCCGCCTGCGCTTCGAGCCATTCCTGGGCTGGCTGGAGCAGCCCGAAATTTTAATCCTGCAGTACGAAGAGCTGATCCTGGAGCGCGGCCGCGCTTTGGAGCGCATCCTGGAGCACGCCGTACAGCGCGGATTTCCGCTGTCTGTCGGGAAGCAAGACGCCCTGCAGGTTTTGCTAAGCAGCATCGACCCCCAACGTTCCCCCACCTTCCGCAGCGGAAAGGTCGGCGGCTGGCAGAAGCATTTCTCTGCAGAAAACCGCCTGCTTTTCAAAGAAATCTCCGGCGACCTGCTGATCCGCCTGGGTTACGAAACCAATTATGCCTGGTAATGCAGACGCACAGCGTCCTGCCGGCGCCAGCACCATGTGTGCCATCGTCATCCGCGCCTACAACGAAGCGAAGCACATCGGAAGGCTGCTGGAAGGCATCCTGGAGCAAAGTCTTTATAAGCACAATCCAAACCAGGTGGAGATTATTCTGGTCGATTCGGGTTCCAGCGACGCCACGCTCGCCATTGCGGAGCGCTATCCGCTGCGTGTGGTGCACATCCAACCGGATGAATTCTCCTTCGGGCGCTCTCTCAACCGCGGCATCGAGCAGGCGCACTCCGAGTACATCGTGATTGCCAGCGCACACGTTTACCCGGTATACCCCGATTGGCTGGAGCGCCTGCTGGCGCCATTTCAAGATACGCGTGTGGCCCTGGCATACGGCAAACAGCGCGGCAGTTCCGCCACACACTTCTCCGAACGCCAGGTGTTTGCCCGCTGGTTTCCGGAAGAATCCAACCCGCGCCAGACACATCCCTTCTGCAACAATGCCAACGCCGCCATCCGGCGCACGCTGTGGCAGCAATATCCCTACGACGAAAGCCTGTCTGGGCTGGAAGACCTGGATTGGGCACGCTGGGCGATGGAACAGGGTTATGCCATCTCCTACTCGGCTGAGGCGGAGATTATCCATGTGCACAATGAAACGCCATCCGCCGTATTCAATCGCTACCGGCGAGAAGCCATGGCCTTCAAGCGCATTTTCCCGCAAGAACAATTTCATCAGTGGGATTTTGCTCGCCTGTTCACCAGCAACGCGGCCAACGACCTGGTGCAGGCTGCCCGCCATGGGAATTCCGGTGTAAGTCCCTTCTCCACGATCTGGCAGATACTGTGGTTTCGCTGGATGCAGTTTTGGGGTACTTATCAAGGCTATCGGCAATCCGGCCCGCTGACCTCGCAGCTTCGCCAGACGTTTTACTATCCACAAGGCATCCAGGCCGCGGCGAAAGAACCGCGGGACATTGAGCCGATCCAATACCACTCCTAGGCAGCCCGCCTGCACGGCGGGGGCCGCCTCAGACAGGTTAGAGATTTATGACCCCAAACATCGTCGCTCTTGTTCCCATGCGCCACCATTCCCAGCGCGTGCCAGGCAAGAATTACCGCCCCCTGGCAGGCAAACCGCTCTACCAGCACGTGGTCTACACGCTGCTGGCATGCCCTGAGATTACCCAGGTGGTCGTGGACACCGACAGCCCGGTGATCACGCAAGGGCTGCAGGAAAACTTCCCCCAGGTGCGCGTCATCGAGCGCCCGGAGCGCCTGCGCGCCGACCACATCCCGATGAACGAAGTGCTGGTATATGACACCAGCCAGGTGGAAGCTGACCTGTATTTACAGACTCACAGCACCAATCCCCTGCTCAGCGCGGCCACCTTCTCGCGGGCAATCAAAACCCTGCTGGATGGCTACCCATCCTACGACTCGCTTTTTGCGGTCACCCGCCTGCAAACGCGCCTGTGGGATCAGCTCGGAAGGGCGATCAACCACAATCCTGCGATCCTGCTGCAAACCCAGGACCTGCCGCCGGTATACGAAGAAAATTCGTGCATCTACATCTTCCGCAAAGAACACCTGGTGAACCGGCGCAACCGCCTGGGAGAGCGTCCCTTAATGTTCGAGATCAGCGCTGAAGAGGCCTGGGATATCGATGACGAGCTGGATTTCCTGGTTACCGAATACCTGCTCGCTCATCGCAGCAAATAAACGGTTACCGAATACCTGCTGGCGCGCAAATCATAACGGAGAAGCACAATGCCCACCGTACTGTTATCCGCCCCTTATATGATCCCGTTTCGCCAATCTTTTCAGCCGGTCTTCGATCACTACGGCCTGGAAATCTTGCAAGTACAGGTCAACGAACGGCTTGAAGAAGATGAGCTGCTGGCGCTCGCCGGGCAGTTCGACGGTACGCTGTGCGGCGATGACCGCTATACCGCCCACGTGCTGGAAGCCTGCGCTCCGCGTCTGAAAGTGGTCTCCAAATGGGGCACCGGCATCGACTCGATCGATCAGGCTGCGTGCGCCCGCCTGGGCATCCAGATCGGGCGCACGCCCAATGCCTTCACCCTGCCGGTTGCCGACACGGTGCTGGGCTACATGCTGGCCTTTGCCCGCCGCCAGCCCTGGATGGACCGCGCCATGAAATCTGGAAAGTGGGAAAAGATCCCCGGGCGCTCGCTCAGCGAGTGTACCCTGGGTGTGATCGGCGTGGGCAGCTGCGGCAAGGCCGTCATCCGCCGGGCGCGCGCTTTCGGTATGACCATCCTGGGCACGGATATCATTGAGATCGCGCCTGATTTCGTCAAGGAACACAACGTCGAAATAACCCCACTGGAGGATTTGCTGCCGCGCGCCGACTACGTCAGCCTGAACTGCGATCTCAATCCTACCAGCCACCACCTGATCAACGCCCGCACCCTGGCGCTGATGAAACCGGGCGCAGTGCTGATCAACACCTCCCGCGGTCCGGTGGTGGATGAGCCTGCGCTGGCAGCTGCCCTGCAGGAGGGCGCCATCGCCGGAGCCGCCCTGGACGTGTACGAAGAGGAGCCCCTGCCCGGCAGCTCGCCTCTGCTTCGGATGGATAACGTGCTGCTGGCGCCGCATAATGCCAATTCCAGCCCGGCTGCCTGGGCACGCGTGCACTGGAATACTTTGAGAAACTTGCTGGACGGGTTTGGCATCCCCTGCGCGGATCTGGACGAATGGCGAAAACGTATCGTACTGTAGGACAAGCTGTTACTCAATTTTTGCGCAAAATTCGATAGGATTCAAACGAAGTCGTTGCACCTTAACAAGAAACAGTAAAATAAACTGCAAACCACATTGGGGAGCAGAAGCATGTCAACCAAAATCAGCCTTGTTCCTGTTGATGAGCACACCAGCTATGCCCCGCTGGCCGTCTTGGGATACTGCCTGACCAGGACCGGTTTTCTTTCGCCCGTGTTTGCGGGGCTGGATCTTTCTCTCAAGACCGTTGACCATACTCCGAGCGAGAAACTGCTCGACGTGTTGGTCAGTATTCTGGCCGGATGCCGCTCCATTACACAAGTGAACACTCGCCTGAGGCCAGATTTGGCTCTCACACAGGCCTGGAGACGCAAGCGGTTTGCCGAACAGTCCACCCTGGCGCGTACCTTGGATTCTTTTACCGATTTGCATCTCGAACAACTCCGCCAAGGCTCACAAGCGCTCTTCTGCCGGGAAAGCCTGACCCTGAGGCACGATTTTTCCCGCGATTGGCTTTGGCTCGATATCGACCTGACCCCGCTGCCAGCCTCCAAGTTTGCCGAAGCCAGCACCAAGGGCAATCTGGGTAAAAAAACCGCTATGGACGGCAATTAGGCAGAGTGCATGCTCCGCAGTACCAGGAGACTCTGTTTTCACACCTGTTCCCAGGCTCTACGCCCAGCCTTTCGGCCTATATTCCCATCTTCCAACACCTGGACCCCTTCCTGAAACTATCCATTCTGCAGAAACAACGCACAATCTTACGCAGCGACTCGGGATTTGGGAGTGATCACAACCTGGACTACGCTTTGGATGAAGACTGGCAAGTGCTTTCCAAAGGGTATGCAGCACGACGAACCAGCTCTATCGCCCGCAAGGCCGCCAATGCCAACTGGCTCGAATTGGGCCGGGATCGATGGATCACGCTAGCCCCGCAGGCGCCGACCTATATCCGACCGGTTCAGTATTTGCTGCTGCGCTGGCGGATAGAGAAGGGCGATCTCAAGCATGCTACGGTCATATGTTCAGTGCTCGAGTGGAGTTGGAGTCGGATCATTGAATACTATGATGACCGCGGCGCTTGCGAGACGGAGATCCAAGCCGACAAGGCGGGCTTGAAGATCTGCAAACGACGCAAGCGGCAGCTGGCAGCGCAAGAATCGCTGATCCTGCTCAGTGATCTGGCCCACAATATTCTGGCCTGGACCAAACAATGGATGCAGATGCCGGGTGAATTCTCCACCTATGGAACTACCCGAACCACAGAAGATGTCTTGGCCGTGCCAGGGCGGTTGAAGTTCGATGAGCACGATCGACTAGAGGAAGTGCAACTCAATCACCTTTATCCCCATGTCGATCAAATTGCCGAAGGACTGAGAAGACTATTGGAGCATTTTGGCAATCCTTAGCTTGCAGTATATTTTGCTGTTCAGTTGTTAAAGTTCAACGACTTCGTTTGAATAACCGCAATTTTTGCGCAAAAATTGAGTGTTAGCTTGTCCAGCCATGAGGAGTATTAGCTTATGAATGATGCGAATCCGGTTCGGAACGTTCTAGGTTCCGCGCCTTCTACGCCCCGCAAAGACCAGCGCGTGGCGCTGGTCACCGGCGCCGCCGGTGGTATCGGCAGCGCCACGGTTTCCATGTTCGCCAGCCAGGGCTGGCAAGTGATCGGCGTGGATCGCAGCCCATTCGGCCCTGGTTTTCCTGAAGATGGTCTTTTTGTCCAGGCCGATATCTCCCGAGAAGATAACCTGGAGCTGATCTTCGAACAGGCCTCCGCCTTCACCGGTTACATCAACGCCCTGGTCAATAACGCTGCCCTGCAAGTCGCCAAGCCCTTGCTGGAAACCAGCGTGGAAGAATGGGATGCCGTGATGGCGTCCAACCTGCGCTCCGTGTTCTTGAGCGTCAAGCTGGCGCACCCGCTCTTTAAAGCTGCCGGTGGCGGCGCAATCGTTAACGTCTCGTCTGTGCATGCCGTGGCTACCTCTGCCAATATTGCCGCCTATGCCGCCAGCAAAGGCGGGCTGCTGGCGCTGACCCGCGCCATGGCAATCGAGTTCGCCCCGGACGATATCCGCGTCAATGCCATCCTGCCTGGCGCGGTGGACACTCCCATGCTGCGCGCCGGCTTGGGCCGCGGGCACGCCGGCGGCGGCGATATCAACCAGCGCCTGGATAACCTGGCGCGCAAAACCGTCAACGGGCGCATCGGGCAGCCCGAAGAGATCGCCCACGCCATCTATTTCCTGGCCGACAATACCCAGTCTTCCTTCATGACCGGTCAGGCCCTGGTGGTCGACGGCGGCGCCACCGCCCGCCTGAGCACTGAATAAAAATACGCCAAGCCTGCTAAACCAAGCCTGCTAAACCAAGCCTGCTAGACCATGCCTGCATTCAAAGACCAACTAAAACGTATCCTACCGCCGGCATTGTGGCGGGCTGCCAGTGACACACGCTACGCCCTGAACCGGGCGGCGCAGTGGCCAGCCGCCACCCTGCACCCCTGGCGGCGCCTCAGCATTCAACACCTGGGTGCGCTGAAAGACATCCACCACGGGCAGCGCTGTTTCATCATCGGCAATGGCCCCAGCTTGAAGAATACCGATTTGAGACTGCTGAAGGATGAATTCACCTTCGGTATGAACCGCATCTACCTGCTGTTTCCTGAGCTGGGCTTTACTACCACCTATTACCTGTCGATCAACAGCCTGGTCATCGAGCAGTGCGCCGCAGACATCCGCTCTCTTCCGATTCCCAGGTTTTTGTCCTGGCGCTCGCGCCGCCTGTATGGCTCTCCGGATGCCATTTACCTGCACACCACCTATTCAGGCCCGCGCTTCGGGCGCGATGCCCGCAGCCGGCTGTGGGAAGGCGCCACCGTCACCTACGTGGCGCTGCAGCTGGCTTTTCACATGGGCTTCGAGCAGGTGATCTTGATCGGCGTGGACCACAGCTTCAGCACCCAGGGCAAGCCCAACGCCACCGTCGTCTCGCAGGGTGACGACCCCAATCACTTCGACTCGCGCTACTTCGGCAAAGGCTTCCGCTGGCAATTGCCCGACCTGGACACTTCTGAACGCGCCTACATCATGGCACGCGAAAGCTACCAGCGCGCCGGTCGCCAGGTGCTGGATGCCACCGTTGGCGGCAAGCTGACGGTGTTCCCCAAGGTGGAGTATGCTTCGCTATTTTGACCGCTCGGATCGTTCTTTGATCCGCCTTCAGCAGAGGCCTGACCTGCAGCGAGCTTACCAAGCGCTTCCTCGACTGCTGGCAGCCGCCCTGCTGATTTTTGGGCTGGCGCTGCGCCTGTACGACATCACCGACCAGCCCATTGATTTCCACCCCACCCGCCAGCTGCGCGGTGCGATCATCGCTCGCGGCATGTATTACGAGATGCTGACCGGCGCCGATCCCGCCCAGCGGCAGCAGGCGCTCGATTTTTGGGGCTCCACCGGTCAGTACGAGCCTTCTATCCTGGAGAAGCTGTCGGCATATACCTACCTGCTGCTGGGCAGCGAGCAAATCTGGGTGCCGCGTGCCTACAGCGCCATTTTCTGGGTGCTGGGCGGCATTGCGCTGCT
>JBGSTO010000345.1:0-3266 GCA_041736465.1 Anaerolineales bacterium | reverse complement strand
CTCGCCCGGCGCAAACGATAACGCTTCCGCCGTAGGCACACTGCTGGCGCTGGCAGAACGCCTGCAGCGCCAGCCCCTGCAGCACGTTGAAATCTGGCTGGCTTTCACCGGCTGCGAAGAGACGGGCTGCGACGGCATGCGCGCCTTGTTAGTTGAACACGGCGCCGAGCTGGCAGACGCCCTGTTCGTGGATTTTGAGCTGGTCGGCATCGGAGAGCGCCTGGTTTATCTGCAGTCGGAGGGCGTGGTGAGGCGGCGTAAAATACCGGCTGCCGTAGAACAATTGGTGAAGGAAATCGGAACAGCACATGGTTTGCAGCCGGTGAGCGCCGGCGGTATGGGAGTCTTCACCGAGATGGGTGTGGTTTGGGAGCGAGGTCTGCAGGGCGTTTGCCTGCTGGCGCTGCGTGAGAATTCACCGCACCTGCCCGAATGGCATCGCCCCAGCGATGTTCCAGACCGCCTGCAAGCGGGGGCGTTGGAACGAGTGCATGCTCTGGCATGGGATGTGCTGCAGCGGGTAGACAGGGATGCAAGCTCAGCAAGCCCGGCTGGCGGGCGGGATTAAAGCCCGGCAAACAGGTCGCGCTCTTTCAAGCCAGGTGCAGGCGGCGGCTCGGCGCGCATGAAATAATCTTTCTTGCCGAGCAAGGCACGCGTCCAGCGCATCGGTCCGGAGCGCAGCGAACCGCCATCGAGCTGGCTGATGTGGCACAGCGAGGCGGCGTCTTTGATCTCTTGAAACTGCCCGTAATCGATCACCGCGTGGGTGGGGAAATCCCCATCATCAACCAGGATCGCCAGGTCGATGTCTTTATTGCGCCCGTAGTGGTGCGGATCGCGCCCGACCAGCCGCAGCAGGCTCACCGCCAAGCGCAGGAAGGTCTTGGGAATCACGTGGAAATACAGCCGGGCAGGCTGGTAGGGGGGCAACTCATCCTGGTGATGCGGGTCGCCCGCCAGCTGGAAAGCCAGCACCGTCGCCTTGTGGATGTGGATGTGATCGGGGTGCTTGTAGCCGCCGATGGGGTCGAAGGTCAGCACCACCTGCGGGCGCAGCTGGCGGATCAAATGCGCCACCTGAGCGGCGACCTGTTCGATCGGGGCGTTGATCAGCGCCTGGGGGTGCTGGTTGGCAGCCATGCCGGGCATGCCCGAATCGCGGTAATCCAGGAAGTGGACGGCTTCCAGATGCAGCTTATCCGCGGCGCAGCACAACTCATCTTCGCGGCGCTCGGCGATCGAGCTGAAGCCTTCCAGGTACTCAGGATCGACCTCACCGGCTTCGCCGCGGGTGGCGCACACCAGGTGCACACGCACGCCCTGGCGTGCGTAGCGCGCCAGGGTGCCGCCCATACCGAAGGATTCATCATCCGGGTGGGCCAATACAGATAGAATGACTCGTTCGCCTTGAAACATCGCCCGAATTCTACCCCAATTTAAGCGCGGTGCGCTCAGGATGAGAAGATTTTTAACAAAACCATCTCCCCAGCTAATATACCGGCAGTTTGGGATCGACCTCTCTCGCCCAGGCGTTGATGCCGCCTTTTAGGTTCTTGATCTTGCGGAACCCGGCGCTGAGCATCAGTTCCAGGGCACGCGCTGAGCGCGTCCCGGCTTTGCAGAACAGGACGAACTCATCGGCGCTGTCCAGCTCGGAGAGGCGGGCGGCTAACTGTCCCAACGGGATCAGCTCAGCGCCTTCCAGGTGAGAGATCTGCAGTTCGTGCGGCTCGCGCACGTCCAGCAGGCGAATGTGGTTGCTCTGCTGCAGACGTTCTGCCAGCTCGGGTGCAGTGATATCCCAGCCGCCACCCACGGCGCCTTCTTCTTGACCCGGAAGACTATGACCGGGCACACCGCAGAAGGCCTCGTAGTCGATCAGCCCGGTAATCTCCGGCTCGGGGCTGCATACCTTGCATTTTGGGTTCTTGCGCAGCTTGACGAAGTCGAAGGACATGTCCAGGGCATTGTAGAGCAGCAGCTTGCCGATCAGCGGATCACCGATGCCCAGGATCAGCTTGAGCGCTTCGGTCGCCTGCAGCGTGCCCACCGTACCGGGCAGCACACCCAGCACACCGCCCTCCGCGCAGGATGGGACCAGCCCGGGCGGGGGCGGCTCAGGAAACAGGCAGCGGTAGCAAGGTCCTTCTTTAGCGTAAAAGACGCTCACCTGCCCATCGAAGCGGAAGATCGAGCCGTACACGTTGGGCTTGCCCTGGAAAACGCACACGTCGTTGGTCAGGTAGCGGGTGGGAAAGTTGTCGGTTCCGTCGATGATGATGTCGTACGGCGCGGCGATGCGCATGGCATTTTCTGAGGTGAACGGCTCGTTGTAGACATCTACCTGGATTTCGGGGTTGATGTCCAGCATGCGGGCACGGGCCGACTCTACCTTGAGCTGGTCGATGGTGGAGATGCCGTGGATCACCTGGCGCTGCAGGTTGGACCAATCCACCACATCGTAGTCCACCAGCCCGATGCGCCCCACCCCCGCCGCCGCCAGGTACATGGCAACCGGCGAACCCAACCCGCCCGTGCCGATCACCAGCACGGAGGCAGCCTTCAGCTTGCGCTGCCCTTCTAAACCGACTTCGGGGATCAGCAGGTGGCGCGAATAGCGCAGGATTTCATCGTGAGACAGGTTTGGCAGCATGGCAGTTTATACGCTTCCTCCGGCGATGCTGGGAATGAGCATCAGGCGATCGCCGTCTTTGATGGCGGTTTGCAGACCTTGAAGGTCTTTGACATTGTCCTCGTTGACGAACAGGTTGACAAAGGGGCGCAGCTGCCCGTCACCGTTGAACAGGTGCGCGCGCAGGCTGGGGTAGCGTGAGACCAGATCTTCAAGAGCCTCCCTCACTGTGGCGCCCTGGACGGTCACTTCGGTTTGTCCCTGGGCATATGCCCGCAGCGGGGTGGGAATACGTAACGAAGTCATGAAATAAATTCCTCCTTTATTGATGTGTCATTCTGAGGGAGCACAGCGACCGAAGAATCTAGATCCTTCGCTCCGCTCAGGATGACATCCTTTACCATACTCTACGAAGTATGACCAACCTAGGAAAGCAGATCTTGAATTTGCTGCATCAGCTTTTCAGCCGGTGTAATGCCGTGGTTTACGTGCCGCGGTCTGCCCTGGGCATCAATCACCAGCGTGGTGGGCACACTGAGCACTCCCCACTGGCTGGCGACTTCCGGGCGCTGGGCGGTATCGATCTCCACCACCTCCAGGCGTCCAGCGGTCATCTCGCTCAGGCGCTGGA
>JBGSTO010000343.1:0-2539 GCA_041736465.1 Anaerolineales bacterium | reverse complement strand
CAGGGGAATAAAGATAAAGGCCGAAAAGAGGATTAAGGATGGGCTGAGATAGAGCAAAGCTTCCAGCAAGACTTTTGCTGCCCGCCGCTGCCGGGCGGTAAAACCAAAACGCTTTTCCTGAAGAATGCCGGTTGGTCGGGTTGGGAAGGGTTGGTTTCGTTCCATGCCGGATCACTCGCTGCGTTGATCATTTATTCGATTGGCGGATTTCCACTAAAGACAGTTTGCGCCTGGGTAAACTGCCATATACTACTTTTTTATTATACATGAAGAAGTGGAAACCGTCTTTCGCAGGAGTGTATGAAGCAGCCGGGTGGGTGATGAAATAATGGTAGAATTTTGGTGTGTGTTCGCGCTTGCAATTGGGCTTCTAGTTCTCTATACTTATAGCAGCTATGTGGCAGCCCGACCTTCCGAAATCCAAGAGGCTCATTCAAACCGGCGCCGGTTTTTTCGGTTGGTACCTGGTCAATGGTTTGCTATGGCAGCTTCCCGATTTGTGGTGCGTATTATTTCCGGCGAACATCGTGCTTCTGATTGCACTGCTGCGGTTCCGCCTCGGCGGGATCGCCCAGGGCATCTTGATCGCCTGGGCGTCCAACTTTATTTTCTCATTGGTGGCTGGTACATATCTGAATGCGGTAACATTAGTACCATTCTTTATCGTTCCAAGTTATTGAACGCCATGGATCAGGGCAGCAAATTCGTGAAATGAAGGGTCCAAGCGCCAGCTGGCTGGATCCTTCACCACGTTCAGGATGACAGGTTAACAAAGGAGACCTGATATGACAGACTATCCCGCAGTACCCTCCGCAAGCCCGGAACGGTTATCTTTCTTCAACGTCATGCTGAAGGCAATCACCGGCCCTTCCACCAGGAACTTCCGCAGCCTGGCGCGCAATCCTGAGGCCAGCGCTGGAAAAGCCTACCTGTGGGTGGCGGTCGCGGCTGTGATCAGCTCGATCATGAGCACGCTGGTGGGGCTGATCTTTCCGAGCAATCCGATGCTGGATTCCCTCTACCGCTACGGCGGTGATTTGGGGATGAATTTCGACTTTGCCCCACGGGCGGACATGTTGGGCAGCCTCGCCTTCTCGCTGCTGTGCGGAGTGCCCCTGGCCGCCATCATCGCTGTGATCGGCTTTGCCATCATCTCTGGCTTGTTTCACCTGATCGCCGGGATGCTGGGCGGTAAGGGCGACTACGGGCAGATGGCGTTCTTATTGGCTGCAGTCAGTGTGCCGTTCACGCTGATCACCGGGCTGCTGTCATCGATTCCGTACCTGGGCTGCATTGTCGCCCTGCTCAGCCTGTATGTATTCGTGCTGGAAGTGCTGGCGATCGATGGTGTGTACCAGTTTGGCGTTGGCAAAGCTTTGATTACGCTGCTGATTCCGCTGTTTGCGGTCTTCTTGCTGGCGGCTTGCATTGCCATCGGGATCGTTGCCTTGCTCGTGCCCGTACTCCGGGAATCGACCCTGTACGTGCCGCTGCTGTGGTTCATCTGATCTGAATATCGTCTGACCAGCGCGCTCGCGTGAGGACAGGGAGGTACATTGGGAAGCATTGCTTCCCAATGTACCTCCCTGGTTTGATTTAAAAGATTGGCGGTTTTTGGCAGTCTTTCTTGCTTGAAATTTCCCTAAAACTATCTATACTGAAAACAACCCAAGGTGAGGAGGTGGGGTGATGGCGCCAGGCTCTCGATCCTCTCTTCAACGGCTGGGAGGCGGCGCCGCTGGTGCCGGCTACTGCGGTGGGCCGGATCGGCTGCTACCTTTCCGGCGAGGATGGGCTGGGGAAGCCCATCAGATTGCCGTGGGGCGTGCGGCTGTCTGAAGCAGCCCGGCATTGACCGCCATCAGCGGGTTGAGAGTGTGATGGCAAGATGGGCGAAAAGGAGGCTTTTATGATCGATTCCATGGCAACATCCCCAACCAATCGCATCTCATTCTTTGCGGTCATGTTCGAGGCAATCGCCCACCCGTCAACCGACAATTATCGCAGCCTGGCGCGCAACTCAGAGGCAAGTGTAGGGAAGGCATACCTGTGGGTCGTGATTACGGCTGTGGTCAGCTCGATCATCACTATTTTGTTGCGGTCGAGTTTTCCCGCAAATCCCCGGCTGAATTACCTGTATGAGATTGGCGATCGAATGGGGAGGATTCTGGGCTTTGCGCCGCGAACCCCTGGATTTGGCAGCACTACCACCTCCCTGCTGTTCGGCGTACTGCAGGTGGCAATCATTAGTTTAATCAGCTTTGCTATCACCTCTGGCTTGCTGCACCTGATCGCACGGCAGCTGGGGGGAAAAGGCGCCTACGGAGAGTTGGCTTTCTTATTGGCTGCGCTCAGTGCACCGTTCGAAATTTATTCCAGCCTGGCTTCAGCGATACCCTCCCTGGGCTGCATTGGGGTTCTGGACGAGCTGTATTTGATCGTGCTGCAAGTGCTGGCGATCTATGGCGTGTACCAATTTAGTCTCGGTAAGGCAGTAGGTACAGTGATGATATCGTTTATTGCGGGTTTCCTGGTGTTA
>JBGSTO010000313.1:0-2799 GCA_041736465.1 Anaerolineales bacterium | reverse complement strand
CCTGGCAGGGGGTGTGCACCTGGGCGGCTACGCTTCCTCCTCCGCCCTGGCGCGCGCCGGGGTGGTTGCCGGGCATGATATGACCACGGAAGCCGCACTGGCAAAGCTGTACTACCTGCTGGGCCGCGGCGATGACATTGGCAAGGTGCGAGAGCTGGCGGCGCACAACCTGCGCGGCGAGCTCACGCCGGGACAGATCGATTAATTAGCTTCCAGGAGATGAACTCGACATGGCTTTCGAATACCCCAACACCCACAAGGTAGACCAGGTGGACGATTATCACGGCACGCCGGTCGCCGATCCTTACCGCTGGCTGGAAGATACCGATTCCCCTGAGACCGAAGCCTGGGTGCAGGCGCAGAACCAGGTGACCTTTGGCTACCTGGAGTCGCTGCCGCAGCGCGAGCGCATCCGCCAGCGCCTGACCGAGCTGTGGGATTTCCCCAAAGCCCTGGCGCCGGAGCTGCATGGCGGGCGCTATTTCCAACTGCGCAACAGCGGTCTGCAAAACCAGGATGTGCTGTACGTGATGGACTCGCTGCAGGGCGAAGCGCGCCTGCTGCTGGACCCCAACACCCTCTCCAATGACGGCACGGTGGCGCTGACTGCCTGGGCGGTTAGTAAAGATGGCAAGTGGCTGGCATACGCCACCAGCGCCGCTGGCTCGGATTGGCTCAAGTGGCGGGTGCGCAGCGTGGACAGCGGGCAGGACCTGGACGACGTGATCGAGTGGAGCAAGTTTTCGGGCGCGGCCTGGCTGCCGAATGGCTCCGGGTTCTTCTACGCGCGCTACGACGCCCCTCAGGAAGGGGAGGAGTTCGCACAGACCAACTACTTCCAGAAGCTGTACTTTCACCGCCTGGGCGACCCACAGTCTGCCGACAGCCTGGCTTATGAGCGCCCCGACCAGAAGGAATGGGGCTTCGACGCCAGTGTCTCTGAAGACGGGAATTACCTGGTGATTCACGTCTGGCAAGGTACCGACCGGCGCAACCGCCTGTTCTACCAGGATCTGCAAGCGGGTGGCCCGGTGGTGGAGCTGATTTCCGAGCTGGAAGCCGCCTGCCACTTCGTGGGCAACGACGGGCCGGTTTTCTACCTGCGCACCGACCTGGACGCGCCGCGCGCCCGCCTGATCGCCATCGACACGCGCCAGCCAGGTCGCAAAAACTGGCGCCAGATCATCCCGGAAGGCGAGGACACACTCGATATGGTCAAGCTGGTGGGGGAGCGCTTTGCAGCGCTTTATCTGCACAATGCTCACCACGTCATACGGCTCTACAATATGGATGGCTCGCCGGACGGTGAAGTCGAGCTGCCGACGTTAGGATCGGTCAACACGGTGTACGGCCCCAGCCTGAGCGGCGAGCGTGCCCACCGGCAGCTTTTCTACGTGTTCAGCTCTTTCGTGTATCCGATGACGGTTTTCGAATACGACTTCGAGCGGCGCTCCAGCCGGGCGATCTTTACCCCTCCCATCCGCTTCGATTTTTCCCCTTACGAAACCCGCCAGGTGTTCGCTGCCAGCAAGGATGGCACGCAGGTGCCCTTATTCCTGGTGCAGCGCAAGGATTTGAAGCTGGACGGTGACAACCCCACCTTGCTCTACGGCTACGGCGGTTTCAATATCGCCCTCACCCCCGCCTTTGCCGTCAGCCGGCTGGCGTGGCTGGAGATGGGCGGCGTGCTGGCGGTAGCCAACCTGCGCGGCGGAAGCGAATTCGGCGAGGCCTGGCACGAAGCTGGAACGATCCACAAGAAGCAAAACGTGTTCGACGATTTCATCGCCTGCGCCGAGCACCTGATTGCCGCTGGAATCACCCGCCCGGCGCGTTTAGCCATCCAGGGCGGCTCCAACGGTGGCCTTCTGGTGGGCGCCTGCATGACGCAGCGACCGGAGCTGTTCGGCGCGGTCCAACCCGCGGTGGGCGTGATGGACATGCTGCGCTTCCACAAGTTCACCATCGGCTGGGCGTGGGTGAGCGATTACGGCAGCTCGGACGATCCCGAGCAGTTCAAGACGCTGTTCAAGTACTCGCCGCTGCACAACCTGCGCCGCGGCGTGCATTATCCGGCGACGCTGGTCACCACTGCCGATCACGACGATCGCGTCGTGCCGGGGCATTCGTTCAAGTTTGCCGCCGCGCTGCAGGAGGCCCACACCGGCGAGAATCCGGTGTTGATCCGTATCCAAGTGCGCGCCGGGCACGGTTTTGGCAAGCCCACCGCCATCTTGATCGCCGAGCAGGCCGATATTTGGGCGTTTCTGGCGGCGAATTTGGAAATGGCGTAGGAGCGCAACCGGCACGGGAAAAACCCGCCCCATCCCCAGGTAGAACCGATCTACGAGCGAGCATGGGGCGGGTTTTCACCTTTGGCATGAAAGACGATTGCAAGGATTCTCGTGAAGAAAAATATTATCCAACTGCTCAGTTGGTCATTATTTTTGGTCATTACGATTGCTATTGTCAGCATCGCCCTTCCGACCCGCCCTCGAGGGGATCCGCAAACCAGCAGCGTATCGATGCTGGAGCAAAGATTGGTAGATTTGGGTCTCCCGGTTAAGAGCTTTACCGTCATTAAACCATCTCCACTCGAAGTTGAATTAATCCTGGAAAGCGCCGGTAGGGATGATGACCAGTCGGTGCGGGCGGATATGTGGAACCGATTTATTGCCGGACGGGAGCTGGATCTGGCTTACCTCAATTACGATCTCAGAATTGCGAGCTACCACCTGAAGCAAGTGACGGCCAAAGGTGATGAGCTCTACAGCAGCACCAGTTTCTTGTACCCCGGCG
>JBGSTO010000277.1:0-11285 GCA_041736465.1 Anaerolineales bacterium | reverse complement strand
TTTCATGTTTCAAAAAACTTATGACGGTTCACTTAGCCGCGAGAATGATAAAAAACGAACATACAGAATACTTCTGCAATAACCGCAAATATGGAATAACTACGTTTGATGATGAACAAATAGAAAACAATCTCATGGGTTCATAGATGGCAGCCAACTACACTGAACAGAACTTTGAGGAATACATTGAAGCCCACCTGCTGGCATCCGGCTATCACAGCCAGCAACTCGAAGCCTACGATAAAGCCCTGTGCCTGATTCCGGAAGAAGCCCTCGCCTTCATCCAGGCCACCCAGCCCAAGGAATACGAAAAGCTGGAGAAGCAGTACGGAGCGGATACGCCTGCAAAGCTGGTGGCGCGGCTGTCCTCCGAAGTCCAAAAGCGCGGCACGCTGGATGTGCTGCGCAAAGGCTTCAAGGACAGGGGAGCCATGTTCCGCTTGGCTTACTTCAAACCCGCCAGTGGCATGAACCCCGAACACCAAGAACTCTACCAGGGCAATCGCTTCAACGTGGTACGCCAGCTCAAGTACAGCCAGAAGAACGAGAACAGCATCGATATGGTGCTGTTCCTCAACGGCCTGCCCATCATTACCGCTGAACTCAAAAACTCGCTCACGGGTCAGTTTGTGGAGAACGCCAAGAAGCAGTACCAGCAAGACAGAAACCCCAAAGGCGAGCCGCTCTTACAGTTCCAGCGCTGCCTGGTGCACTTTGCAGTTGGCAACGAAGAAGTCTTCATGACCACCCGTTTACAGGGATTGGCTACTCGCTTTCTGCCTTTCAATAAAGATACTGATAACCCAGTCAACCCCATTGGTCACAAGACCCACTACCTGTGGGAGGACATCTGGCAGCCTGACACCCTGTTGGAGCTGGTTGACAACTATTTACACATCCAGATTGAAACCGAGAAAGAATACCAAACAGGCAAAGGCCTGGTTGAGATAGAAACCGAGAAGTTTATCTTCCCCCGTTTTCATCAACTCGATGTAGTGCGTAAAATCCTGACAGCCGTCAGGCAGGACGGAGTGGGGAAAAACTACCTTGTCCAACACTCTGCGGGTTCTGGGAAATCCAACTCTATCGCCTGGCTGGCTCACCAGCTGACCAGCTTCTACCAGCGCCCTAGCGATAAGGAACGGCTGTTTGATTCGATAATCGTTGTCACCGACCGTCGTGTGCTGGATAAGCAACTGCAGGATACCATCAAACAGTTTGAGCAAACGCCTGGTGTGGTTATGAAAATCGACAAGCACTCAGGTCAGCTGAAAGAAGCCCTGGAAAAAGGCAAGGCTATCATCATCACCACCCTGCAGAAGTTTCCAGTGATATCGAAGACTATGACGTTGCTCAAAGGACAGCACTTTGCCGTCATCATTGATGAGGCGCACTCCAGCCAGTCTGGTGAGTCGGCCAAGCACCTCAAGAAGACGCTGTCCGTCAACCTGGAACAGGCCGAAAACGAAGACCTCGTGGGTGAAGATTTGGAAGACAAAATCATTCAGGAAATCCGCGCCCGCGGTCCGCAGAATCATATCTCCTACTTTGCTTTCACCGCCACCCCCAAGAACAAGACACTGGAGCTGTTCGGGCGCAAGGGTCCGGATGGCAAGCCTGTCGCTTTTCACATCTACTCTATGCACCAAGCGATTGAAGAAGGCTTCATCCTGGATGTGCTCAAAAACTACACTACCTTCAATCGCTATTTCAAGCTGGTGAAGACTATCGCTGCGGATAACGAGTATGAAAAGAAGAAGGCTATTCGTTTATTGACTTCCTATGTGGATTTGCAGGAACACGCCATTGAGACCAAGACACGCATCATGCTGGAGCACTTCCTGGAGAAGACTGCCCACACCATCCAGGGCAAAGGACGGGCGATGGTGGTGACGCGCTCACGCCTGCATGCTGTCCGCTACTACCTAATGTTCCGGAAAATCATGGCAGAAATGGGTCTGGGCTATAAACCATTGGTCGCTTTTTCAGACACCGTCAAAGACCCAGACAGTGGAGCGGAACACACCGAAAACAGTCTAAACCACCTGGGGCCGAAGGTGGGTATCCCTGACGCCTTCAAAACCCCTGACTATCGCATCCTGGTAGTGGCCAACAAGTTCCAGACCGGCTTCGACGAGCCGCTGCTGCATACTATGTATGTCGATAAGCGCCTGGATGGCGTGCAGGCAGTTCAGGCGCTCAGCCGTCTCAACCGAACCCGTCTTGGTAAGGATGATACTCTGGTGCTTGATTTCGTCAATGAGGCGGAGGATATCCAGGCATCCTTCCAACCCTACTACCAGACGACTATCCTGACAGAAGAGACCGACCCCAATCGCCTGTATGATTTGGAAACCGAGCTGCGTAATTTTGAGTTGTACACAAGCAAAGACATCGACGAATACGCTGAAATTTTCTTCGATACGAAACAACCGCTCGAGAGGCTCCAGCCTGTGCTGGATAGGGTGGTCGTGCAGTGGGGCAACAACCAGGAGACAGAGCGCGAGGATTTTCGCTCCGCTTTGCAGAAGTACATCCGCCTGTACGGCTTCATCTCGCAAATCATCACCTTTGAAGATACAGACCTGGAAAAGCTCTATGTGTTTGCCAAAGGCTTGAACCGTAAGCTGCCGCGACGCAAAGTTCGTTTACCTTACGAACTCAAGGATGCCGTCGACCTGGACTCCTTCCGTTTACAACAGACCTATTCAGGCGCGATTGAGCTGGAACCAGAAGATGGCCTACTCGGTGGATATACCAATGGCGGAACTATTCACACAGAGGACGAGAAGGACTTGCTCTCGAACATCATAAAGGTGCTCAACGACACGTACGGGTTGAACCTGACAGAAGAGGACAAGGTGGATTTGGTGCGCATCCGCACGCGCTTGGAAGAGAACGAAGACTTAAGGGCAGTGCTGCAGGCGGATAACCCCATCAACGTGGTGCGTTATAAGTTCAACCAGGTGGTTGACCAGATGTTGTTGGAGTTCGTACACACCAAGTTGGATTTGTACAAAAAACTCACCGACCCCAAAGTCAACGAGCTGTTCAAAAGGCGTTGGTTTGAGGGCTATGTGCGTGAGTATGGCGGGGCATCATCCTGAGTGGAAAAATCATGGTGACTTGGGCTTTCGTAGTTGAATAATTGAGACTGAAGTACAACTCGACACCCTGCTGCCCGGCATGCTGGGTGAGGCTATCAAGGGAAAGCTGTAAGGAGGCCGTATGAACCGGAACTCTCAGAAGTATGCTGCCGGCATGCAGGCTGTCAATGACTTCTTCGAGATGCTCCATCAAGCGATGCATACCGCCATGCCCAGCGTCTGGCTGGGACGGTCCGGCGCTTACGTCTGGCGCGGTTACCAGATTATGAAATTCCAGGGGCTTTCCTCTGGGCTGTATTATTGCCTGCTATATCCCAGCAACCCAAATCTGTTGATTTTCAAGGAAAGCTACAAGTTTCCCGGCTACCGGCCTGCTGACAAACGCGATGTGGATTATAAAATCAAGGAGGGAGATTACTACCGGGCATTCAGTCTGGAACTAAACCTTTACCGGGCGCGCTTCTTCCTGCTCAATACCGAGGAACAGTACAATCTGCTTCTCGGGTTTACCCGTTATGCAGCAGAAGCCTGCCTTCAATGGCAGCAATCTGAAACACGCGAAAAGACAACGCCTAAAGGGAAGCTTCATCTGGTTACCACAACGAAACCGAAGGACATGCCCTTCAGGCCGTTCTCTCAGGTGGAGATTGAATTCCTGAGTGCATTTTCTCTTCAAAACCACCTGTTTGCCACACTACAGAGAGTTCTCCACGAGCTGGTTCCAAGTATTTCTGGTCGAGAAGTTGAGTACATTCGCCCGAATGCCCACCCGCTCAATTTTGACTTTCGAGGATTGCGATTGAAGTTCAAAGGCACAAAATACACTCACTCAGACTACCTGTGGGAAATCTATTATCACAAGCCCACAGCGTTGTACTGCTATCGCTATGATGGTAAGTCTCGTGAGGAAGCAGGCAGCCTCGACATTGAGAGCACCCGTTACTTCGATTTGAGCGATGCTGAGAAAGCGCAGGTGTTGACTAGCTTCGTTAGAGAGGCCTTGTCACTGGCGGCTTGAGTAAACGCACTTGGCCGGTATTAGTAGAGTAAATTAGTATCAACCGGAAGCTTCCAGTTCTGGAAGGAAATTAGTCGCCGTTTAGTCATCGATATTCACTTCAATATCCATCTGAGGTGCAAACCAAATTCAGCTTTGCCGTAAACACGCCTGGGAACTAATGACATGAAGATAACAGACTCTCAGTTGAAAGCCTTTGGTTTACTTGAGGAGGGGGAAGAGGTATATCACCCAGTCTGGGCGACACAGGTAAGGTTTCTCTCTGAGCACGTTGGCCTACGAAAAGTTGCCGGCGATGATGGTAGATTAAGCATCGAGATTGTGATAGACAGTCAGACCGACAAGAAGGATATTCCAGGAGTTTGGGCAGAGATTGTTACAGAAATGGAAGAGATGGTTGCCCGGCAAGGGCATGACTTGAGCGACTACTTCCAGGAGATATTGCACGAATTGGCTGGAGGGAACTACGCCACACTGGTTGAAAATCCTGAAATCCCACAGGACGACCCTTTTAGATTCCAGCTAGTTCGTCGTAAGCCGGAATATCGTGACCTGTTTATAGACGCCAACTTCGACTTGTTGGTTTTTCTAATCCGATATTCTAAGAAGCAAGAAAATGAGGATATGGCTGGCTTGGCGCGTCATTACTTCTGGAATCTATTGCACAACTTCCATTATCCAGAACCCGATTTTGAAGAGCTACTGAACGCAGCTCTTGAAGATATTTTTGAAGGAAGATGTCCGTGGGATATATATTATGGCACAATCGACTTTGAAAAGTTCAAGAACCGGTTGGAGCATCTGAGAAAACGATATACAGAGGCGAGCTATAATCCCGCCTCAAAGAAGAATATTCTTACTGTAAATCGTTTGTTTCTGATATGGGGTGATTTCCGAGATGCACAAGAGCTCATTGAGAAGAATTATCCGAGTACATATACCCGCTACAAACCAAGGCTGGACGCGAGGATAGCCGAGATACTTCAAGAAACAACACCATCAACAGAATAGAACTATCTTCATATTCAATCAGGGGGACTCGCCGAAAAAAGTGAATTTTTTTTGGTTACTAATAATGTGACCATACGTTTATCATCACCTCCGATGCTCAATCGGAGGTGATTTTTTGTCAGACACACAAATTCGAACCGAACGTTTTACCTTCCTTTGCTCCTTACCTGAGCGTGAGCTTCTCCGTGAGCTTGCCAAGCACCTGAACCGTTCTCAAGGAGACTCGGTGAGGCTGCTTATTCGCCTCGCGGCGCAAGAGATGCAATTGGACAAGAAGGTTGGAGGCGACTCCCACCAATCACTGCATGACAACGCGCAGCCAAATGATTCCACTGCTCTTTCTTTATCTTACCAGGTAACCCAATGAACAAATACAGACGCCCACCGCCTTGCCCACGATGGGCTCAATCGGAGGTGAACGATGGCTGAGACCAGCTTTCTTCGATCCAACAACAAAATCCCGGAAACAGAGCGAAACAGAGCATTACGGCGTGTATACCAATACCTATTATCGCTCCCGTTTGATTCCAAAGCAGCACCTGCTGAAGACTCTGGTAGAGAAACGCCCACGTTTGCAGACAGCCCACCTCGACCTAACGTAAAGTGCTCAACTCATGAAGAATAGATGAATTCCGGAGATTCAGGCATGAAGTCTACCCAGTTATTACAAAAAAGGGCGTCATCAACGGTCAAGATCAAGGTAGGGAGAAAAACTATCGGGGTCATCACGAACGGGCGTTTTGAGAAGCGTGCTCGTGCATCGCGTCATCTCCTTAGAGTTGTCCCAGGTTGGGCCATAAATGTCGACATACTTGAGACGCTAGAACAGGAGGCGGTTAATGAAATTTGGATCAGGGAAATCGAGTCCGGTTTTGTCTATGTGGCTAGCCTAGATGATTTCCGAGAGAATGGGGTGCCTGTTTTTTACCCAGGTCATGGTGCACAGGTTTGTTTGCCATTGACTTATTGGAAAACGACTCGAAAATCCCAGGTCTAGAGGTGAAATCTATAATATCGCCCTGATTAACAAAATACCCGCCGATGGCGCGGCAGGTATTTTTGAACAACCCATTCAGCCCAATAGACATAGGTAGGTTGTATGACAAATTATACTCCGAATTCTCAAAATCCTGGGGTTCCCAATTTATCGGTTCTTAAGAACTGGATGCCTTTCACCTTGAAGGACGCTTACGCTCCACGTGTACCTTTAAGATACATAGTCGGGAATCTATTTGAGATCCCATCCGTGAATATCGTCTTTGGATCCCCGGGATCGCTAAAATCTTTCTTGTTAGCCGACCTGGCTTGTTGCGTCGTGGCTGGTATTGGTTGGCTACCGCCTTTGCCGAATCATAATGGTAATGTACAAAAGACGACTCAGGCGCCTGCTGTGTGGCTTGATTTTGACAATGGGAAGAGAAGGACTCACGAGAGATTCTCAGCAATAGGCAGAACTTTAAAGCTGCCGGACAATGCTCCTCTTAGATATTACTCCATGCCATCACCTAGTCTAAACGCTGGAGACAATAATCAGATTAGTGAATTGACTCAAATTATGCAATTCCATGGGGCTAAGCTAGCCATAATCGACAATCTTGGAGCGATATCAGGCGGAGCCGATGAGAATTCCGCTGAAATGATCAAAATTCTTTCCAATATTCGCTCACTCTCTGAAAACGCGGGAGCTGCAGTAATTGTTATCCATCATCCGAGAAAATCGTCATCATCGACTGGGCGCAGGGGTGACACACTCCGAGGCCATTCGAGCATCGAAGCCGCTCTCGACCTCGCACTTCTAGTCGAGCGCGAGACGGACTCCAGCGAGATAAAAATCCAGGCCACAAAATCTCGTGGTGTAGGAGTCAAATCATTTGGCGCTGTATTTACTTATCAAAACGACCCAGCCGGCGAACTCTGTGAAGCTCGGTTCTTTGCTGACCCTAAATCGATCGTGACTGACGAAGACACGATCAAACGGGCAATAATTGACTGCCTTGGTTCAGGGCCTCTGAAGAAGACCGAACTCAACAATCAGGTTCACCAAATCTTTAATGCGAAAGTCGGTTTTAATCGTATTTCTGCTCTCATTGACTATTTGGTTGCTAATAACTTCATAATCAACACAGGCAATAGTAAGTCGCAAATTCTTTCTTGCAATCCCCAAAAACCTCTCTAGGTTGTTCTACGGTTCTACGCATATATATGTGTGTAGAACCGTAGAACCCATAATCGAGGTCACATAGCGTGATCAAATCAGAGGTTGCCACATTTTGCACCGAATGTTTTCGAAGGATTAGTTCTAGAGCTGTTATTTGTAAGTCCAGGAAAGTGGGTGATAACTTGAAAACAGGAGCATCTCCGAAAGCCCTTCGCATAGTTTTCTCTATGCGCTATAATGCCCTCAGCGGGCAGGAATTGCCCCAAAAAGCGGTGCGCACAGGAGCTGGAACCTCCTATACGCACCTGACCCAACCCACCGAGTCAGCGGAGGATTGGGCTGGTATTCATTATACCAAGCCTTACTTGCGCCCTGGTGGGATATCCATCGGGGCGTTCTGCGTTTGCAGTGCCGGACTGCGGTCAGGGCGTCCCTCACATAACGGAGGAACTATGATAACGACAACTCATTCACAGACCCTGGCACGCTCTACCGTGGTAGATGTGCTGGCTTGCATTCGTCAGGAATGGGAGGAGGCAGCGGGCGAGAGCCTGGTTGGCATCCAGGGAAGCGTCGGATTGATATTGGCTGACCTGGTCAGCGGACTGGCGCTCAGACCCTCTGAGCAAATCCAGGTGCTAGGCTCAGCACTGCACGCTGAACTTCAAGGCATCCTGGTAACCATTCCTGAAAACGGTAAAGGTCTCTAGTTCAAGGGCCAGTTCCGGCCTCCTGGCCCAGGTTTGAAATGTAAAACGAGCATCCGCCATGAATAACCGAGCTGTCTTATATGCACGTGTGAGCACTGAGGAGCAAACTAAAGGCTATAGTTTGCCAACTCAGCTCGAAGCCTGCAGAAGATATGCTTTGGATAAAGGCTATCAGGTAGAGAGGGAGTTTACCGATGCTCATACGGGTACAGAACTTGACAGACCCGGGTTGAACGAGCTGTATCAGTTCGTCGAAACCACAAAAGTAAGGTATCTGATTATCTATGATATCGACCGTCTGTCACGAGCTGTCAGTAATCAAGCCATCATTGAAATGGAGATGGCGAAGTCTGGGATTTCAATCGAATATGTGCTTGGAGGGTATACAGATACACCAGAAGGCGAGTTGATGAAGATTATCAAATCCGGGATCGCCCAGTACGAAAACCGGCAAAGGACTGAACGCAGCCGGCGAGGCAAATTGGGCAAAGCAAAGGCGGGTTACGTTGTTTGCCCAGCTGGTCGTGCACCTTTTGGATATGACTATGTTTATGAAGACCATAAGGGCATGTTCGTTGTAAACGAACCCCAGGCACGTGTTGTGAGAATGATTTATTCCTGGCTCGTAGACGACGGCTATTCGTCCTATGCCATAGCTAAAAAGCTCTGGGAAGAAGGCATCTTGAGCAAGGGCGATTACTCAGATGTCGTTTACAAGAAGTTTGGCAGGGGAGAGTGGAGTCCTTCGACAGTCAGAAGAATAATCTCTAACACCGTTTACAAAGGTGACTGGTATTACAACAAAACCAGACGCCGAAAAATCAACGGAAAAAATGTTACAAGCCATGTGCCAGAAGATGAATGGATCCATGTACGTGTTCCAACCATCATAGACGAGGAATTATGGGTACAAGCACAAGTATGCCTGGCAAGAAATCGGCAGCGCTCAAAACGGAATACAAAGAGGCAGTACCTTCTGAGGGGGATGGTATTTTGCCCCTGTGGTAGACGATGGACTGCAATCTATAAGACACACTTGAAACGTGCCTACTATCGCTGCCCGTCAAATGAAGCTGAGCATTGGCGAAAAAGATGCGAGAATAACTTCAGCATCCGCCAGGAAATTCTAGAGCAAGCTGTCTGGGAAACTGTGACGGACTTGCTGCTTCACCAGGACGCATTGAAAGAAGAAATCGCTCGTCAAAGGGAAGAGGCATCGAAGGAAACCGAGCGCAAACTTAAGCGCGTTCAGGCAATCGACGGCGTGATTGCTGAGATTGACCGGAAGCTCGGCGTGCTCTTGGATGAGTTACTTACTGGGAGCTTTTCGAAAGCAGTCATCAATCAGCGGAAAAGCGAGTTGATGGCTCAAAGAGAAGACCTTGTCGGTGAGTCACAAAGGCTTCAAACCGAAATCAAGGCTGGGACGATAACGGTTGAAGAAGAAGTTGAGCTGCTCGAATTCGCAGAGGAAATCCGGGCACGGCTAGAGGCACCTACCATTGAGCAAAAACGCCGAATACTTGAGTTGATTGACCTAAGAATTGAAGTTTTGAGCAGGGAAAAGATAAAACTAAGCGGCGCTATAACCGATGTGCTATTTGTGAACCTTTCATCAGCTGGAAATTGGCAGGAAAAGTGAGCGAGCCCTGGGCGCGCGAGATGGTGACCACCTTGTCTTCCATCGGCTGGCGCATCACCTCCAGTACACGCATGCTGAATTCGGGCAGCTCGTCCAGGAAAAGCACGCCGCGGTGCGCCAGCGAGATCTCGCCAGGATGAGGGATATTGCCGCCGCCCACCAGCCCGGCATGCGAGATGGTGTGGTGCGGCGAGCGGAAGGGGCGCGCCCGGATGAGGGGCGTATCCGGCGGGAGCTGGTCGGCGACCGAGTACACGCGGGTCACGTCCAGCGCCTCCTCGATGCTCAGGCGCGGCAGGATGCCCGGCAGCGCACGCGCCAGCAAGGTCTTCCCGGCGCCGGGTGGACCGATCATCATCATGTTTGGAACGTAAACCGGGCGCACCTTCAAACCAGCCATCAAGGTCGATGCCACCATCAGCCTTGATTATAACTTTCACGTGCAATAACTTCAGGATCTTCCTTTTGTTCTCCGGCGTCGGCTCCCACTCGGGATCGGCTAAGCGAACTCGTACCTGCCCGGCGAATCTCTCAAGCGCATCGAAGTCTGCCGGCGTTGGAACGTTGGAAATCTCGCCTTCGATACTTTCGATATTCTCTACTACACCCTTGATCTCGCTGTTTATCTGTTCCCGCTGAGTTAGGAACTCAGAACGAGTCATCCCAACATCAGGGTCCGTGTAGATCTGCGTCAGTCGTTGTTTGCGCTGCTCAAGCTTGGCCAGTTTTCTGTGAAGATCGGATAGGTTATCCTGCATTCTTCGGTGTGCCACGGCCTGATGCTCAAGTGACTCTTCGTAACCGCGCTTCAAGATCACGGGATCGACCAAGATCTGTACAACCATATCCCAGATTTTGGGTTCAAGTACCCGGGCGGATATCACGTGATTACGGCAATGGCCATCCTTAATTCGGTGCCTATAATAAGGCGCGTCGTTTGCCCGACGATATTTTCCTGCCTTTTTCGTACTCGTCATATACAGCTTTTCACAGCTCTCACAAAACACCATTCCCGTGAGCAAATAAAAGCGTTGCGGGGTTCGCTTTTTTACCTCGCGATTTTCTGCCAGCAACCGCTGAGCTTCTTGGAACTGAGCAAGCTCGATGAGCGGTGTCGTTTTTATTTCGATCCACTCGCTTCTGTCCCGCAAGATGATCTGAGTACCATTTCTCTTGCGCCGATTATAGAAAGTCCACCCAGCATAAGTTGAGTTCGACAGGATTCTCTGCACAGATGACTTGCCCCACTTCCCACGAGCTTCGGAAGTATCGATCCCACTGGCATTCAGAATGTTAGCGATCTCTCGGATGGAAGTTCCTTCTTCGGTATAAAGACGATATACACGCCGGATAACACCTGCCTGGGTTGAATTCACCTTCAATCCACCGGGAGAATCTTGATCAATCACGTATCCAAAAGGCGCTCGGCCTGATACAAATATACCTTTATTGGCCTTGCCGCGTTTCCCTCGGTTGCTACGCTCAACCCGTCTCGCGTTTTCCCATTTCGCAAAGGTAGCATCCAGATCCTTTCGCACCTCACCTTCTGGTGTTTCTTCGTAGCTGCCTAAAGCATATTCAACCTTCGCTCCGCGCCTCTGGATCTCCTTCTCGAGAGTTTGCCGGATATAAGGGTCTC
>JBGSTO010000254.1:0-14835 GCA_041736465.1 Anaerolineales bacterium | reverse complement strand
CGGGGAACCAATAATCGCGAAAACGTTCTAGAGTATGCGGTGAATCGATGTAATTGCCGCCCGGTCCTACCCGGTCAATCTCATCCACAAGCAGGGACTTCTCGTTTACTTCGATCCCTTTGATTAGATGATCCGTCATTGCCACCAGTTCGTCTGTAAGAACGATCATCTCATAGCTGGTCGTTAACCCGCTTTCCATATAACCGACATCGTGGATCAGGTTTGAACCAGAAAGCTTGGCCATCATCACAGACAGAGTCGCTTCCACGGCCGCCTGTTCATCCATCACTTTTGCATCCGAACAACCTGCATAACCCCAGGTGGGCAGCCCGTACCAGCGGCCCAGCTCGGCAATGGCAGCTTTGGTGAGCTGAAATTCCGGCGAGGCGTAGCAGATCTGCATGGCGCCCATGTCCATGTGGTGCAGCCCCGCGCCGAACACGAACGGCGCCCCCGGACGCACCATCTGGTGCACCACCAGGCTGCTCATGATCTCGGCTAAGGACATGACCAGCCCGCCTGCCATGGTGATCGGCGCCACGGCGCCCATCTGCGGACCTGGTGAGTGCACCACCGGCAGCTCGTACTTCGCCATCAGCAGCAGCTTGTCAACCGCCGTTTCGGACTGCTGCAAGGGCGAGCTGGGCTCCGAGTAGAGCAGGATATGCTGCTGCTCGCGCAGGGCTTCGTAGCCGCCTGCCACCGCCGCCGCCATGTCGATCGCCCGCTGGCAAGAGGCGCGATCGTTGGTGACGAACACCAGCGGCTTGGTAGTGTATTCCAGCATGTTTGCCATCTGCACGTCGTAGGTCAGCACCGGATCCACGTCGGCAGGGATACCGACCGACATCAAGAAATGGATGTTGGGCAGCGCATCCACCAGCCGGTAGGAATCTTGAATATCTTGAAGAGTGAATGGCCGCGCGGCGCCGGTAAAGGGATCCAGGTAGTACACGCAGTCCGAGCCGGTGCCGAACCAGGTGCGTGCGCCTTCCAGGAAGACCGCCGGCTCGCCGTCGCGGTCGCATAGGATCACCCGGCTGGGGGCGGTCGCCAGGGCATCTTCCACCATGCTGGCGGGCATCTTCACCAGGTTGCCGTCAGAGATGAAGGCGCCGGCCTCTTTGAGCATTTCCAGCGCCCCCGGATGGTGGAAGCGGATGCCGGTGCGGCGCAAAACTTCCAGCGCCGCCAGGTGAATGTCCTGGATTGAGCTGTCGGAAAGCACCGAGAACTGCGGACTGTTGTACGAGATAGAGTTTACAGCTTTCATTTTTAAGATTTCCTTCTCCATTTTTCGAATTTATTGCTGACAAACTGGTACAGCCCGGCTAATCCAGCCGGGTAGAAAATCATGATCAGTACCAGACTCAGTCCATAGATAATCAGGCGGTATTCCATCAGGCTCTTGAGCGAGTCAAACAGAGGAATCAATAGGAAGGCGGCAAACACGCCGCCCAACAGGCTGCCGGCTCCGCCGATATATGCCAGCGCCATGACCTCCATCGTGTGCCAGGTGTCCATCAGGTCAGGGGTGAGGATGCCCACGAAATGCCCGTAGTACCCGCCCAGCAGACCTGCTACCGTGCAAGACAGGGTGAAGTTGAGCACTTTGTACAAAGTTGGGTTCACGCCAGAGGCGCGCGCGGCGTCGTAATTCTGCCCGATGGCGCGAAAAGCCAGCCCGACCCGCGAGCGGATGATCAAGCGCAGCCCGATGTACAGCAGCACCGTCAGCACCAGCAGGATGTAGAGGTGCATCACCGTAGTGGCTGCATCGAACAGCGGCGGGACGATCAGGCCGCGCGCCCCGCGCGTCAGGTCGACCATGGCGTTCGCCAACGCCATAAGCGCCAGGCCCACGAACCAGGACATCAACGAGACGTAGATGCCGCGCAGCGGCAGGGTAAGCATGCCGGTAAACATGCCCACCAGACCGGTAACCAGCGCCGCTGCGATCAGCGCAAACCACGGGCTGATTCCCAGCTGTACGGTGATCAACGCCGAGGTGTAGGCGCCCAGCCCGACGAACCCTGCAAAACCGAAATTGACGGCATTAATGAAACCGCCGGTGAAATCGAAGGCCATCGCCAGGGCGCCAAACAGCAGGCTCACCGCCAGCAGGCGCACGATGTAGGCCTCGCGCACGAAGATGGGCGCCAGCGCCAGGGCCAGGATGCAGATCAGGATTGCCGGGCTCAGCCCCAGGCTGCCCAGCCAGAGGCGCAAGGAGCGCAGGTAGGTGGTCGCTTTGTTCTGCAAGGCTATCGCTCCCACACGCTTTTCACCTGCGTGCCAAACAGACCGGTGGGCTTGAAGAGCAGCAGCAGGATCAGCATG
This sequence comes from Anaerolineales bacterium, assembly GCA_041736465.1. Classification (GTDB taxonomy): domain Bacteria; phylum Chloroflexota; class Anaerolineae; order Anaerolineales; family UBA4823; genus JAJUJL01. Next base: position 12,495 of record JBGSTO010000254.1, on the reverse strand, counting down.
CCCAGGCTGGCAACGTCCTGCCATCCCTGTCCAAGCGAAAAATAGGCGATGCTCTCGAAGATGCCGACGATGAACCCGCCCAGCACCGCGCCGCTGACGTTTCCCAGCCCGACGATGGTGACCACGAACCACGAGCTGATCAGCGGCTTGTTGCCGGCAAAGGGGTAGGCTGGCGTCAGCGACAGCAAGCTGGCGCCGCCCAGCCCGGCAAGCATGCTGCCCAGTGCGAAAGTCAGCATATAGATCTGGTCCAGATCGATGCCCACCAGCATGGCGCCGCGCTCATCCTGCGAAACCGCCCGGATAGCGCGCCCTAGGCGCGTTTTCTGCAAGAAAAGCCACAGAAAGAAGATCGTACCCAGGGCGATTCCCAGCGCCACAACCCGGTCGGCTGCCACCGCCATCCCCGGCAGGATCTCGAAAGTGGTTTTCCAGTACTGGGTGATGCCCCGGTAGCTGTTTCCCCACACCAGCCTGTACAGGCTCTGCAGGGCGACTGAAAGCCCCGCCGTGAGCAGGAAGGCATTCATCACCCACTCGTTCTTGGATCGACGCCGCAGCGGCAGAAAGAAGGCCTTTTCTGCTACCGCTCCGGCAATGAAGCTGAGCACCGCCGCGCTGGCGATAGCCAGGATGGGGTCCAACCCAAATACCACGTGGGCGAAATAAGCGGCGTACGCGCCGATCACGTAAAACTCCCCGTGGGCGAAGTGGCAGATATTCATCACGCCGAATACCAGTGCCAGCCCGACTGCCATCAGCGCATACAAGCCGCCGCGCAGCGTGCCTGTGAGGAGTAAATTCTGCAGCATCGAAAGGTCCATGCAAACCGTCTCCCGGGCCGTCGTCACCTGGCGCCTAAATAGGTATCCTTGAGGTATTCATTCTGCAATAGCTCGGCGCTGCGGCCTTGCAGCACGACTTTTCCCTGTTCCATCACGTAGGCCCGATCCGCCAGGTTGAGGGTTTGATTGACGTTCTGCTCAACCAGCAGGATGGTGGCTCCCTGCCTGTGCAGGGCTTCCAGGGCGGAAAACACACTGCGCACCGCTTTGGGCGCCAGCCCGAGGGAAGGCTCGTCTACCATCAGCAGTTTGGGCTGAGACATCAGGCCGCGCCCGATGGCGAGCATGCGCCGCTCGCCGCCGGACAACGTGCCCGCCAGCTGTTTCTGGCGCTCCGCCAGGATGGGGAACAGATCGTACACACCTTGCAGCCTGAGGCGCATCTGCCTGCTTGCGCCGTGGGTGTAAGCCCCCAGGAGCAGGTTGTCGCCGACACTCATTCCCTCGAAGAGGTTCAAGTCTTCGGTGATGAAGCTGATGCCCAGGCGGTGAATCTGGTGGGCGGGCAAGCCGCCGATTGGGCGACCGTCGAAAGTGATCGTCCCACCCTGCGGAGCGATCAAGCCGGCAATGGCGCGCAGTGCGGTGGTCTTGCCTGCGCCGTTGGATCCGATCAGGGCGACGAACTCGCCTGCCTGGACGGTGAGCGAGACGCCCCATAACGCTTGCAGGTAATCGTAGCCGGCTTGTAGATGATCGACTTCGAGCATGGCTTTACTCACCCAGGTAGGCGCTGGAAACTTCGGGGCTGCCCTGAATCTCGAGCGGTGTGCCCTCGGCGATCTTGCGCCCGTAGTGCAGCACCACGATTTGGTCGCAGAGCTGCATGATCAGCCGCATCAAGTGCTCCACGATCAGGAAAGTCACACCCTGATTGCGGATCTTTAAGATCAGCTGCTGCAGGTCCGCCAGCTCTCCCGGCGTCAGCCCGGCAGCCGCTTCATCCAGCAGCACAAGCTGCGGGCGGCTGGCCAGGGCGCGTGCCAGATCCAGCCGGCGCAGCTGAGCTGCCGTCAGCGAGTCAGCCGGGGTGTGCACGGGCAGCGCGAAGCCCACCAGCTCCAGCATGGCTTCTGCTCGAGACTGGGGGGACTGCCCATCGCTGCGGGCGCCAAAGGTGGCTGCTACCAGCACGTTTTCCAGGGCGGTCATCCTGGGAAAGGGGCGGCATATCTGGAAGGTGCGCGCCAGACCCCGGCGGCAGATTTGCTCCGGCTTCAACCCGCTGATGCGCTGCCCTTTGAAATGCACGCTGCCGGCCTCCGGGCGGAACACGCCCGCAATCACGTTCAGCAGGGTGCTCTTGCCGGCCCCATTGGGACCGATCAGTCCCCAGATTTCTCCAGGGCGAATCTTTACATTCACCCCATCCAGGGCGGTTAAACCGCCAAAGCGTTTTATTACGCCATCGACTTCGAGCAGCGGCTGCATAGGTGTGGACTCTTCCAGGGATTGCGAGATTCCGGTGTGGGCGGAGGCAAGGCGCCTTAACGCTGCGCCTCCACCCACTCACCGGGTAGATGGGAAGGCTTACTTATTGGCGTATTCTGGAATCTGGATGTCGGTCTCCCGCATCGCGGCAGGCCAAACAGTCTTGCCCGCGCCGGACATGTACTGGATCACGGGGAAGGTAAAGTTGTCCGGCCCAACCACGAAGTCTGGCGCTGACTCGGGCGTAAACTTGTACTCCTTCATCAGGATGCCATCGGTGTAGGTTACCTGTCCGGTCATCACCTTGTCGTTGCCGAACTGGTACAGGGTTTGGCTGTCCAGTTTGCCGTGCTCCTTGTAGGCTTCCTGCAGGATTTTGATGAAGAAGTTGACCTCGTCATATGCCAACCCGGCCGAAGACGGGCTTGGTTCGATGCCCCAGCGCTGGGTAAATTCGTCGCGGAAGGCGATGGCTTTTTCTGTGGTCCAGCCGGGGATCTGATCGATCACATAGTTGCTGGCGTCGCCGGTCATTTCGTACCATTCGCCGACCCAGCCGAGCCCGTCGGCTACGATCAGGCTTTCCAACCCGACTTCGCGCGACTGCTTGATGAAGGCGCCGAAGCCGGCGGCATCATCCATGGTGCCGGCGATCAGCGGGGTGTCCATGCTCTTCATGCGCGTCAGCACCGGGTAGAAGTCGGTTTCGCCGATGGGCATATATTCTTCACCGGCGATCTCCCAGCCGGCATCCACCAGCTGGGCGCCGATGGCCTTGGTGAAGCCGCGGCTCCACTCATCGTCATTGCCGTACAGGATCACCCGCTTGGCAGAGACCTGCCACTGCCCGTTGGCAATCGCCTCTTCCAGGGCGTTGACATAGGCGATGGTCAGCTTGGATGGCGTGGGCCAGCCTTTTCCGACCCAATACTTGTACATGGCATCGGAATGGTATTTCTCATCTACCAGATCCGAGGTGCCCATCGCCATGAAATGCGGTATCTTGTATTTGGCTGCCTGTTCCATCACAACGATCACTTCGGAGGCATCCCAGTTCAGGAAGCCAACGTCGATTTTGTCGCGGGTGATGGCGGCTTCGTAAGCGCGGGTGGCTTTTTCTGGATCGGACTCACCGTCGATCCACACCACCTCGATCGTGTAATCGCCAACCTTCCAGTCGATGGCATCAAAAGCCATTGTTACCGAATCTTTGAATTCTTCCCCTACCCGGGCACTGGGGCCGGTGAAGGGCCCCAACACGCCGACCTTGAGGATTTTCGCCGCCTCTTCCGCCGGTGGTTGAGTTTCCGCCGGAGCCGCGCTCTGCTGGCAGGCGCTCAGCAGCAGGCTGAAGACGACCAGTATGATGAGAAGGGTGTATTTGGATCTCATTCCTCGCTCCTTGAGTGGTTCTGGGTAGATCTTTTGTCAGGAACAGCCGCCCGAGGCGATATCGCCTGGCGAGATTGCCGGCTTACTCATATTCGGTGAGCAACCGGGCGATGTAGTTCATGTGTTCCATGGCGGCGTGTTGGGCTGCCTGGATATCTTTGCGCGCAATCGCATCGGCGATGGCGCGCTGCAGCGGCAGAGAAGCATCCTGGACATCCGGCAGGTGGATCAGCTCGGTGATAACCTGCAGAAACAGGCTTTGCATAAACTGGTAGAACTGTTCGAGCACTTCGTTGTGTCCGGCGGCGGCGACAGCCAGGTGAAAGTCGATGTCGGCCTTGATGTACTCTTCTTCGCTCCCGGCCTTCTCCACGCGATCCTGGGCCTGTAAGATGCGGTTCACCTCCTCTGGGCTGGCGCGTTCGGCAGCCAGCGTGGAAAGCGCCACCTCGATGACCGAGCGGGCTTCGTATAACTGGCGGGCTTTCAACTCACCCAGCCGGTTTGGCACACTGGAAGGTTTGAAAAGGCGGAACGCAGCGTCATCGCTGACCCAGGTGCCTTTCCCTGGGTGCGACTGCACCAGACCGGTAGCAGTCAAAATCTTGATGGCTTCACGGATTGTGGATAGCCCCACGCCAAATTGAACTGCGAGTTCTTTCTGCGAGGGAATGAACTCGCCAGGCTGGAAGCGACCGCTGTCGATCCAGATGCGCAGCGTTCTGGCAACATCGGCTGCCAGGGTGCTGCGGGGCAGGGCTTCGAAGAGGGAAGACATTGGATGCTGAAATAACAGAATATCTGATATTAGGAGGATGTAGTAGCATTATCGCGAATAATCTCTACTGAGTCAAGTGGTTGCTTAACCCTGTTAGCGAAGCCTGTGTTGCCTGTACGGGAAAGTGCTATACTCAGAACAAATTTATACCCAACCCACCACCTTCTTGTGGAGCGAACGATGAGCCCAGACCCACCTCCCAAACCCCAAGAGTCCACCGAACTCCGGGTGGCGCGCATCGGCCTGATCAGCGCGATCGTGGTAGCCATCTGCGGCTTGCTGGGAACGCTGGCAACCGTGCTGGGTGCGGCGGTCAGCGGTTATTTTTCTTCTATAGCGGCGCGCGATCCGGTATTAATCCCCATTCAGGCAACTCAAACCGCCGAAGCGCTGGCACCCCTGTCTCTCCCAACCCCAGTCGTTTCCCTGGAGCCGCCGGTGGTGCGAGCCGGTGCGGTATTGGTGCAGAATCGCCTGGTTTTACCGGTGCGCATCGTGATCGCCGGCGTGCTGCAAGGCGAGGTGCTGCCGGAAAGCGATGCCACCTTCACCCTGGCTGTCTCACCTGCCCGCCTGGATTGGGAGACGGTCAAAGAAACTACCACCAGCGGGCGCGGGCTAGGAGATAGGATGGCAGGATCGCTGGAGGGCATCGCGGTGGGGCAGATCGTTGAAATCACGCGCCAGGCAGGCGATCAGGAATTCTTCTATCCGCGCATCACCAACCGCCTTGACCTGGACTGTGAGGCGACGGTGAATAAAGGCTGGGAAAATGAGAATATTACCGGTGCGGTGGTGCCGGCGAACAGCGAAGCCATTGGCTTAGGTTACTTCAAGCTGTTCACCAATTCCAACGTGACCATGAACTGTGGTGAGCAAGAATACTGGTGGGGGCTGCAGCCGCAGGAAACCAGCACGGACGGTTTCTACGAGGACGTTGATCCTCTCTCCGGCTTGATCGAGCTGACTCTCGAGCCCTAGCTCAGTTTGGCCCTTTGAGCGCCAGCCCGGGGATCACCACTGCGCCGCGCCGTTCGTGTGCAGCCTGTCCCTGTGCCTGGCGCAGCTCTTCAACCATCCCCAACTCCTCGAAGATACTGGTGGCGCGAAAGTGGCAGTCCACCGCCCAGGCGATTTGCCCGGCCCGGTCGTACAACCTGCGCAGGGCCAGGTAGGTGCGCGCCAGGTCGGGGCGCGCCCTCACCTGGCGTAAAGTGTGCATTGCCTCGATCAAGCTGGTTTCCACGGCGCTCCAGTCGGGATTGGGCTGGCGCGCCATGGCTTCGGCGAGCAACCGCAGGCCAATCCCAACTGCCCAGCGGTTGCTCGCCTGCCGGGCTTGTTCGAGAGCTTGCTGGGTTTCCAACTGAGCTTCATAAGGTTGGTGCGCCAGAAGCAGGGCTTGCGCCAGAAAGAAACGCGGCAGATAACGAAAGACGCGGTAGTCGCTGTTTGTAGCCCATTCCAGCGCCGGGCGGATGACCTGTATGCCGGTTTTCGGCTGTCCCAGGTGCGCCAGCGCCAGCCCGCGCAGCCCCAACAGCATGAATCCCAGGGGCGTCAACCAGGTTTTGGAAGACTCTCCGTTGCGCAGGTTTTCCTCCCCGTTTGCGCCTGGCAGATCAGGCATCTGAGGCAGGGCTTCCAGACACTGCTGCCAATTGTGAGCATCGGCGTACACAAAAGCCAGCTGCATGCGGGCGAATGCCAGCGCCTGCATAGAAGCTTCTTCCGCGCTGCTGAGGTTCCCTGCGCGCTGTGCCGCAAATTCTGCCAGTTCAACGCCCCGCTGCGCGGATTCCAGGGCGCGCTCCCAGGATCCCACGCGCGAATAAGCCACACCCAGGTACCCCAATATGATGGGCAGATCCGCCGGCGGCGAGGGCGAGTTCTCCAAATGGGCGTAGCGCAGCAGGTAGGCGATGGCATCGTCGAAGGTTGATAGTGCGATACCTACACGTCCCAGCATGCGCAGGGCAGCGCGCAGCAAACCGTCGCTGCCGGTTTCCTCGGCGGTGCGCAGCAGGCGGCGGGCATAATCGCCAGCTAGTTCTGGAGAGCCTCTCAGCCAGTAGATTTGCGCGGCGCGGTGAAACAGGCTGCCCAGCCGATTTTCATCGCCGAGCACGATTGCCAGGTGCTCGGTCTCTGCCAGGATTTCCTGGGCGCGATCCAGGTTGCCGGTGAAGGCATACGCCTGGGCGAGCTGCAGGTTCAAATCCACGCGCTCGCTGCGCTGAGGTGGGCCGGGAAGATGACCCAGCAGGCTGATGGCTTGCTGCCCCATCTGGCGGGCTTCCTGATAGGAACGCGCCTGCAGGGCCTGCTCGCCGGCCTGCACCAGGTAGGGCAGGGCTTTGAGCGGCTGGTCGCTGCGGGCGTAGTGATAAGCCAGCCTGGCGGGCAGCACAGGCGGCACGGCGGTCGCCAGGATTTCGGCGATGCGGCGGTGTATCACCTGGCGGCGCGCCCGGCTGAGCGTGTTGTAGGCGACCTGCCGGATCATATCGTGACTGAAGACATACCCGGCTGCTTCTTCGCGCACCAGCCCGCGCTGCACCCAGGCTTCAAATGCTGCAACCAGATCCTCCTCAGATGCCTGGGTAACCGCCTGCAGCAACGGGAAACTAAATGCCTGCCCAATTGCAGCCCCCGAAGCCAGCCTCTCCTGGCTCTCGGGGGTCAGTAAGTCGAGGCGCCCTTCAATCACACGCTGGATCGAGATGGGCACGGGCAGAGCCGGGCGGGTGCCTCTATCCAGGGACCATGTGCCGGGGCGTCCGCTATCCTGTAAGGCGCGCAAGACTTCAATGATAAAGAACGGATTGCCTTCTGTTTCCTGGTAAAGACGGTGCAAGAAATGTGAATCGGGCTCGATCTTTGGCAGGATATGGCGCGCCAGTGCGGCCGAATCTTCGGCGGACAGGCGCAGCAGGGGGATACGCTCCAGCAGGTGATTGCGTTCCAAGGCGCGCAGCAAGCGAGAGCGATCCGCAGGCAGGTCCTCCATGCGGCAGGTGCCGAGGATCAGCAGGGGCTGGTTGTGCGTCATCTGCGCCAGACGCATGACCACATTCCAGGAAGGCGTGTCTGCCCAGTGCAAATCGTCCAAAACGAGGAGCAGTGGGGGCTGGGTCAGATTATCCAGCAGATCTCGCAGCAATTGTTGGATAGCCTGGTCGGTTTCGCTGCTGTAGCCGCCCTGGCTGCCGGCGCTGCCACCAACAACGGGTCCCCCCATCCCGGCAGCCGCCCATGCTGGCAGGGGCAGCAGGTGCTGCAGCGCAGCGCTCCATCTATGGGCTCCGGTTTGCCGGCTGGTGGATAGCGTTTCCAAGGCCTGGCGCAGCACGGGCAGCAAAGCCGCATAGGGCTGCATGGCCTCCAGTTCGTGGCAGGCTGTTTGCAAGGTTACAGCGCCGGCACATTGGGTAAGATGCTCCTGAACCAGGCGGGTCTTGCCAATGCCCGCCTCGCCGGTAATCAGCAGGAAGTCGCCCTGGTCAGCCGTGGCGCGCCGAAAAGCTGCTTCCATGAGCGCAAGCTCGCTTCGGCGTCCGATCAGCGGGGTTTGCTTTTGCCCGGATGAGGCCGAAAGCCTGGATTGGATTGTCTGTACGGCGGCGCTAAAAGGCTGCAGGCTGCCGGATTGTATCTGCTCAAACAAAGCCTGAGTTTCTGGCAATGGCTCCGCACCCAACTCATCGGCCAGCCGGGCGCTCATCTGGCGGTAGTGCTGCACGGCGCGGTGGCGGTCGCCCCGCAGTGCATAAAGTTCCAGCAAGCGCCTGTGAGCAGCCTCGTCATAAGGCTCTGCAGCCGCCCATCTTTCGGTGATTTGCACCGCGTGATCCAGGCGCCCGGCGCGCCGCAGCAGCAGGCTGAGCCGGTCGAGCAGTTCCAGATACTGCCGGCGGAGGGTTTGACGCTCAGTATGGCACCACTCGTCATAAATATCTTCCAGCAGGTCGCCGGTGTACAGTTCGACGGCTTGCTGAAGTTGGTTAAGGGAGGCATCTGCCTGCAGGGCAATGCGGAAGATGTCTACGTCCAGCCACAGCACTGTGCTGCTGTCAAAGCGCACGTAATTTCCACTGGTATCCAGCAGCATTCCCTGAGGATCAACCGGTTCCAAGGAACGGCGGATACGGTGCAGGTATTGGCGCAGGTTACGGCGGGCAGCCGACTCCGAACCGCGCGGCCAGAATAGGAACGCCAGCCGCCGCCGGTCGGTAGCATGATCGCGGTTGAGCACCAGGTAGGCAAATAAAGAGCGCGCCGTAGGCGAGCCCAGATCCAGCGGGCTTCCTTCTGCAGTATGAACACGCAGGCTTTGGAACAGGTGAACCCGCAGACTGATCATGCCAATCGAAATGCTCAGCCCATCGGGTGGCGCAAGCGCTGCCCGCCGATCAGATGTACGTGCAGATGAAAGACAACCTGACCGGCATCACGCCCCGTATTTACGATTAAGCGATATCCCCCAGCGGTAATGCCCTCCTGGGCAGCAATCTGGCGCGCTACAGTGAACAGATGCCCCAATAATGGCTCATCTTCTGGCGCAACCTCGTTGACCGAGGTGATGTGTTTATTGGGCACAATCAGCACATGGCTGGGCGCTACCGGGTGGATATCGCGAAAAGCCGTTGCCTGCTCATCGCGAAAGAGCACCTGGGCAGGCGCGCTGCCGGAAACGATCTTGCAAAAAATGCAGTTGTCCATTCTACGCCTATGGGCGCCCTCCCCTGGCGAGTGGGGGCGTTAAATTATTCAGATGGTTAGCTGCAGGCTGCCCCAGAAGCCATCGTTCTGCTGCTCGACGAGGCGTACGGTGGTAATCTGGTTCCACAGGCGCTGAGGCGCCAGCGCGCTAACCCGCAAATAGTTGCCGGTCCATCCGGTCATCCGCCAGCCATCGGCCTGCAGGACTGCGGCGCTCTCCCATAACACCGCCAGCACCTGCCCCGAAAAAGCGCTGCGGTAAGCCGCAGCCGACTCGGCCAGCACGGCGCGCATCTTTTCGCTGCGCAGCTTGCGCAGCGATTGCGGCACCTGCCCAGGCATGCGCGCAGCTGCGGTGCCCTCGCGAGCGGAGTAGGTAAATACATGCCCGCCGGCAAACGACAGCTCGCGTACGAAATTTAGGCTTTCCTGAAACTCGGCTTCGCTTTCGCCGGGAAAACCAACAATCACATCGGTGGTAATAGCGATATCTGGAACGAGGGCGCGCGCCGCAGCTGCAATGCTGGCAAAAGCCTGCGGTGTGGTCTTGCGCGCCATGCGGCGCAGTGTGGGAGCGCTGCCTGATTGCAGCGGCAGGTGCAGGTGGCGGCACAGCCGCTCATCCTGCCACAGCTCGAAGAAGGCAGGCTCCAGATCCCAGGGCTCCAGCGACGACAGGCGCAGGCGCGGAATTTCCGTCTGCTCGAGAACTGCCTGCACCAGGTGGCGCAGGTGGTGCGCCCCGAAAGGCGCGCCGTTTTCGCCCAGATCCTGTCCCCAGGAACCCAGGTGCACGCCGGTCAGCACCACCTCCTGGGCGCCTCCCTGTATGGCTGCGCGAATATCAGCCAGCACCTGTGCGATCGTGCGGCTGCGTCCTGATCCGCGCGCCAGCGTGGTAATGCAGAAAGTGCAGCGGTTATCGCAGCCGTCCTGCACCTTGATGAAGGCGCGCGTGCGCATGCGCGCCCCGGGCAGAGGCTGGCGTTCTACCGGCTCGAGGTCGAATAGCTGCTCGGGTATTTCCAGGAGCACGGGTACCAGCCGGTCCTTCTCCACGTTGGCGATCACCCGGGATACACCCGGCAGCGCAGCGGCAGCTTCGGGCTGCAGCGTAGACCAGCATCCGGTAACTACGGTCTGCCCTGCACCGAGACGCTGCATCTGGCGGATCTTTTGGCGAGAATCGGAAGCTGCCTGTGCCGTGACCGCACAGGTATTGATCACAGCGAGGTCAGCATCCTTGGGATCAGGTACCAGCTCGTACCCGGCAAGGCGAAACTGGCGGGCGTAAGCTTCAATCTCGCTTTGATTCAACCGGCAGCCGACAGTATCCAGGTATACCTTCATTGGATGTTGGCACCAACCTGAGGGGACAGCAAATGGCTTAAGGCTGCAGCACCACAAAATTATCAAACATGATATCGGTGCCCGGGGAGGTGAAGGTGCCTGCCATCAGGCCCACATCTCCAGACGCCAGGCCGCTGTCTTCCTGCTCGTCCACATACTGGTCATTGACGTACAGGGTAAGCTTGGAACCAACGCAGGTTGCTCGCAGCTGGTTGGTGGTATTGCCCTTCTTGATAATCTCACTGGGCGGCATGGCTTCAACGCCGATCCAGCTCTGCTCGCCGTTGATCATCTTGCCAATGCCATAATAACCATCGCTGCTGATCAGGAAGAAATAAAAATTCTGGTTATCCTGGTAGCGGCAAATTACGCCAAAATCGTTATCATCATCGCCACCCACCTTGGTGGTGTCCACGGCAATGCTGACATCACCGAAGCTTAAGCCGGGGTTGGCCCAGACGTCGGTGTCTGCGACATTGACGAAGATCCGGTAAGCGCCATCGGCGTAATCGGTGACGCCTTGATCCTCGTTCACGCGGTCCCAGCCGCTGGAAGAATTAGAGAAGTCGTCCTGGAAGAGGACTGTGCTGTCAGAAGTTGGCTCAGGGGTATCTCCGAAAGCAAACGAGCAGGCCAAGGAAGCCAGGATTAAGGCCAATGCGATAAGTAACAGGCGTGCTTTCATGTCATGTTCCTTCTTTATTTTTTAGTATATAGTCACAACAGCTCACAAAACCTGATGTATTTTAGCATATTACGGGAAATAGGATTGCATATGGCGCCGAGCTTGTTGGGCTGCCACCGATTCAGGTGCGCTCTCGATGGTAAACTGCCATTTCAGGCGCGCGGCTTGCAAGTCTCCACGCAAGGCATACAGCAAACCCAGGTCCACGTGCGCCGGTGGGTAGGCAGGGTCAGCCCGCAGCGAGCGGATGAGGAAACGCTTGGCGGTAGAAAAATCCTGCAGCAGCATCAGCACCTGGGCCATGACGTCCAAAGAAGCCGGGTCTTGTGGTGCGAGCAGCACCGCGCGCCGGGCCGCTGGCAGGCCTGTTTCCACGATTTGATACTGGTAGCGCACGCAGAAGGCTGCCAGCAGGCGCTGGTAGAGGGCTTCCTGAGGCTGCAAGGAGACCGCTTGCTGGTAAGCCTGGAGCGCATCCTGCATGCGTCCTATATGCGCCAGGGTTTCGCCGATTTCGGCGTGCACCGTGGGCATTTGCGGTTCCAACCGGCGGGCAGCTTCCAGATGAAGCAACGTCTGATCGTCATCTCCCTGGCGGCGCCAGTACAAGGCCAGAAAGAGATGGGTGGAAAAAGACTCCGGTTCCAGGCGCAGCGCGGTTTGCAGATCCGCCAGCGCCTGCGGGCTGCCGGACAGCGGCTCCAACTGCTGGCGCGCCTCCGCCAGCAAGGCCCAGGCAGGGGCGTAATCTGGGCGCAGGCTGACTGCCTGCTGGAAGGCAAGCATGGCAAACTGCCAATCCCCGATGCCCGCCAGGGCGCGCCCCGACTCTAACAGGGTATAGGATTCATCCTCCTGGATAGCTGCCAGGCGGATGGCGCGCATCAGCTCGTCTGCTTCCGGCGCCAGAGCAGCATCCAGCTCGCCTGCCAGGGTGAGGTGCGGCAGGGCAGCGCCCGGCTGCTGCGCCGCCAGCAGCCGCCCTAACCAGAAGTGCAGCTCCGCCCGACCCGGATTCAGCGCAGCCGACTTTTGCAAGTGTTCCAGGGTTTTACCCCAATTGCCGCTTTCCTGGTAAGCCGCTGCCAGACGTTCGTGCAGCTCTGCGCCGGACCCGCCTGCCAAAACCGCTGTCTCCCAGGTGAGGATAGCATCCCGAAGCTGTCCCGCCTGCCGGTAGGCATCTCCCAGCAGCAGCCTGCCTCTCGGACTGAGCTGATCCAGGCGACCGGCCTCTTCCAGGTAGCCTGCCGCCGCCTGAGGTGCGCCGCCCTGCAGTGCCAGTTCGCCGG